>DATNAM010000215.1:0-21495 GCA_035572595.1 Gemmatimonadaceae bacterium
CGGCCGCCGCGATGATTTCACTTTGTGGCGTCATCGCGTCGGCGCCCTTGGACTTGGCGGCATCGAGCTTCCATGTTAGCCGCCCCAACGGAGCGTTAGTCATCGAAGTCCGCGCACCGTTGGATGCCGCTTGCGCGGGAGGCTGGTCGCGGTTGCCGAGGGGCCGCTGATGGGCGCGCCGCGGGAGTGGCCGGAAAGCAATACGTTCGCGCTGCTCGAGCGCGAGCTCGCCGCATTCGGCGCTGGCGGGGCAGGAGCAGCGCCGATGGCGTTCCGGGTGCCCGGCCGTATTGAAGTATTGGGCAAGCACACCGACTACGGCGGCGGACGCAGCCTCCTGTGCGCGGTCGATCGCGGCATCGCCGCACTGGTGCGCCCGCGCCGGGCAGATGCGCCTAACGCAGCGCTGGTCCGGATGCGCGATGCCAAACTCGGTGTCGCGGCGGAATTCGCGCTGTCCGCCGACACACCGCCGACGCCGGGTTCGTGGTCCAACTACCCCATCACGGTCGCGCGCGGGATCGCCGCCAACTTCGGCGGCCCGCTGCGCGGCGCCGACATCGCGTTCTGGAGCGACATCCCGCACGCCGCCGGCGTGAGCAGCTCGAGCGCCCTCGTCGTCACGACGTTTCTTGCGTTAGGCGCAGTGAACCGGCTCGAGGAGCGGCCGGCCTATCGCGCCGCGATTCACGACACGGATGGCCTGGCGGGGTACCTCGGCGCGGTCGAGAACGGTCTGGACTTTGGGGCGCTGCGCGGCAACGCCGGCGTGGGCACCTTCGGCGGCAGTGAAGACCACACGGCGATTCTCTCGGCGCGTCCGGGCGCCGTCGCACAGTATCGGTTCTGCCCGGTCACCTTCGAGCGCGCGATCCCGCTCCCGCCCGGTGTAACGTTCGTCGTCGGCGCGAGCGGAGTGCAGGCGGAGAAAACCGGCCCGGCGCTCCATCGGTACAACGATGTCTCGCGGCGGCTCAGCACGGCGCTCGACTGCTGGCGCCGATCCACCGGGCGCACGGATCCGTCGATGGGGACAGCGCTCGCATCGGCGCCCGATGCGCGCGCGCGCCTGCTCGCTGTGTTAGGCGAGACGCGCGGCGCCGCCTACCCGCCGGAGTCGCTCGTCGAGCGCGTCGCGCAATTCGACGACGAAACCAACCACATCATTCCCGCGGCCGGGGATGCGCTCGCCCGCGGCGATCTGGCGACCTTCGGCGCGCAGGTCGCGCGGTCGCAGGCCGGCGCCGAGCGCGCGCTGCACAACCAGATTCCGGAAACCATCGCACTCGTTCGCCTCGCGCTCGACATGGGCGCCGCCGCGGCCTCCGCGTTCGGGGCCGGATTCGGCGGCAGCGTATGGGCCCTCGTCGACACGTCGCACGCCGACGAGTTCTGCCGTCGCTGGGGCGACGCCTACCGCGCCGCGTTCCCTGCCGCCGCGCCGCGCGCCGAATTCTTCGTCACTCGCGCCGGTCCTCCAGCGGCGCGCCTTGCCTAACGGCTTGCCGGCGCGCGCTATTTGAGCGCCGAGACTGCCTTCGCGAGCAGCGCGCGCAGCTTGTCGTGATCGCCCATGGCGTTCGCCGTGAGCAGAAACGGTCCCTTGACCGCCTCGTATCCCCCGGCCACAGAGGAGCCGAGATCGTCCCACGGACCAGGCGGCTCGACGGGTGTCGGCAACGAGTCCGCACCCATGAGCTGCTTGCGCATGCCGTTCACGCCACCCTGGATCACGAATTGATCGGACGCGAACTCGGTGTGCGCGTCGTGCCATTCCTTGAGATCGATCTCGTACGTGAAGATTGCGTCCGGCGGTGGCGGTGCACCGTTGGCGGCCGGCATAGGCGTGTAATAGTAGCACGAGTGAATACTCGGCCCCGCCTGTGGCGAGCCGTGATCGGGCGGTTTGGCCAGCGGTCCGAGGATGGCGGCTGCGTCCGTCGCCGAGACTAACGTGCAGACGTCGAGCGAGCTGTCTTGCGCCATCGCGGCCAGCCGTTGTTGAGCCGCGGCTTTGCCCGCCGCGCCATTGATGCCGAGCGGGTGATCGAGTCGCTTGATGGCGGTCTCGAGCAGGGCGCTGGCCTGGGCCATGGTGAGTTTGGTGCCGGTCCAGTCGAGACCGACCATACGGTCGGCCTTGAGCGCGTTCAACCCGCAGCACGTCGCGGGGGCCATCGCAACCTGATCCCAACTGCCGCGCAGCGTGTCGCCGGATTTGAGCACGGTGCCCGTCTGCGTCTGCGCCTGGAGCGCCTTGTCGCTGAGCTGGCGCCCCAAGTTCGACATCTTCATTGACATCTTGCCGCCGGACCAATCGCCGGTGACGAGCAAGCGGCGATAGTCCTTGGTATCGTACTCGCACACGTCGGACGAATACGCCTGGTTGTATGGCGGGCCGGCCAGCGGGCCGACGGCGGCGATCACTTCGCTCGTATCGAGCAGCGAGCAGGGGTCGCCGTTGGTCGCGTCGCTCGCTTGCTGGACTTGCGGTCCGCCGTCCTTGTGACCGCTGCACGCGGCCGCGGCGATGCAGACCAGCGTTAGGCAGGCGGCGCGGGCGTGCCGCGTGGAGACCAACCCATCGTCGAAGCGCAGACGCATACCACTCTCCTCAGCCCGCCGGGCTGGGTTTCAAGTACTCGTCGAACCACGCTACCGACCGGCGCAGCACGTCGGCCTGGTGCGCGGGATTGGCAAAGTGATGGCCTTCGTCTGGGTAGACGACGAGCTGCGTCTTCACGCCATCATGCTGCAGTCCGCGCCAGTACTCGAACGACTGCGGCGCGGGGCATTCGGCGTCGCGCTCGCCGACCACGATGAGCATGGGCGTGCGCGCGTGCGTGATGTAGTTCATGGGCGAGCTCTTGGCGTACACGGCCGGATCCTCGTACACCGTTGCGCCGAAGTACGGGACCATCCACGCGCTGATGCCGTTCTCGCCGGTGTAACTGAGCCAGTTGGACAATCCGGCCCCCGATACGGCGGCACGGAAGCGGTTCGTCTGCGTGACGGCCCACATCGTCATGAACCCGCCGTAGCTCCAGCCCGTTAGGCCGAGCCGCTGGGGGTCGACGGGGTAGCGGGCGGTGACCGTGTCGACGCCGGCCATGATGTCGCGCAGGTCGCCGTGGCCGAAATCCTTGATATTGGCGCGGGTGAACGCTTCACCCTGTCCGTAGCTGCCGCGCGGGTTAGGCATGAACACGAAGTAGCCGGCGCGCGAGAGGGCGGCCTGCTCGGATCCTCGGGACATGAACGTGGACGCCGACGCGGACGCGGGGCCGCCGTGCACGTACACGATCATCGGATATTTCTTGCCGCTCTCGAAGTCCGTGGGGTAAATCAGAAAGCCCTGGACATTGAACTGCTGGTCGCGCCAATGGACGCTCACCGCTTTGCCCCACGACGGCGTGACGCCGGTGTTGGCGTGCGTGATCTGCGTCCAGTGCCCAACGGGGCCGGCCCACACTTCGGGCGGCGTGCTCAGCGACTCGCGGACGAGCGCCACGGTATGGCCCGTGTCGGGCGCGGAGACGGTCGGCAGTCCGCGGCCCGAGCGCGTGGAGATTGTTTCGTCGCCGGTCCAGAGCGAGGTGGTCGCGCCGGTGGCCGCGTTCACGCTGGCGATCTCGGATCCGCCGTGGGACCACATCGTAGCGAGCAGCGTTTCTGCGCCCTGCCACCGGAACGCCGCCGCCGAGACGGTTGCGTTAGGCGTGAGGTCGCGCGGGGTGCCGCCGGCGGCGGGGACGGTGTAGAGGTCGCCGCCGGTGGCGCCCTGGTCGCTCATGATGCCGCCGATGAAGGCGATCTGCGATCCATCGGGCGACCAGAGCGGCTGCGCGATCTGGACCGCGGGCTTGGCGATCTGACGCAGCGCGCCGGTGATCGCGTTTATCGCCTCGAGGCGTGCCACCCACCAGTTGTTGTTGCCCGATCCGGTCGCCGCGCTCAGGACCAGCTCCTTCCCGTTAGGCGACCAGTCGTACTCGTACACGTAGAGGTCGGGTGGCGAGAGCAGGTGCTCGGCGCCCGACGGCACGTCGATGAGCGCCAGGTGCTGGCGGTCAATGTGCGTGTCCATCGCGCCCGTGTCCCGCGGCGTCGCCTGCGTGGGGCCGTTGGCCTCCTCGGACGGCGACGAATACAACCCGGCGATGTGCGACCCGTCGGGAGAGAAGCGGATGTCGTGGAACGAGCCGGCGACGCGCGCCAGCCGCCGCGCGGCGTGCGACGCGGCATCCACGAGATAGACCGCCGGCGCGCCGCTGCTCGACGCCAGAATGCCTAACTGACGGCTGTCGGCCGACCAGACCACCTCGTCGGCGCTGTTGGCGTCGGCGCCGGGCAGCTCGAGCGCCGCCGCCGAGCCGGTGCCGCCGCCGGCGGCGAGCATCACCGCCGTGCCGTCGCCCGACGGCGCCGGTCCGATCCACGCCACCTGCTGTCCGTTAGGCGACAGGGCCACGCTCGAGAATGCGCGCGCGTTCTTCGCCGCGGTTTGCGCGAGGACGGGCCAGGCAAACGCTGCGGCCGCGAGTAGACAGAATGCGATACGCGACGCTCCGCCCCATCCGGAACGCCGCTTCAGGTCGAGTCGGGACAACGCAGTCCTCCTGTGGTCGATGGTGCGCGCGATCCGCGTTCATCCGGACGCCGAACCGCCGCACAGCGGATTTTGGCGCGAGACATCCGCCTGTCAAGTTGCCGGCCGGTCGCGTCAGTTCGAACGCAATTGGGCGCAGACGACCTCGTGGTGAGCTTCCTCGCTTCTGGTTACACGGATAAAGGCGGATAACGACACGGATCACTGCGGATCGCTCGGCTGCGCAGTGCGGCGTGCATCTACAGTGGTGACAATCGATTCTTGTGGTGAAAAAAGCAAAAAGAACAGGACGCGCCGCTACGAACGTGCCCCCGCAGCCGAGCGATCCGCGGTTATCCGTGTCGTTATCCGCTTTTATCCTTGTACCCAGAGCGAGGAAGCTCACCGCGCGCGTGCTGCCTCACGTCATTCAGATCGACTCACTACCGGCCTTGGACTCGTCGGGCGCAGTGCGGTATTTGAGCGTGATGAACGTGACTGTGTCCCACGCGTTGTGGATCCCAATGAAGAGGAGCAGCAGCGTTCCGCCGCCGACGAGAAACAGCGCATCCTCGGGATCGTGACGAAGCACCAGCGATGCAACCACTATCGCACCGTAGGCGGCGAAGGGCAGGATGGAATGCCAGAGCCAATCCTCGAACACGGGCTGATATCCGGTTTGTGCGCGCGCACGCTGTGTCACGAGGACAACGTAGACGACGCCCGCTACGCCCAAGGCCCCGAATGCGAAGGCGGGGCTCACGAGCGTTCGCCACGGCGCGCTCACGATCGCGGACGCGAGCAGTGCCGCGCAGAAGTGCACGACGGTCGGCGTCCCGAAGGCCGCGATCTCGCGTCCGCCGGTCTTCATCCCCGAATCAGAAATGAGCGCGATGACCACGAACTGAAGACCCGTCAATGCGGCGGCCGACGAGCCGACGATGACGTAGAAGTTCTCCCAATCGGCGAACGGGGATTGGAGGGCAGCAAGCATCATGCGGTGGGGGCTCCTCTTGGGTTCCGGTGTGCGCCGGGTTATTTCTACGATGCGAGCCCGATGTTTCACCCTGCAACGAAGGAGGTGATCCCTTGTCTAGCAGTCATAGTACCACCGTCAGTCCGAGCTGGGCAAACGGTCGCCGTACGGTGATCGCCTGAGCTAGTGCCCGGCGTCAGCCGAGCGACCGTCTCGGACTGACCTTGGTCACCGCGCCGCTCTTCGCCGTTAGGCGAGGGGCGGCGCGAGCCGTTTTGGGGGACGCCGTAGCCGCCGCTGCCGCTCGAACCGCCGGTGCCAACGACAGCGCCTGCGAGATGGGTGATTCCGCCCCGCCCGTGTGCACCGCAATCGAGATCTCACCGAGTTGCCCGCCGAAATAACTGTCCGGTAACGGCTGGGATAGCATCTGGATAACTGCCCCGCACCAAGCTGTGACTCCACGAGCGAGTGGATACGCCTCAGTACAGTGTGCTCGCCCGGTAATCCGGACGCTCGAGCGGTCTCGAGCAGAGTCACCATAACCAGCATCGCCCGCCGCACCACGCATGTGGATGTCGCAAGCGGGCCCGGCGGCGGCAACGAGGATCCAACACCATGACCGAACGCAATCGCCGCATCCTCTGGACCATCGCCGTCATCGTGGCGTTCATCCTGGGATTTCTGTTAGGCCTACGCTATTGCCGCACGCGGTCCGGCGGCGAGGGCGGCGGCGTGATGTTGGGCGGCGGGCATGGCACGGGCTCCGGCGCGCCGGCACACCTCGGTCCCGGCACAGGATCCGGGACCGCCAACGGCGGCGGCTACGTAAAGACCCCGGTGGACACCGACAGCGCGGGCGGCGGCGGAGGCGCTGCGGCGGGCGGGGGCGGCGACGCCGGGGGCGGGGGCGGCAGCGGCAACAGCAACCTTCCCCCCGACTCGGGCGAATTCAAGAAAAAGCCCAAGCCGGTCGACACGCTCAGCACGGGCTTCGCGGGCCAATTGGCCCAGGACCAGCTCACCGGACGGGGGCCGAAGGACCCGCCCGCGCCGCCCGACCCGCGCATCAAGACCAAAACCGCCGATGATTTCAGTCTCGATCAGACGGCGTTGCCGCGCTTCCCCATGGATGTGACGCGCGCCTTCAGCGCCGTATCCACGCGCTCCGACATCCCCGCGGACACGGGCACCGCCACCGCGTTCGCCACCAGCGACTCGTACGACTCCGTAACGTCGTGGTACCAGCATCACATGCCTACCGGATCACACGAGACGAAGATCGACGTGAACGAAATGAAGGCCATGGCGAAGCAACTGACGCCGAAGAACATCATGAAGATGTTCGGGATACAGAAGAAGGACTCGCAGCCGGCGCCCGATACCACCGCAGCCGATGCCGCCGCGACCGATACGACGGCGGCGGGGGACCGGGTCTCGGGGTGGGACTTGCCGGACGACGGGATTCACGGCAAGCGCTCGGTGATGGTGCTGTCCGCACCGGGGAAGCCGACCACCATCATCATGTCTCGCTCGCGCCGCCCGTGAGCGCCGGCGCTCTCGTTAGGCAACGGCGCGGGCGCGGCGGTCCTGCGCCGCGCGGTGCATTCACACCGCCCCGATCGGTGCAGCCATGACAGTGTTCCGCTTCGTCCTGCTGTTGTCGTGCGTCGTCGCCGCCCCGGCGATGGCGCAGGCGCCGGCGCCCAACGCCGACGACCCCGCCCTCACCCTCGCCGTCTCGCCGGCGGACACTCCGCCTAACGGGACGATCACCATCTCCGGGCTCGCCTACCCGCAGCCCGGTGTGCCGGTGTTGGTCACCATCACCCCGCCCGGCGGCGGCGCGACCAGCCTCACGGCCACGCCGGACAAGACCGCCCACTACTCGGTGACCTTCGCCCGCACGCAGGGGACGGGCACCTACAAGGTGAGCGCCCAGGACGGTCCCAAGGGCGTCGCCGCCCACGGCGCGTTCACCGTCAAGACGTATCCCGTCGACATCGACGATGAGGTGGCCGACAACAAGGCGCTGCTGGACGAACCGGACGAGCTCGTGACCGCGATCAAGCACGAAGTGGACAATGTTCCGGACTCGCCCGCCAAGACGGACATGGAAGCCAAGCTCGACCAGCTCAGTGCCTCGGTCAAACAACTGCCGGCGCAGGCGGCGCAGCTCACCAAAACGCTCCAGCCGTTCAGGGACATGGTCTCCGAAGATCCGGCGTCCGAGCAGGCCTTGCAGGCCATGTTCGATCATCTGGCCCAGTTGGACCAGGAGGCGAAGGCGGCCAAGGAGCAATACGCGAAAGAAATCGCCGAAAGCCAACACGGGGTCGCGACATGCGATGCGATCGACCACGCGACGCAGGCCTTGAAGGCGGTGCCTGAGATGATGGAGATCGCGAAGAAGCCGTTCGACTTTGCCGTCGGCTTCGCGACGAGCATGGTCAAATCGGAGCTGCCGTCCGCCGCCGGTCCGGGCGTCGATGCCGCCGGCAAGTTGACCACGGGCTTGCCCAAAGCGGCAGGAAAACCTACCGAATCGTTAGCCGAGAACGAGCTCGAGATAGGATCCGAATCGGAGATCGCCGAGAAGTTGGTCGAGCACATTCCCGAGTCGGTGCGGTCGACGCCCGGCTACAAGTTCGCGGTGTCGGAGTCGAAGAAGTATCTGCCGAAGATCGTGGACGGCGCCGAGGGTCCGCTGGGTGTGTTCGACAAGGTGACCTCGTTAGCCGGCGACGTGATCGCCTACGCCAACGAGCAGCTGTTCGCGAAGTACTGCGAGAAGTTCGAGGGCGAGTTCACGGCCACCATGACCGCGCACTTCTATAGTAAGCCCGTTGCCGGCCACGATCCCGTCGAGTGGTGGAATTTCTCAACGGCCATCAAGGGCAAGTTGACGCTGCGCTACCCGAAGGACGCCTCGGGGAAGGCGGTGGCGTTGAGTGGCCAGTTCGAGGGCGGCGCGACGCATTTCACGTACTACGAAAACGTGTTCAGCACCGATCTCTACGGCGCGATGATCAAGGGCGGCTACTACGGTCATAAGGATGTGCCGCCGGCGGCGACCGACAACGCCGAGGGCGGCATCGTGAACGCGCTCTCGTCGCCGACGTCGTTCTACGTGCCGGTGACGGGGCAGTACGCCGGCGGCAAGATCACGCTCACGTTAGGCGCGGCGCGGACCGACTTCAACGACACGTACACGCGGGCGCACACGTTCTACGTGGTGATCGCGCCATCGACGCTCATGCTGCCGGTGATGGGACACTTCACGCTGCCGTACATGAACGCGCACTTCATCCTCGACCATCTCATCAAGGGCGACTACGACGTTGGGCAGGCGGGGAAGATCATGCTGCTCGAGATGAAAGGCACCAAGAGCCTGCCCGGTCCGCAGAACCTCGGCGTGTACAGCATCGATCTCAAAGCATGCAATCCAGGGTGTCTCTGAGCGGCGACACAGGTGGCGCATCGAGGAGACGGATGGGCTCGTGATCCTGCCGCCGTTCTCCTACACCGTGCAATTTCGAGCGGCTTACACCACCTTCCAGATCGAGTCGGTACCGCGCCCGTTCATCTGGAGGACGTCCGTCCCGTTAGGCGGACGGTCCGCGAGCAGCATATCGACTTTCCGACGGCGGTCGACAACGACCACGCGATCTGGCGCGCGTTCGACAGCGACGTGTGGCCGGCCCTCCGATGGCAGGGCATGTATGCGTAACGCGCGGATAACGCGCGTTCGAGATCCTGCGGGCACGAGTCGACGACCACGCGGCGACTCGGACCAACAACCCCGGGAGGTCTCATATGCAATTCACATCGACAGTCGCAGTCCTTGCCGCCATCGCCCTTTTGCTGCCCGTTAGCGACGCATCGCGGATGGCGGCCTCGGGAGCAACTCCGCCGCGTTCTGTCGCGAGCGACTCCGTACTGGCAACGGACCCATTGACTGGTCTTCCCGTGGATCCAGCAACTGTGTGTCAAACGCCGGTGTGCGTCCAGTTCCACGCCGGAAACGAGCCCGTGAAGATTCCGGATGCGATGTGGTGCAAGAGCAAGATGCAGGCGAATTTCTATTCCATGATGAACGTGAAGGTGAGCGCTACCGTCGCGTGGTATGCCTCTCATCTCCCGGGCTTCAGGCGGACACACGCGTACGCCTCCGGCCGATCGGACGACACATTCTATAACTCGGCGGGCACGCTGTTCGTGCTCGTGATGGGAGATCCGGCGAAGGATGGCGTGGACGCCGACACGTACGCGGTGACCTACTACCGCGTGCAGCCGGCGCTCAGCGAGAAGAGCATCATCGGGATCAATCGCCAAAAGGCGGTCTGTTCGTGAGCGCAAGAGTGAGCGGCGCGGCCGGCATCCAACGCGGTCGCGACCTCGTACGTGCCGGCCGCCTCAGTCCGCTCGCAAGGCCTCGGTGGGATCGACTCGCGGCGCGCGTC
Source organism: Gemmatimonadaceae bacterium (assembly GCA_035572595.1). GTDB lineage: Bacteria > Gemmatimonadota > Gemmatimonadetes > Gemmatimonadales > Gemmatimonadaceae > JADGGM01. The sequence continues at coordinate 10,028 of DATNAM010000215.1, forward strand.
GTGTCGGCACGTACGACGCGAGCATGGCGATCGCGGCAACGGGTAGGCCGACAACCACTGGCGCCGGCTATCGCGCGAACCAGTAGGACAACTTGATCAGAAAGATGTCGTTCGATCGCTGCGCGAACAGCTCGCGCAGGTCGCCGCCGAACGACTGCGTCCCCTCGATGGGGAACGAGCCGTCGCGCCCCTGGCTCCAGACGAGAAACACGGTCGAGCCAGGGTGGTACTCCCAGCGGAACACGAGATTCGACCGGAACTGCTGGACGTTGAAGCCGCCGGGATCGTCGGCGACGGTGGTGTCGCCGTACGGCTGGTAGCGCGCCGCGTAGGCGACCGCCCGCGGGTCGGCGAGCTCGCGCACGTTCGTGTACGTGCCCTTCGACACGAACGGCGAGGCGTACAGCTGGAGCGTTGCGTTAGGCGTGAAGGTATAGTCGAGGCGCCAGGTGACACTGAGCGTGCGCTGCTCGAGGTGGGCGAAGGTGAAGTGCTGCGCCGACGCCGAATCGGTGAACGTGCCGAAGTACTGCGTATCGTTGCGGTTGCTCGTGTAGCCGGCGCTGACCGACGTCGCGAAGCGCGACGAGACTTTGATGTCGAGCTCGGGCGCGATGTTGATCGACGATGACCGGCCGCCGTCGCCGCGCCAGTAGTTGACCGACACCGACGGCAGCAGCGCATCGCGATCATCGCCCTGGATGCTGAGCCACGGCGCGAGATACGGATCCTGTCGGATGGCCGGGCCGCCGCGCGCGCAGCGGTCGCAGAACGTCGTGCCTAACTGGCCGATCGTGCCGCCCATGTGCAGCCACCACCGGTCGTTGAACTGCGTGTGGACGTTGGTGTTGAAGGCCCGCTCGGTGGGCAGGCCCGCGTCGCTCCAGTACTGCCAGTAGTTGAAGTTCCATCGGAGCTGTTGCCAGATCGCGTTAGGCGTGCGAAAGGCCAGTGCGGCCCAGCTGGTCCACTCCTGCCGGTCCGCCTGCAGCAGGAAGCCCACGTCGTTGATCTCGAAGCCGGGCGACCGCCGCTGGTACGCCGTCTCCCACTGCAACACTTTGCCGCCCACCTTCGCCGCGCGTACCTCGAGGTTGGTGCCCGAGAGCGACGTGCGCGTCGAGTCGAACGTGAGCGGGCCGTCGGGGCGCTGGTACAAGTGCACCGGATCTTCCTGCGTGAGCGCGATGGCGGTGGGACTCCCCGCCACCCGGCTCGCGTCCACGGAGCCCGACATCTCGTAGTTGCCGAGGAACCGGCGCCGCGCATCGATGCCGCCGGCATACGCGCTCGTGTGCAGATACGGACTGCTCGACGAATCCATGCTGCGGTCGACGGCGGTGAAGATGGCCCCGACGCTCCCGTTGCCGCCGGCGTAATCCTGATTCGCGCGCACGACGGCGTAGTTGGCGCGCGGCTCGAGCGTGACATCGCCCGTGCCGCCGACGCGATCGGTGACGGCGTCCATCACGCCTAACGAAAAGCCGTTGCGGAACCGTCCGGTGAGCTTGGCGGCGCCCAGGATGCGCGTGGCCTGCTCGGCGGTGGAATCGTCGTACACGTCCGCCAGTTGGGGCGCGCGGCCGATGCGCCGCGAATAGAACAACCCTTCGCCGGTGCTGCAGTCCAACACCACGACACAATTCACATTGAACGTGAACAGCCCCTTGGCCTCGACGAAGAAGGGCCGCTGCTCGGCGAAGAAGGTCTCGAATGCGCTGAGGTTGATCTGCGAGGGGTCGGCATCCACTTGACCGAAGTCCGGATTCGCCGTCGCGTTGAGGAGGAGGTTGGATGACATCTGGTACTTCAGGTCGCCGCCCGCGCTCACGTGTTGGTCACGATCGTATCCAGATGACTGCGGTCCCCGCACGTTCTTGGTCACGACGTACGGCGTGACCTCGAGATCACCGGGTCGCGCGAGACCATCCAGTCCGGTGAGCTTGCCGAACTGTGACACGAGACCCGAGCGCGACATCCGATAGAGCGGCCACGTGATCGTTTCCGTGTACCGCTGGATCACGCGCCAGATGAGGATGCCGAATACCCCGCCTTGTCGCGCCGCATAGTGAAGCTGCGAAAGCGGTATGCGATACTCGGCGGTCCAGCCGAGGGAATCGACGCGCGTGGCCGCGTCCCAGATCGCGTCCCACGCTGCGTCCTCCGTTCCGTCGTTGTAGATCGCGTAGTCGGTTTTCACGCCCGCCGGATTTACCGAGAACTCGAAGCCGGTACGATGATCGTGATACGAGTCGACCAGGATGGTGATGTGATCCGACGCGGTGGGTTCGTCGCGGCGGGATAGAAGCCTAACAATGCTGTCGGGATGCGGATCGTACGCGCGGACGAACACGTAGAGGTTGTGCGCGTCGTACGCGATGCGTGCTTCTGTTTTCGCCCTGGGCGCGGCTCCTTCGGTGGGCTCGGCTTCGCGGAACTGATCGATTGCGGGTGCCGACGCCCACACCGCATCATCATCGCGGCCGTCGATGACGGGAGGCGTCGTGGCTAACGTAGCCTGAACGGCGGTGGCAGTCGCGTGCGTCGCCGGCGCGGCCGGCGCCGCCACGGGTTGGATGGCCTGAAGCGCGAGCAGGAGGGCAAGACAACAGGGCACTGGGTCGCATCGCCGGTCGAGTCAGAGGTTGGACAGCGGGATTGGGCGATGGGTTTGGTCGAAGCATGGGTTTGTGGCGGGCCGGTCTCTACGCTCATGATGGACACGGAAAAAGCATGAAAGAAAACGAAAACTGCAGGATCACCCGGTGTCCATCATGAGCGTAGAGGCAGCCGGCCGCCGGCACTCCGTGAGCGACGTTGGCGTCACTGCACTGTGATCGTCCCGCTGTTGGTCGCGGCGGGCGTCGTGCCGGCTTTCGGCTGCGCCCACGGCAGCGAACCGACAAAGGACCACTCTTTGGTGTTGCCGTTGTACAGCGACAGCTTGCACGTGTAGTTCCACTTTTCGCCGGGCGCCGCGACGGACAGCGCCAGCTTTACGTCCACCTCGCCCTTGTAGCCGCCCTTGGAGACGTCGATAGCGGTCTGGTTCTTCGCCTGCACGCGCGCGTCATCGCCCGTGAACGTCCCGACGCAATAGACCTCTGCTTGTGAAACCGACGCGTCCAGGTTCGACAATTCCATCGGGACACGTATGGTGACGTCCTCTTCGCCGGCTGCCTGCTGGTAGTGCGTTCTCTGCCCCTGCGCGGCCAGTGGGGAAACATACGCGGCGGCGCCAACGGCGACGATGAGCGCAAGCGCGAAACGATGGTATGGCATGAGTGCTCCAATCGGTGAAGGTCGGTGTGAACGAGTTGCGTAATTTTGCGTACGGCGAAGTCATGGCGCCTGTCCGGTCATCGACAGCGTCGTTGCCGGGATGGTCTGGGGTGCGAACGCGATGCCGTTGCCTGTCATGCCGAGGCGCGCGGCTTCAACCGTCAGCGGCTTCGGCGAAAATCCGCTACCCACCATGCCTAACGGTTCGGCGGTCACGACCGCAGGCGAGAACGCAAGGCCGTTCCCGGTCATCTGGAGTGGTCCGCCATCCACGTGCAGCGCCGCGAACGTGAGGCCCATGCCCGTCATCTGGAGCGGTGCCGACTGAATTGCTTGCGCCTGATACGCGATCGGCGTTCGAGCCGCGGTCTTGCCTAACTGTGACCCCGCGGCCGCCCGCGTTGGCGTGGTCGGTGCCGTGCCGCCGGCTGCCCCTGCTGATCTAGTTGCCGCGCCTGATGCTGCGCCCGACGCTGCGCCCGACGCTGCGCCCGACGCTGCGCCCGATGTTGGCCCCGGAACTCCTCCTGCTCCATCTGTTGGCGCTGCTCCTCCGGCTGCTCCCGACGCGGATCCGGTCGCGGATCCCGATGCTCCCCCCGATGCTCCACCCGATGCTCCACCCGATGCTGCAGCCGATGCCCCTCCCGATGCCGCGCGTTGGGCCGGAGCGGAACCGACTTGCGCCGTCGAGACCATTGCGGCGCGATGCGACGTGGGCACGCCATGACCTCGGAGTGGGGCTTGCGCGGCGTATTGGACCGGCGCCGCGATAGTACCGGGCGCCACGCTCGTGAGTACGGCGGATCCGGACAATCCGTCGGGCAACGTCACCGTCACGGTGGCTTGCGACGGAGTGCCAGGCGTCCGCGGACAGAGGTAGCCGTCTGTCGAATTGCCGTCCTTCCACTGAAAGTTCGTGGTATCGACGTCGTACTTGAACCGCCGAAAGTCGAGCGGCTGCCCGTTGGACATGGACGTCGTCCGATACCCGTCGGGGTCCTGTGGCTCGATCGATATTCCGGCGCACCGGCCGAAAGACACCGGATTCGGCACGATCCGGACGACGAGCGTCCACCCTGGTGCCGGGCTTTGCGCGCCGGCGGCAGCGCCCCACACGCCGGCCGCCAGCGCACACGCCGCTACCATATGCCTAACGCTAGTCACGGCTTGCTCGAGGGCGAGGCGCCGCCTTGGGCGCGCCACTCGCGGATCATCTTCATCTGGAGTTGGGCGAGGTGCTTCGCCGCCTTCTGATCGCCCGCGCTCGCCCGCTGCGTTGCGTCGGTCATCTGCGGCTGATATTTGACGCTGATCGCCTGCCACTGCTCGAGGCGGGCGCGCGCACCGGCGTCGCCGTTCGCGGCCTTCGACTGGACCTGCAGCATTTCCTGCTGGAACGCGACCACGTCACGTTGGTCCGCGCTGGTCGATCCGGAGGCTTTCGCGGAAGCGGGCGCGCCGCCGAACATCGAGCTGACGTTAGGCGTCACGGCTGTGAGCGCCGCCGCGACGCCGAGCTTGGCGCCGAACGGAAGCTTGTGTCCGGCCTGACCCAGCGCCGAGGCCGCGACAGCACTCGGGTCGCCGCTTTTCGCTGCCGCCATCATCCCTTGCGTCTTGGTCACCATGCTCGCCATGCCCCCGGTGGCCACGTTGAGCGCGAGCGACTTCGTGTCGATGCCCGTCTTCTGCTGCACGGCGTTGTTGGCCTTGCCCACCGCGCTCAGCGCTTTTCCAAAGAAGGAATGGTGCTTCTTGGTCGTGTCGGCTGCCGGCGCGCCAGCGGCGCTGTCCGGAACGGCGACAGCGGTCGGCGCGATCGCGCCGTTCGCGACGGCGGTCGAGTCGTGCGCCGCGGAATCGGCCTTGTGCTTCCCCAACTTTTTGAGCAACCCGAATTGGGCGCTCGCGGTCGTGGAAACAACTGACAGCATTGCGATCGCCGCCCCCGCCACGACGATCTCGTGAACCCACCTGCTCGCGTGTCTCCGCATGACTCCTCCCGAGTGACGCTGGCTTTGGTCCAGCGAAAGTCGATTGCCTGTCGCGTCTGTCATCTGGCGCGGCGTTCAGTCGGGCGTCATGTTAGGCGTGGCGGTGTACGCGGCCGTCAACGACGGCGTCAAGTCGTTTCACGCCAGCGCGAAGCGCGATTCGCGCGACGGGCCCTGTTGGCTGGTCTTGCCTGCATGCTGCGTCTCCATACGCTCGGCGAATTGCGTCTCGAGGACGCTGAGGGGCGCACTGTTTTGCGCCGGCGCAAGCCTCTCGTGTTGCTCACCTACGTCTGTCGGCGAGCCCCGCGTCCGGTGCCGCGCGGCGAGCTGGTCGAGCTGTTGTGGGGGGAGCGCGCGGAATCCAAGGCGCGGCAGTCACTGAGGCAGGCGCTTCTCGAGTTGCGGCAGCACCTGGGCGACGTACTGGCCATCGAACCCGAAACCGTCGCCTTGCCGGAAGGCGCCGTGGAATGGGACCTCGCGCTACTGGAGTGTGACGAGGCGGCGCGGCGAGACCGCGCCGCGATAGATCGGTGGCGCGGCGAATTTCTGGCCGCCGCCGAGTTTGACGCCGACCTTTCCCTTTCCACGTGGATCGAAATCGAGCGCGTGGCGCTGCGGCGCCGACTCGGTCTCTGTTTTGACCGGTTACTCGAAGCGGCTGAGCGGCAGGGCGACTGGCACGAAGCGATTGCGCTCGCCGAGCGCTGGTGCGAGGCGGCGCCGATGGACGAGCGTGCCGCCTCGCGACTCGTGGGCGCGCTCCGCGCGGCGGGGCGTCACGGGGCGGCGATCGCCGCGTATGCGACGTTCGTGGCCCGTCTTCGCGAAGGCGCGGATGCGGCACCGTCGGCGGCGTTCACCGTGCTCGGCGCATCCATAGATGAAGAGGCGCGCGACAATCCGGCGGACCGCGACGCGGCGCCGCTCGCGCTCCCCTTCATTGGGCGCGGCGATGCGTACGCCGCGCTCATGGACGCGTGGCGGCGCGCGACGCAGGGGCGCGTGACCGTCGCGCTGGTGGAAGGCGGCGCCGGCATGGGCGCCTCGCGCCTCTGTGCCGAGCTCGCCACGGCCATCGCCGACGCGCGCCGCGACGCGCTGGTGCTGCGCGCGGACTGCCGGGCGCGGGCGCCTAACGCGCCGGCTCCGCCGTGGAGCGCGGCCCGGGCGCTGCTGGCGCCGCTCGCGCGCGCGGCGGCCTTGGGCGGCGTCTCGCCGGCGACCCTCCGCGCGCTCCGCAGGGTGTTGCCGGAGATCGCAACACGCTTCCCGCGCCTGGAGGCCGATGCCGGCGCGATCTCCGATGACGCGCTCGCCGACGCCCTGCACGAGGCGTTGCTCGCGGTCACGGAGGACGGTCCGGTGCTCGTGGTCGCCGACGCGCTCTCGCGCGCCGACCCGTCCAGCCGCGCGCTCGTGCTTTCGGTGTCGGCCATGGTCGAGGCGCCGATCGTGCTCGTGATCGCCGATCGCGCCGCCGACATCGACGACGATCAGGCGCTCGCGGCGCTGCGCGAGATGCCCGGCGTGATCCGCGTTCCGTTAGGCCCGCTCGACGTGCGCGCCATCGCCGCGATGGCCGACGGCCACGCGGACCTGGCCGGGCGCGTGCACGCCGACACCGGCGGCGTGCCGGCGTTCGTGGTCGCCCATCTCGAGCAGATGCTCGCCGACCACGTCGCGACCATCGGTGCATCCGGATCGCTCGCCCTATCGCCGGCCGCGGACGGCCGGCCGCTCGGCCTGCCGCCGGCCGCGCGCGCGCTGGTGCGCGACATCGCCCGTCCGTTGGGCGACGCGGCGCGCGCCGTGCTCGATGCGTTAGGCGTGTTCGGCGCGCCGCTCGCGGCGGCCGACGCGGCGTCGATCGCCCGGCTGGAGCCTGCCGACGCGGAGCGTGCGGCCGCGGCGCTCGTGCACCGCGGCCTCGCGCGCCGGGTGGGCGACGTCGAGGACCGCATCGCGCTCGAGCCGCCGATCGTCGCGCGCGCGGCGTACGAGCTGGTGCCGGTGCTCGAGCGTGAACGCCTCCACGCCGCGAGCGGCGCCCTGCTCACGTCTCGGCGCGGCCGCTCGTACGATCGGTCGCGACTCAGGTACCACGAGGAACATGGACGGTCGGGGTTGGCACCCGCACGCCCCGTATGGCGAAGCCGCTCCATGTGGACGTTGGCCGCCATGCTCGTCGTGGCAGTTGCCGCGTGGGCGATCGCGCTCAGGCCGCGCGTCGCGGCCACCGCGCCTGAGCGGACGGTGGCGGTGTTCCCGTTCGCCGTGCGCGGGAATCCGGAGCTGTCCTTCCTGCAGAGCGGCATGGTCAGTCTTCTGAGCACCAGTCTCGATGGCGCGGCCGGGTTGCGCACCGTGGACCCGCGCACGGTGCTCGCGTCCGGCCCATTGCCTAACGACATGACGCCCGAGGCGGCCCGCCGCGCGGCGCGCCGGCTCGGCGCGGCCCTGTTCGTGGTCGGCGACGCGGTGGATGCGAACAAACAACTCGCCCTCACCGTGTCGCTCTACTCGACCAACGGCGGCGCGCCGCTCGCCACGGCCCGCGCCGAAGGACGCGAGGACGACCTGTTCGGTCTGGTGGATCGCGTGAGCGCCGAGCTGGCGGTGTCGCAAGGAAGCACCTCGCGCGGCCCGGCCATGGAGTTAGGCGCGCTCACCACGTCGTCGCTGCCGGCGCTCAAAGCGTACCTCGAGGGCGAGGCAGCGTATCGCGACAACGACATGTTCGAAGCCAAAGCGGCGTTCGAGCGCGCGACGGAGGCCGACAGCACCTTCTCGCTCGCGTGGTACGGCCAAGCCGCCACCGCATCATGGATGTTGATGTCGAAAGCCGAGCGCGAAGCTGCGGACCGCGCGGTGCGGACGTCGGGCCGGCTGTCCGAGCGCAACCGCTTGCTGATCACCGCCTTCGCTGCGTTCAGCCGTGGTGACGCCGACTCCGCCGAGCGTCTCGCGTCCGATGTCGCCGAGCGATACGACGATGTGGAAGCGTGGGTGATCTTGGGCGAGGTGCTGTACCATCACAACTGGAAGCGCGGGCGCTCCTTGGTGGAGTCGCGCCGCGCGTTCGAGCGCGTGCTTGCGTTAGACCCGCGTCACTGGCCGGCGCTGCAGCACTTGGCCGAAGTCGCGGCTTTCGAAGGAAAGAGCGCCGAGGCCGACTCGCTGCTCCGACGGTACGAGACGCTCGTTGGGCCCGACCACACCTTGCCACCGGTCGACGCGTTTCGTCGGTTTGCGTTCGGCACCGCGCGCGAACGCGCGGAATTCATCGCGCGCATGAAGGACGACCGCGGGTTCTGGCTCATCAGCTCGATCTTCTACGTGGCGGTGGACGCGCGCGACCTGGATGGCGCACGCACCCTGGCGCGGGAGCTGGTGGATCCGGTGCGTCCGCCGGAGCAGCGCGGGTTCGGCGAGGTGATGCTGGCGCACCTGGACCTGGCCGGAGGACGATGGCGCGGCGCGCGCGCCGATCTGGCGCTGGCCACGCCGTACCTACCGCTGGACGCCGTGGAGCACGAGGCGCTGCTGTCGCTCGCGCCGTTGGTGGGCGAGGAGCCCGGGGCGCGCGAGGGGCGGCAGCGGCTGCTCGAACAACTGCAGTCAGCGCCGCCGGCGCCGCCCGCCGAGCTGCCCTGGCGCCTAACGGACGAATCGCTCCAGCCCATGCTGCGCGCCTACCTCTCGGGGTTGTTGAGCGCGCGCGATAGCGACGCCGCAGGCGTGACGGCGGCGCTGCGGGCGTTGGACACGCTGCCCGACCCGACGGGCTCCATCGACATGCGCTCCGGCCTGCGCTTCGCGGTCCGCGGCGAGGTGGCCCGCTCCGCCGGCACACCGGCCGCGGCGCTGGCGGCGTTCGAGCACAGCGCGCGGCTCACGCCATGGGTGACGGCCTGGACGTCGGCCTTCGTCTCGCAGGCGCACGAGCGATACGCGCGCGCCGAGCTGCTCCATCAGTTAGGCAGAGACGAGGAGGCGCTGCGGTGGTATCGCACGTTCGACCAGAACTCGCCCTACGACCTGGTCTACGTCGGGCCGGCGGCGTACCGGCAAGGGCGGATTCTGGAGGCGCACGGCCGCCCGGCGGAAGCGGCGGTCCAGTACCAGCGCTTCGTGACGCTGTGGCGCGATTGCGACCCCGAGCTCAAACGCTTCACCGACGACGCATCGCACCGCCTCGCCGCGCTGCGCACGGACAGCGTCCGGCGTTAGGCGTGTGGCCCCGCCGGCTGGTCGGCGAAGAGCTGCACGCCTTCCGGTGCGGGGGGCCAATCAATGACGTGATGAGTATGGAGAAACTCGTACCGGAATCGTTTTGGTAGCAGAAGATGTTCGGGGGCTCTTCCGAGCGAGCGGGGTAGCCTTGGCGGGATGCCGTGCCGCCCCCCGTCACGGTGTCGCCTGCTCGCTCCCAACGGTCAGGGTGTACGTCGTCGCGTCCGCGCTGGTGGTCCCGATGGCCAGGGTGTAGTAGCCCGGCCGCCCCAAGCCTAACAGAAAGCCGAACGCGCTGGGCGCGGTGGGCTGCTGCGAAGGCCGCGTGAAAACCTCCGACGGCAGCGCGCCGAACGTGTCGTCGTGGGCGCCCCCGCTGAAGAAGTAGATCGCCCCCGGCGACGTGATCGAGATCCGGCGCTGCGTCCCACTATCGACGTGCACGCTGTAGAGCTGCAGGTGCGAACTGTCTCCCACGAATGACGCCGACGGCAGCGCGCAATCACCCGACTGCAGTACGTCCGTGTGCGTCGTGCTGTCCGTGATCGGCGCCAGCGGCACCTTGCAGGATTGAACGCGGAGCACATAGGCGCCGGTATCCGACGGCAGTGAGTCGACCGCCGTCGCTCGGACGGTGAGCGAGTCTGGTGTGCCGTTGACGAACGCCAACACCGAAGGTCCGAAGGTTCCGGACGGCGACGCGGCAAGCAGCGTGTCGCCCGCAAGCAAGTCCAGCTGGGTCGTGAGGCCGGTGAACGGCAGCCCCTGCATCGTCACGACGAAGCCGTTGCCGCCCTGCACCCGGAGCGAGTAGTCGCTGGCGAGCGTGCTGTCGGGCTGCGCGGACAAGACGCCGTGAAGTGCATTCGCCGTAAGGCAGGCGTCCGCCGTATCCAGGTCGTTGGAAAGGGCGCCCGCCGACAGGGCGACAGTCGGACAGACCTTCTGCGTGATTTTCGGGGCCATGGCGCCCGAGGAACCGCATGCGGCGGCGACGCTCGTCGCGAGCACGAGTCCGGCGGACGCGAGAATCGATCGCATAGTCTCTCACCTCTCGAGGATGCTGATGCGCGAACCCCGAGAGACTACCTCCGCGTCGCAACGAGCGTCAACCGGAGTTGGGCGAACCGCCAGTTAGACAAGGTGAACACACGCCGCGGTTGTCGCTCGTGTCAGAGTCCCGTTAGGACTTACGCGGGCCGGCTCGCCGTGGCGGCGTGAATCTCCGAGGCTATCGTGCACCAACCGGTGCTTCAGCCGCTGCCGCACGCCCGGCGCTCAGATGATCCCAGTTCATGATCGTGTTGAAGCCGAGCATGTAGGTCCCCTGGGTTTGCCAACGCCAGAAGGGCCGGATCGCGAACATCACGATGTGGCCTTTGCCCACCATCTCGTCCACGACTTGCGCGCGATCAGACAGCGCCTCGCCGCCCGCCAGCGTACCGGAGAGCAGCATGTCCGCCGGCCGGCGCGGGAAGCGCATGATGACGCGCGGTCCCTGCGATGCGGTGTCCGCCGCGGCCCCGCGCGCACCGCCGCGTCCGCGGCCGGCGGCCGCTCCGCCTAACGCACCGCCGCGCCGCCGCGTGCTGTCGCGTGCCTCCGAACCTTCATCGGGATTCCACGGCGACAACGGCATCGGGGTCGCCATCGGCGTCACGTCCTGCCCAACGTCGGGCCCGCGGCCAAAGCCGCCGAAGAATTCGCCCGGCCCCGTCGCCACGCGCATCACCGGACCCTGATTGAAATACACCGGGACCTGGTCGCGCTGGTACCCGTACACGATCGGGCTCGACATGTCGGTGATCTCGCCGCGCATGATGCTGCCGCGCGCGAACAGACTATCCGGCCGCTCGATGCTCACACCCGGCGTGAGGTTGTAGCCCGGAAAAATTTCCGACGTCGATCCCTCGACGATCAGCGTCCCGCCCTGCTCGACGAACTCGTACA
>DATNAM010000216.1:0-3741 GCA_035572595.1 Gemmatimonadaceae bacterium
AACGCCCTCGCGGCATCGCTTGCGGTGATCATCGCCGACCCGGCGCACGCGACGCCCGCCGCGCGCGCGCGGATCGCCGCTGGACTCGAGTCGTTCACGGCGCTGCCGCACCGCCTGGAAAGCGTCGGCGAGGTGAACGGCGTGCTGTGGATCAACGACTCCAAGGCGACCAACGTCAGCTCGACCCTGGTCGCGATCGCCGGCATGACGCGCCCGACCGTGCTCCTGTTAGGCGGACGGCACAAGGGCGAGCCGTATACCGCGCTCGCGGAGCCTCTCCGGCGCACCGGACGGGCGGTGATCGCGTACGGGGAGGCAGGGCCGATCGTGGCCAAAGACCTGGAGGGAGTGGTGCCCATCTACCATCTGGGATCGGACTTCGCCGAGGTGATGGCCAAGGCCCGCTCGCTCGCCCAACCGGGCGACGTGGTGTTGCTGTCGCCCGCGTGTTCGAGCTACGACATGTTCGCCAACTACGGCGAGCGCGGCGCCACATTCCGGCGTCTCGCGGCGGAGCACGCGTCCACGTGAGTAGCAGAGCATCTCGCGCCGCGTTGGGCGTCAGTGCGCCGGCCCATGCGCGCGGGGCGCGCGCGGCGGCGGTGCCGGGTGAGCGCCGGCGGTGGCGGATGGGAGCCGAAGCGCGCGCGCTCGTGATCGTCACCGCCGCGCTCCTCGCGTTCGGCGTGGCGGTGTTGTACAGCGCCAGCGCGCTCGTCGCCCAACGCGATGGACACGGGAGCACGTTCTTTCTCCTCCGGCAATTGGCCGGGATCGGCATCGGCGTGGTGTTGTTCGCCATCGCCGCCAAGCTGGACGCCGAGCGATGGCGCGACTGGGCGTGGCCCATCATGGGCCTGAGCATCGTACTGCTTCTCATCCCCGTGCTGCCGTTCACGGGCGCCATCGCGCCGCGCATCAACGGATCGCGCCGCTGGGTCAACGTCGGCTTCGCGTTCCAATCGTCGGAGCTGGCGAAGCTGGCGGTGGTCGTGTGGACGGCGATGCTGGTGGTGAAGAAGGGCGATTTGATGCGGCGCCTTACGAAGGGGCTGCTGCCGTTCCTGCTCGTGTTAGGCGTGCTCAACCTGCTGGTGCTGCTCGAGCCCGACCTCTCGATGGCGATGACCTTCACGCTCATCATGGGCGTGGTGTTGTTCGCGGGCGGCGTGCGCATCGGGCACGTGGTGCTCCTGTGCGTGATCGCGATTCCGCTCTTCTGGCACGAGCTCGAGAAAGTGCAGTACGCGCTGCTGCGCATGACGTCGTTCTTCAATCCGGGCCACGCGCCCGAAGTGGTGGGCTACCAGCTCAAGCAATCGCTCATCGCGGTGGGCTCGGGCGGATTGTGGGGCGTCGGATTCGGCCAGGGCCGCCAGCAACTCGGCTTCGTGCCGTTCCCCTACAACGATTTCATCGGCAGCAACATCGGCGAGGAGTGGGGTTGGTTAGGCATCGTCGGCGTGACGATCGCCTTCGCGGTGTACGGGTGGTTGGGCTTCCGCATCGCCAAGCAGGCGCGGACGCCGTTCCAGCAGCTGATAGCCATCGGCATCACGTTCGACACGGTGAGCACCGCCTTCCTCCACATCGGGGTCGTGATCGGCCTGTTGCCGACGACGGGGCTCACGCTGCCGTTCATCTCGTACGGCCGTACGAATCTCGTGCTCTCGATACTGATGACGGGGATGCTGGTGAACATCGGAAGCGTGCACGAGCGGGTGGTGGGCGGGCACGCGACGGATCCCCTGAGGGTGACGGCAACGTGAGGGTGTGGTTTGCGGGTGGCGGGACCGGCGGCCACTTGTATCCCGGTCTCGCCATTGCGCGCGCGCTGGTGGCCGCGCGTCCGGATGTCGAGCCGTTCTTCGTGGGCGCCCAACGCGGTGTGGAGCGCGAGGTGTTGCCGGCCACGGGTTTCGCGTACCAGCTGCTCGACCTGCATCCGTTGTATCGCAGCAAGCCCTGGCGGAGCTGGCGCACGGTGGCCGGTTTGCGCGGCGCGTGGCGTGCGTTAGGCGAGGCGATGCGGGCCGATCGTCCGGCGCTGGTGGTGGGGACGGGCGGGTATGCGTCGGGTGCCGCGTTGGCGCGGGCGGTGCGCGGACGGGTGCCGCTGGTGCTGCAGGAGCAGAACAGCTATCCCGGCATGACGACGCGCGCGTTCGCGCGTTGGGCGCGCGAGATCTATCTGGGCTACGGCGAGGCGGCCGCACGCTTGCGCGTGCGGCCGCCGACGTGGGTGGGCGAGACCGGGAACCCGATCGCGCCGCCGCCCGAGCCGCGTCCGGCTCGGGCCGCGGCGCGGCGGGAGTGGGGCTTCCCCGAGGCGTCGGGTTCGGTGGTGCTCGCGTTCGGCGGAAGTCAGGGCGCGCGCGGGCTCAACGATGCGCTTGCGGGTTGGTTAGAGCGCGGGCTGCCCGAGGACGTGTATCTCATCTGGGCCACCGGGCGCGGGGCGCACGAACGCTACGCGCACTTGGACGCGCCGCGGATTCGCGTGGTGCCGTATCTGTCGCCGATCGAGCGCGCGTACGCGGCGGCCGATCTGGCGGTGACGCGTTCGGGCGCGCTGACGCTGGCCGAGCTCTGCGCGTGGGGCATCCCGTCCATTCTCGTGCCGCTGCCGACATCGGCGGCGGGGCATCAGGCGGCCAACGCGAAGGTGCTGGCCGGGGCGGGGGCGGCGGTGTACGTGGACCAGGCGGCGCTCGCGCCGCAGCGGCTGGACGCGGAAGTCAGGCGCCTAACGGGAGACCCGGCCGCGCTCGCGGCCATTTCGGCGAAGGCCGCGGCGCGCGGCCGACCGCACGCGGCCGAGGAGATCGCGCACCGCATCGTGCCGCTGCTGCCGCGCGCCTAACGAAGAGGGCGGGCGGGGCGGCCCTCAATCGAAGCCGGCGAACACCGTTGCCAGATCCAACGCCAACACGCGGTCGAGCCCCGGCGCGCGCCACCTGATGATCTGCCGTTCCACCTTGTGAAGGCGCGGCGAGCGCCAGATCTCCACGCTCCGGTCCCGGGGATCCGCCAGCCACAACTGCCTAACGCCCAAGGCGAAGTACGCGTCGCGCTTCACCTCGCGGTCGTAGATCCGCGACGACCGGCTCAACACTTCCACGGCCAGCCAGTGCTCGGTGACCTTGGCCCACTCCACGCGCGGCCCGAACCGCGCCGGGTATACGAGGATGTCCGGTTGCAGCTGCGTGCGCGGCGGCACGGCGATCGCACCCGGGCCCACGACGTGGGCGTGTCCGGGTACCTGAAGCGCCGCGATGAGCTCCCCTTGGATCCGGCTCGCCACGATCTGATGCCCGGTGTTCGGCGCCGGCGTCACGAGCAGGACGCCGTCCAGGATCTCGTACCGGTTCCCGTCGTCGGGGAACCGATCGAGATCGTCGATCGTGTACCGCGGAAGCTCGAGCGCCATTTCCATAAACTACCCTCCCATGGTCGCGTCTGTCTACTCGGCATGCGCCGAGTGGAGGTGTGGGGCTGGAAGGATCGTTATCAAACAGCCGCACGGATGCGCAAACCATTGCGCATCCGTGTCCGTCGCGATCGTGCTAGGCCGGCGGCCGCTGGAACTCTCCCATGAACAGGATGGTTCCCGAGAACCGTTCGCGAATCACGAACAAGAACGGGTGATCGGCGCGAAAGGCCAGTGGGCTGACCGAGTTGACCCCGATTGCCACGCTGGTCGCTGCCGCGGCGGTTGTCCCCTGTTCGTCGACATCGACG
>DATNAM010000217.1:0-11917 GCA_035572595.1 Gemmatimonadaceae bacterium
GCAGTTGCCCCTCCTGGGCTCGAACCAGGACTCTCCTGATCCAGAGTCAGGCGTGTTGCCAGTTACACCAAGGGGCAGTGCTCTCAATTGTCTGTACTCGCCGAGCGACCCCCAATTTACGCGGGCACCGTGCCCCGCTCAAGGCTTCGCGGCCCCGTCAGTCGGCGGAACGAACAGGAACCGCCGAGCCACTGCCGTAAACCCCGTGCTCGCCACCAACGGCAGCTCGAATGTCAATTCGACGCTGCTTCCGACAACGACACCGCCCGTTCCAGGGCTCGCGTTCGCGAACAGCAGTGCGTTGCCCTGTCGCTCGTACGGAATGTCGAACACGTACGGCGTCACGGCGCCAACCGCGTGACCGGCGCTGTCCACCGACTGCACCGAGAGCGTCACGGTCAGCGTGTCCGCGGCGACAACCAATGTGCCGCCGACGAGCTCCGGATTGTTCGACGCCGGATACAAGCCCTGCGGCTCGAGCGTCCCGTCCACGCTGAGCAAATTGTACGTGCCCCCGAAGGGCGCCACCGAGGTCGTGCCGCTGCACGCGGCCAACGCCGCAATCAGAGTCACCACCGCCAGATGCCGCACCGCGACCTCCTTGCCTAACGTTGGAACCGCAACGACAGGATCGTGGTCCCGAACCAATGGTGGGCCACGGTGACACCGGCACTGTCGATCGTACCGGTGTCGATCACGAGCGGAGCGGCGCGGGTGGGCATCCACAGAATCAGGCGGTTGGCGCGGATCGTAAACTCCGCCGATACGACGTACTCTAGCCCGCCCGGGAGTGTCAGGTCCATCGCCGCCGTGTCGCCGCCGATCACGGTGAGAATTCCGCTGTTGATCGTCGGGAGCGAATCCGGCTCGTCGGTCTCGGGAACGGCATGGCCGTTGACGGTCACGAGCTGGTAGGTGCCGAAGAATGGCGCCGCCGGCGCCGTGCTGGACGAGCAGGCGGCGGCGACGCCCATGGCGGCGCACAGCACCGCCGCGCGACACCCAGCCAGCACCCTTGCGTTAGGCATGACCATCACTCACCTCGCGAACACGAACGTCGGCGGCGACGCGTCGCCCGTCGGTTGTCCGTGGCATCCACCGGCAGCGCCGACACGATCATCCGGCGCGCGTCTAACGGTGACACGACGCGGCATCCCGATCGTTGGGCGCCGCCCGACACTGGATCCTACTGCCGGCCCACATGCAAACGCAAGCGTCGTTGGGCATTGACAAATCGGAGCCTGGCCTAACGGCCGCGGCGCGGACGAGAGCACGCGGCGCGCCGGCGCCGCAATCGTACCGGCCGACAGGGCTTCCACCGGCTCCGCCCGCCGCCGAGATTGCCGGCGTGTCTTCACCTGCCGGCTCCCGACTCGCGCTCGCCGCCGCAATCCTCACCCTCGCGGCCTGTCGAGCGCCGGCGGTCGCGCTCGGCGCGCCCTCGGAGTCGGATCAGCTCCTCGCATCGCTCGCCGCGCGCTTCGGCCCGCACGACCGCGACGCGCGCCTCGACGCGCTCCGCCCCGAGTTCGCGAAATCGGCGCTCGTCCCATCCAAGCTCTTCCATGACAAGACGGCGTGGACGGCATCGCACGGCGACGCGCGCACGCTGGTACTGGCGGGCCACGGCACGCCCGGCCGCTACTCGCTCGTCGCGTCCGGCGACGCCCCACCGCCAACCCATCCTGGGGACTATCGCCGAGTGATGCGCCTAACGCACGCCGGCAGCGACGACTACGCCTGGGAGGTGCGCGACGAGCTCGCCGTCGGCCCCATCACCGGCAACGAGTTGGGCGCCGCGCTCACCGCGCTCTTTGCGGGGGCCGAGCACGCGGCCGGCAACGCGGCGGCGGCGCGGACGGCGCTCGCGCGCGACCTGCCCCGCACCACCGCAGCGTTAGGCAGAGCCGTGTCGCTCGACACGCTCCGCCTCGTGCCGAACCCGGCCGGCGGCGCCAACGTCCACCTGGCCGGCACCGTCCACGCCGACCGCTTGACGAACACCTTCCCCCACCTCGCCCACTACCTCTCCCACTACGTCTCCCCCACCGGCGGCGAAATCCTCGTGTTCGATGGCGCCAATCGCGCCTGGTGGGATGCCGCCAAACGCGGCGACTCGTGGTCCCTCGACCTCCGCATCGCCAACGGCAACCTGGCGCCGCTCCGCGGTCCGCCGGCCCGCATGCCCGACACGCTGCACGTCCGCATCGACGCGGCCACACGCACGTTCATCTTCCACGTCGGCCTCGCCAACCTGATCGGCGACGTCACCCTTGCCCGCGCGCCTAACGATCACGCCTTCACGGCCACGTTCCGCAAAGAACCCGACTGGCAGCTGCCGCCCTTCGTGGAAACGATGCTCCACTCGCCCCTCAAGCGCCCGTTTCAAGGCGCCGGCGCGAGCCTCACGTTCGACCTCCGCGACGGCGACGGCCACGACGCACCATCGGTGGCCTTCCGCGAATACGACCTCACCGTCCGCGAAAGCGGCATCATGCGCTGGCTGGGAAGCTTGGGCGACGCCGCGGTCGAAGACTTTCGCACCGGCGCCGAAGTCGAGTTCGATCGCTTCTCGGGCGAGACCCTCTCCGCCCTCCGCGCCGACGTCCAGCAGCTGGCCGGTCCGGCCGGAAAATAAAAAAGAGCGCCACGGACCACCGCGGCGCTCAGCCAATCATTCTTCCTGTTCGGCCATCAGATCCGCGAGGGGGACGCCACGCACACCGTCATTGGAACTCTCCGTCCTACCGAACGGTGGCGGGCAATTTTAAACCCCTTCGCAGAGCGGGTGACACCCTCGTCATTGGAACTCTATGTCCTACCGATCGAAGGCGCACGCCGCAGAACTTTCGGCTTCCGGCGAACCAAGCAGCCGGCATGCCATGGAGCTGAGGGGAATCGAACCCCTGACCTCTGCAGTGCGATTGCAGCGCTCTCCCAGCTGAGCTACAGCCCCGTCAACCACTTGCAGCGATCGGGTCGGTGAACTTCCCGCCTCGCCCCGCTCGTCAAAAACCCCGCGCGTGGCGGGGCCGCAACAAGCTGTGGAATGCTACTCGCTTCGCTAGGGCCGGTCAAGCTGGCTGTGCGCTGCGTTCCCCCAATGACGCGCCGTCCTCGACATCAGTCACGTCATTCCCTTTTCCCTATTCCCCTTTCCCTGTCGCTAATACACTTAGCATGCCACGATGTTCACCGACCTCAAGCCAACCGAGATCTTCGCCGCCGCACATCGCATCCGCGATGTCGTGCGCCGCACACCGCTCCGCCTCTCACTCGGCTTGAGCGAACGCGCCAAGCGCGACGTCTACCTCAAGCTCGAGTCCACGCAGATCACAGGCTCGTTCAAGCTGCGTGGCGCATTCAACACCGTTGCCACGCTCGCCCCCCAAGTCCGCGCACGAGGCATCGTCGCATCGTCGGCCGGCAACCACGGACTGGGCGTGGCCTGGAGCGCAAACCATTTTCACGCGCCCGCCACCATTTTCGTCCCGCGCACGGCACCCCGCGTCAAACGCGACGGCATCGCGGCACTCGGCGCCACGGTCAACGACCAGGAGCCGCACTACGATGCCGCGATGGCCCGCGCGATCGAATTCGCGCAGGAGCACGATGCCACGTTCATCCATCCGTGCACCGGCGATGCCCTGCTGGCCGGACAAGGAACCGTGGCGCTCGAGATTCTCGAGGAGCTGCCGGACCTCGCCACCCTCGTGACACCCGTCGGCGGAGGCGGCCTGCTCGGCGGCTGCGGTTTGTTGTTGCGGCACGTGTCGCCCGACACGCGCATCGTCGGCGCGCAGAGCGTGAACACCGCCGCCATGTCGCGCTCCCTCGCCGCGCAGTCGCTCGTGTCGATCCCCGCCGAGCCCACGCTGGCCGACGGTCTCGCCGGCGACATCGACGACATCGCGCTCGACTTGGGCCGCCACACGCTCGACGACATCGTGACGGTCGCCGAATCGAGCATCGCCCACGCCATCGCCGAGCTGGCGCGCGATGAATCCCTAACGGTGGAAGGGGCCGGCGCGGTCGGCATCGCCGCACTGCTCGAGGGACACGCGCACGAGTGGCCCGGACCCGTGGCCATCATCGTAAGCGGCGGCAACATCGACCGCGACCGGTTGGACGCGATCCTCGCAGGCTGACGCCGGTCGAGTCCGGCGCTCCTACTATATATTCCGCGACGATCGCCCATGTCGCTCACCGTCCGCTTCCTCGGCACCTCCGCCGCCCGTCCAACGGTCGAACGCGGTGTTTCCTCGCTCGCGATCATTCGCGAGGGAGAAACGCTGCTGTTTGATTGCGGCGAGGGAACGCAGCGCCAGATGATGCGCTACGGTATCTCGTTCGCGCTGTCCGACATCTTTTTCACGCATTTCCACGGCGATCACCTCATCGGGATCGTCGGGTTGTTCCGGACGCTGGCGCTGCAGGGCCGCACGGAACCGTTCCGGTTATGGGGACCGCGCGGCGGCGCGCGCGTGCTGCGCACGGCGACGCACTTCGGCGTGGACCGCGTGGGATTTCCGGTCGAGATCACCGAGCTCGAGCCCGGCAACAGCGTGTCGCGCGACGGCTACGCGATCTCGGCGATCGCCGCCGACCACCGCGGCGCCGCCGCGTTGAGCTACGTGCTGGTGGAGGAGGAGCGCCGGGGACGGTTCAACCCGGAGCTCGCCCGTTCGTTAGGCATCCCGGAGGGTCCGTTGTGGGGCCGCATCCACCGCGGCCAACCGGTGACGCTGGAGGACGGCCGCGTGATCCCGCCGCACATGCTGGTGGGCCCCGCCCGCCGCGGGCGCCGGGTGGCCCTGTCCGGCGACACTCGGCCTAACGATGGGTTAGGCGAGGCCGCGCGCGGCGCCGACCTGCTGGTGCACGAAGCGACCTTCGGCGACGAGGAAGCCGAGCGTGCCGTGGAAACGGGGCACGCGACGGCGCGCGAGGCCGCGGAGCTGGCGGCGCGCGCCGGCGTCGCGCGGCTCGCGCTCACGCATTTCTCGGCGCGCTACTCGCGCGACACCGCGGAGTTGGTACGGGAAGCGCGGGAACGATTCCCCGACGCAGTCGCGGCGCGTGACGGGATGGAAATCGAGATCCCGCACGCGCCGGATGCGACGTTAGGCTTGGGCGTGTGAGCGCCCCGCCAGCTTGACCTAGGTGCCCGACGCCGCGGGCGCCGTGCCCGCGCTCACCGAATCCACGGAATCCACCGTCACGACCGGGCCGACCTTGCAGAAGGTGCCGCCACCCTCGAGGGGCTTGATGATCAACTTGGCGGACGCGTTGTCCGTCAGCAGATCGTTAGGCACTTGCGCCGGCTGCAACTCGTAGTCCTTGCCCTTCGTCGACGTGAACTTCCAGCAGGTGGAGCTGTCAGCCCCAGTCACCATGTGCACCGTGCCGCGCACGATGAGCTCGCCCTGTTTCGGCCCTTTCTCCTCTCCGCTGTTGCACGCGGCAAGGGCGAATAGAACGAGAGTGACTGCACAACTGGCCCGCACCCGTCGAGCAACGTCAGTCATTGGACGACCCTCGTTGAAGTGGAAACGCCAACCTCGAACGGACTGCACAGGGGCACTGCGTGCACCCTGTCCCACATTGCAGGCCCGAACCGAACCGCGCAACCCGCGGTGGCGTCGGACGTAACGTACGGTGCGCGTCCGCGTTCGCAACCAGCCGGCCGGACAGGTGTCACACCGCGAACTCGGTTACAGGAATCCCAAGGGGATTCGATGAGGCCGCGATCAACATCGATTTGCGGAAGAGGAGCGCCAGCGCATCGTCGGTGAGCGCGCGCAAAATGACCGGAGCATCCAGGTGCGACGTCACGCTGCGCGCTTCGGCACTGTCCGAGTTGAACCACGCATAACGGTCCTGGCGTGCGTTCGGCGCACCCACTAACTGAAAGACCACCATCGCGTTGCTGGATCCGGCGAGCTTCACTACGACTCGCCACGTTCGTCCTTCGAGATCTCCGAACGTGCGTTCGGACTTAGCCTTGGCCATGTGGTCTCACGCGATTGGTTGCGCTACGAGCGGCTGCCGTCCGGCAAATCCGCCATCGATCTCGTGCCAGTGGTCCACCGACGCTTCGCCCAATCGCCAACACAGATAGACGGGCCTGCCTTCCAAATCGGCCGGGAAATCCACGAGACCGGCATCGAGCGGTGTTTTGTATTCGGCGCCCAGCGCCTGGATTTCGCGGATGCACGCTTCGATTTCGCCCGCCAACGCCTGGGTGTCGCGCTCGAGCTCGGCGAGCCGTGGATCGGGAGCATCGGCGCGCGACGCCGCGGCCGCCAACTCCAGCTCGGCGACGCGCTCGCGCCACTTGGCGTAGAGCCGCACGATGTCGCGCACGATGCGGCTGACCAACGGAAGCGTTTTCGTGGCTTGCTCGGCGGTGAACGGCGGGGGGTTCATGTGACGGATGTTGCGTGTTCGTCCTTGCCTTCGCAAGCGGGCACCGGCGCGATCATCACATGTCGCGCATGTCGATGCACGCCAGGATGCGCATCACGCGGCGCGCGTGCTCGGGGAAAAACGCGTGCAGCTGCTCGGACGACATGTTAGGCATGCGCGCCAGATCGTTCCGCACCGAGTCGATGATGGTCAACCAATCGGGGTCGATCTTGACGTGCATGGCGCGCATCTTCGCGTCGTTTCGGGTGAGGAAGTCGCTCACCAGCTGTTCGTGCGCCGGCAGCATGTGTCGTTGGTCATCGCCGTTGGCGGCCGACATGCTGTCCAGATCCGACGTGACGGAATCGATGCTGTGCTTGATCGCCACCATCTGCAGACTGTCGGTGGCGTTCTTGAAGGGCGAGCCCGATGGATTGCGCGTCGTGGTGGCCGCGCTCACTTGCCGCGCTTCTCCGCCCTCGCATCCCACGGACGCTGCCATCATCACGACACACACTGCGACAATCACCGCTCGATTCGCCATCACACCGTCTCCTGTCCGGTGCGCGGCGCACGTCGCCCGACCGGTTGGTTATCGCATCATCCGCTCACGGTCCCGCCGCGACCGGATTCTTCCGCGTTGCGTTCTTCGAGCCGGCGGCGCCGGCGTTCCACCGCTGCATTGAACCGCCGGCGTTCGATGTCCGTCTCCGGAATCACGTGAGGCACTTCGACTGGCCTGCCGTTTCGATCGATCGCGACGAACGTGACGTAGCACGAATTCGTGTGCCGCCTCACGCCGGAGATCATGTTCTCCGCCTCGACGCGCACGCCGACTTCCATCGACGTCCGTCCGGCGTAGTTGACGCTGGCCTTCATGATCACGAGATCGCCCACGTGAATGGGCTCCCGGAAGTCCACGCGATCGACGGACACCGTAACGCAATTCCCGCGCGCGTGGCGAATGGCGGCCACGGCTGCGGTGCGATCCATCATGGACAGAATGACTCCCCCGAACACGTGCCCAAGCACGTTTGCGTGCTGCGGCATCATGATCTCGGACGTCTCGTGCTGCGACGCCCGTACCGGACGTCCGTCGCGCGAGGCAAAATGAGCAGTCTGAGCGGCGTCGGATTCGGGTTGGACTTTGGTCATCGCGGTTCTGGCCTGGTCGGAGTAGAGAGCGGCTTCGTCGAATGCGCGGGCGAGTGCGTGTAAAGTCGTGGTGTCGGTCGACGGCTTGTTCAACCAATAGAGACGCTGCACTGGACCAGACACCTCGGCAACGTTCCATGCACGGCGGGTGCTGTCGATCAAGACGACCATGCTCGAGTCGCCGTTGGCAGCGGCTCGGGCGACCACTTGCAGCTTTCCACTCTGCCAGCGACGGTTGGTGGAGTCGCCGCTGTCGGGCAGGCCGGACTCTTTGGCGCTCCACCAGGCGGGACTGCCGGCGGAAATTGGCGGGAGCGACAGCATGAGTCCGCCGCCGCGCGAACCGCGCCCGGGTGATACGAACTCGACCTCCGGCTTTCCGTGGTGCGAGATGAGGTCGTAACTGGCGCTGTCGAACGAGAAGTCGCCGATCGCATCGGCGGCCGCGCGCGCGCGAGCGTCGTGTGAGGCGAGCACCGAATCGAGCGCCTGGCTGAACAGGGTGCGTCCTTTGGCGACGAGCGCCTGCGCGGGCGCCCGTCCAAACAGATCGTGGACACTCACGTCGTGCGCCGCTCGCAGGTCGAGCACGCCGCGTCTGGCGATGTGCCACTCGTCGCCTGCTTCGCCGGTGAGATCGGCGCGATACTCGTACGACACGTAGGGTCCGAACTGATCGAGCAGATCGAGCTCGCTCGTTGCGGAGACGCGGGGGTCGTCTTCCGGATCGTCATCGGGTTGGAGCGGGCGGTCATCCGGATGCGTGCGCGCGTACCACCGTTCGATTCCGTCCATAGTGGTGTCGCGAAAGACGAGCGACGAATCGCCGCTTTCGATGTCGCGGCGCCAGACCTGTTGGCCGACGATTTGGGCGTCGGAATACGAGCGATCGTCGTCGGCGACGTACACTTCGTAGAACTTTCCGTCGTAGCGGGCGAGCTGGATGGGCGACCCGCGCGCGTGGACGCCTCGCGATTCCGAGTGGACCCAATAGGTGGAGTCGGGGGTGAAGAGCAGGAAGTCGGCTACGGGCGGACCGCCCGTGGGCCGGTGACACGCGGCCGCGAGCGCGCACGCCAGGACCGTTGATACGGCACGGCCAACGACGCGGCGGACCCGGTGATCGCGCGCGACGTGCGCGGATGTCGTGGGCCGTGCGGCATGGTGGCCGGGAGAGGACCTGTGGCGCGATACGGTCATGCGGCGATGCCGGAAATATAGTGTGTGACGGGAGCCGGCCGACCGTCGTACTTTGTGCAAGCGATGCGAATACACGTCGCGCGTGCCTCTCCTTTGGATCGTGCCGGAGCACCGATCATCCATGCGCAAAACTTTGTGGTTCGTGGCCGTGTCCGTCGTGTGCGGCACGGCACTGCCATGCCCAACGCTGGCCGCGCAGGCGGCCGCGGCGCCGGTACCGGCGGTGCGTCTGGCGACGTTGGACGACACGACGATCGTGCGCGCGCTCTACGTGAACCGGTGGGCGTCGCAGAGTCCGCGTCGGATGAAGCAATTGATCGCGATCGCCGATTCGACGGAGATCAACGCGCTGGTGATCGACATGAAGGACGAGTTCGGGCTCAACTACGAGTCGCGGGACTCGATGGTGGAGCGGAACGCCGGCCACGGCGGGCGCATCCCGCACTTGACGGAATTGATGGACACGCTCAAGGCGCACGGCATCCGGCCGATCGCGCGTCTGGTGGTGTTCAAGGACTCGGTGGCGGCGCGCCTCAACCCAAACCACGTGATCCATCAGCCTAACGGGCAGCCCTGGCGCGACAAGAAGGGGCTGACGTGGGTCGATCCCTACGACACGACGATCTGGGAATACGACATCCGCGTGGCCGAGGAGATGGCTCGGTTAGGCTTCGCCGAGGTGCAGTTCGACTACATCCGGTTTCCGGAGCCGTATCCGAGTCTGCCGCCGCAGGTGTTCCGCGACGCGCGCGGGCTGTCCAAGCCGCAGGCGCTGGCCAAATTCCTGGACACGGCGTGCCCGCGCATCCGCAAGTTAGGCGCCCGGTGCACGGCCGACGTTTTCGGCCTGGTGACGACGGTCCCCGGCGCGCTCGAGGTGGGCCAGGCGTGGGAGCCGCTGTCGCCGCGCGCCGATGTGGTGCTGCCGATGGTCTATCCGTCGCTCTACCCGCACGGCGCGTTCGGCCTGCCGCTGCCTAACGCCAACCCCTACCAGGTGATCTACGACGCGACGAGCCGCGCGCATCAGCGCGACCTCAAGCTCCAGATCGCGTCCTCGGCGCACGTGCGCCCGTGGCTGCAGGCGTTCACGTTAGGCAAGCCGCGCTACGGCCCCCACGAGATCGAGGAGCAGAAACGCGCGGTGTACGATGCCGGTTACGACAGTTGGACGCTGTGGAACCCGGGCTCGGTGTATGAACCGTTCCTCACCGCGCTCGAGAAGACGACGGTGTCGCGCAAGAAGGCGGTGGGAACCGGGGAAGCGCTGCGCTGAGGGAAGCGGGAAGGGGGAAGGGGGCCCCGCTCCCTGTTCCCCACGGCGGCGCCAGCCGCCGCTTCCCTTCAGCGAAGCGCGTCCCCGCGCTTCGCCAATTCCCCGATGGCAGCTACGAGCCGATCCACCTCATCCTGCGTCGTATAGCACGCGCATCCCGCGCGCACGACGCCGTCGGGCGCGGTGCCCAACCGTTCGATGACCGTGGCGGCGTAGAAGTCGCCGTTGGACGCGTACACGGCGCGGTCGGCGAGGTGGCGCGCGACGTCGGTGGACGAATGGCCGGCCACGGTGAACGAGATGGTGGGCGTGCGCGGCGACGACGGGGGCGGGCCGAATACCCGCACCCCCGGAATTTCCGTTAGGCCGTTCCACATGCTCGTGACTAACGCCGACCCGCGGATGTGCAGCGCATCGAACGCGGAGGCGAGCCGGGCGCGGCGCGTGTCGCCGGCGCCGAGCGATGCCAGAAAATCCACGGCCGCGGCGGCGCCGACGATGCCCTCGTGGTTCTGCGTGCCGGTCTCGAGGCGCTCGGGCGCCGTGTCGGGCGCCGGCTCCAGCCGCGGGACATCCACTTCCAGGATCCGCTCGCTGGTCCCGTACAAGATGCCCACGTGCGGGCCGTAAAATTTGTACGCCGAGCACACCAGGAAATCGCAGCCGATCGCACGCACGTCGACGAGCTGGTGCGGCGCGTAGTGCACCGCGTCGACGAACGCGATGGCACCGGCCGCGTGGGCCAGGCGCGTGGCGCGCGCGACATCGTTGATCGTGCCTAACGCGTTGGACGCGGCGCCCAAGGCCACCACACGCGTGCGGTTGCCGATCGACCGCTCGAGATCCTCCCAGTCGAGCTGGCCGGTCTCCGGGTGCATGCGCACCATCCGCACCGTAACGCCGCGCTCCGTTGCCAGCGCCTGCCACGGCGCGATGTTGGCGTGGTGATCCAGCTCCGTCACCACGATCTCGTCGCCCACGCCGAGTCGGCGGCCGATGCCGCGCGCGAGGTGGAACGTGAGCGACGTCATGTTCTGGCCGAACGCGATCTCGTCGTCGCGCGCGTTGAGGAAGTCGGCGATGGTGCGGCGGGCGCGCGCGATGGCGGCATCGGTCTCGATGCTCGTCGGGTAGGCCCAGTGCGTGTTCGCGTTGTGGTGGAGCAGGTACCCCGTCACGGCGTCGGCCACTTCGCGCGGGACCTGCGTGCCGCCGGGCCCGTCGAAGTACGCCACCCATCGTCCGCCCTCGCGCCGCTCGAGCGCCGGAAAATGTTGGCGGATGGCGTCCGTCGTCTGGACGCGCGCGTCGGCAGTCAGCGATGCGTTGGTCACGAGATCTCCACGCCGGCCCATTGCTCGATCACGCGGACGGCTTCCACGTGATCGGCCTCTTCGCCTAACAGGTTGTGCGCCGCGCGAAAGAGCTCGCTCGTGAGTTGGAGCAGCGGCGACGGCACTTTCTGTTCGCGCGCCACGCCGGCCGCGATGCCGACATCCTTGTCGAGCAGCGCCAGGCGGAACGTGCGCGGGAACGTGCGTGTGAGCACGCGTTCGGGAAACAGGTTCTGCGACGTGTTGCTGCGTCCGCTCGACGCGTTGATCACGTCGAGCGCGATCGCCGGCGACACGCCGGCTTTGGCGAGCGCGGCGAGTCCTTCGCCGGTGGCCCACACGTGCACCGCGAGCAAGGCATTGTTCACCGATTTGAGCGCGTGGCCGGCGCCCACGGGGCCGCAGTGGACGAGCTTCTCGCCGAAGGCGTCGATCACCGGCCGCGCGCGCTCGAATGACGCCGTATCGCCGCCGCACATCACCGTCAACGTGCCGCGCTCGGCGCCCACGGTGCCGCCGCTCACCGGCGCATCGACGAAGCCGA
>DATNAM010000218.1:0-2279 GCA_035572595.1 Gemmatimonadaceae bacterium
TCTTATGCCCAACCCGTTTTCGTCGATGTCCCGAGTTTCCGTCCCCCGATTCATCTGCGCCGTCGCGATCGCTTGGGCCACGATTGGTGTTGGCCGCGCGCGCGCGCAGAGCGGGGTGAGCCCGGTGTTGGCATCGGCCAGCGATGCCGCCGCCGCACCGGCGACAGCCACGGTCACCGGACACACGCGGCATCGCCGGGCGCGGGCCGCGCGCACGGCGCCGCTCCACTATGCCAGTCCGGTGGGCACGCCCGCGTTAGGCAGCGACCTGGGCGCCATGCTCAACGCGCGCGTGCGCAGCGGCCAGTGGGGCGCGCTCGTGATGTCGCTCACGCGCGGCGATACGATCTACTCGTATCAGCCCGACGCCGAGCTGCAGCCGGCCTCGAACCTCAAGTTGTTCACGACCGCGCTCGCGCTGCAGGAATACGGCGCCGATCACGAGTTCAGCACCGACATCCTGCGCGCCGGCACCATCACGCCGGGCGGCACGCTCCAGGGCGATCTCGTGCTTCGCGGCGACGGCGACCCCGGCATTTCCAAGCGCTACATCCAGGGCGGCGCGGCCGCCGGCATGGATGATCTCGCAAAGGCCGTCGTCGCGGCCGGCATCAAGCGCGTGTCGGGCAATCTCATTGCCGATGCGAGCGCGTTCGATCCGCAGCGCATTCCAGAAGGCTGGAAGACGCGCTACTTGCAATCGGGCTATGCCGCGCGCGTGTCGGCGCTCTCGTGCAACGAGAATCTGGCCACGGTGATCGTGATCCCGGGCAGCGGCAAGCAGCCGGCGCGCGTGTCGATCGACCCGGCCACCGACCTGCCGCTGTCGGCGAACGTGCGCACGGTGGCCGGCCGCACCGCCCGCATCATGGCGCACTCGCTGCCTAACGGCGGAATGGAAGTGCGCGGCACGATCGGCGTGCATGCCGGCGTCCGCAGCTATCAAGTGGTGGTGGAAGATCCCACCGCGTTCACCGCCAGCGCATTCCGCCACGCGCTCGAGATGCGCGGGGTGACCGTGAGTGGCCCCACCACGTTCACCACCACGCCTAACGGCGCGATCAAAATCGGCGGTCTCGCGTCGCCCCCGCTCTCGCACCTCATCTCGGCCATGAACCGGGAGAGCATCAATCATTTCGCCGAGTTGTTGTTCCGCGATGCCGGCCGTAAGGCAGCGAGCGACGGCGTCGGCTCGGTGGAGACGGCCAACGCGCTGCTGCAGAGCTTCCTCACCACCAAGGTGGGTGTGTCGGCCGGCGCGGTGACGGTGGCCGATGGCAGCGGGCTTTCGGTATTGGATCGCGTGACGCCGCGCGCGCTCGTCGATTTGCTGGCGTTCGCCAACACGGCGCCGTGGAGCGACGCGTTCCACGCGTCCCTGCCCGTGGCCGGCGAATCGGAATTGCTCAAGCGCCGGATGCGCTATACGCCCGCGCAGGCCAACCTGCACGCCAAGACGGGCACCACCAACAACGTCATCTCGTTAGGCGGCTACGTGACCGCGCGCGACGGGGAGCTGTTGGCCTTCGCGTTCATCTACAACGGCACCGACCGCTGGAACGCCAAGAGCACCATCGACGCCATGGGCGGAACGCTCGCCGCGTTCTCCCGTTAGGTAGTACCACAGGCCGCGCCGCAACGGCGTGGCCTGTTGGACGACCCCTTACAATTTCCGAATCACCACGCCGCGCTTGGCCAGCGCGTCCATGTAGGCCGCCGCGGGCACGCACTCATCGGGCGTGTGCACGCCCGCCGGCTTGATCTCGCCCCGCGCCTGCATCTGCCCCGTGATCGACAACGAGTAGCCGGTGGTCCGCATCATCGCGCTGATCCCGTGCTTCTCATCGAAGTAGTCGAGCAGCTCCCAACCCACCGTCTTGGCCGCGCCGCCCTTGCTGCCCTCGACGATCACGCGCAGCGCGACGAGATCGTGCCCCTTGGGTTTCGTTAGGCGCGGCCCCACTGCCGACACGAACAGATCGCGCGGAATCACCTTGGTCCCCTTCACGTCCACCGGCTTGAGCTCGAGCAGGCCCAGCTCGCGAATCGCCTCCATGATGTGCGCGTGTCCCGGATACCGGAGCGTCTTGTACTCCATCGTCGGGATCTGCCCCTCGTAGCGGAACGCCATCGTCGAAAGACCGCCAGCGGTGTGGAACGCCTCGAGCTTCCCAACGGGCGCGGCGAACGACACGTCCTCCAGCTCCGACAACGCTTTGACCCGCGTCCGCTTTCCGTCGCGCAGCACCCACGACAGCGTCGTGTAGTAATCGAGAACG
>DATNAM010000219.1:0-5168 GCA_035572595.1 Gemmatimonadaceae bacterium
ATGGTCGACGGCGTCAGCGTGTGCGGCGGTCGCGTAAAGGTGCGGATTGCGCTCCGGACGTCCGACGCGAGCGTGCCGGCGCAACTCGAGGCGAGCATCACCGAGACATTGCGTTCACGCGGCGCCATATCAGTGGCAGTCGAGATCGTCGCGCCAGCGCCGGCGCCGGCGCCGCGGGCACCGAGGCACGGCGTTGCCGATCCGTGGGGCGATCGCGTACGCCTAACGCACGTGCGACACGTGGTGGCTGTGGGCGCCGGCAAGGGCGGCGTGGGCAAGAGCACGGTGGCCATCAACCTTGCCTTGGCGCTCGCGCGCGACGGCTTGCGCGCGGGGCTGCTCGATGCGGATATCTACGGGCCGAGTCTTCCGATCCTGCTTGGGATCGAGGATGGCGCGCGGCTCGTTCGGATGTCGACAGACAAGCACATTCTCCCGCTCGCGGCACACGGCCTCCCGATCATCAGCTTCGGTTTCTTTCTCGGCGAGGGTTCACCGGCGATCTGGCGTGGACCGATGGTGTCGAAGGCCGTGAAGCAATTCGCGCGCGGCGTCGAGTGGCCCGAGCTCGATGTGCTTGTCGTCGATCTGCCGCCCGGCACCGGTGACGTCCCGTTGAGTCTCGCACAAGCGGTGGAGATCTCCGGCGCACTCGTCGTCATGCAACCGCCGCGTGTGGCCGCGGCAGAAGCCCGCAAGGCCGCCGAGATGTTCCGGTCGCTCGACGTACCGGTGCTGGGTTTGGTGGAGAACATGACCGGCGCGTTCGGCCGCGGCGCAGCATGCGCGCTCGCCGCCGAGATGTCGGTGCCGTTTCTCGGCGAAATCCCCTTCGACCGCTGCATCGTCGAGGAAGGCGACAGCGGGGTGCCGACGATGATCGCGCGGCCGTCGAGTACGAGCGGCGCGGCGTTCGACCACGTTGCGCGCGGCGTGGCGACGGCGCTCGGGTGGCACCACATCGCCGCGGGCGCGGAGCCGTGACCGCGGTCGTTAGGCCCGGCGCGAGGGCGCTGCCGATGGCCGCTCCGGTTGGGAGTGAAACGGGGACGAGTTCCCCGTCCACCAGCGCGATCCCGCTCGCCGGCGAACACTTTGGCATGGCCGTCGTGTATCTCGTGGCCGGCGCCATCGGACTCGTCTGGATCGCACCGGACCTCGCCCGCGGCGCCTACTCGGAACCGCGTGTGGCCGGCGTGCTGCATCTATTCACGCTCGGCTGGATCACGATGACGATCTTCGGCGCGCTCTATCAACTCCTTCCCGTTGCGCTCGGCGCGCCCATACGATCGTGGCGCGTTGGACATGCGAGCTTCTGGACCTTCGCGCCCGGCGTCGGACTCTTTGCCGCCGGCGTGGGCAGCACGCTGCCGATTCTACGCCACGTCGGGATCACGCTCGTGGGGACGGGCGTGCTGCTCGCCGTTAGCAATGTTGCCGCCACGCTGCCGCGGGCGCGGGCGCGCGACGTCACGTGGGCCGCGATCGCGCTCGCGATCACGTTCCTCACATCGACGCTCACGCTCGGCGCCATCCTGCTGCACAATCTGCAGACCGGCTTCATCGCGTCCGCTCGCCTGCGCGTGCTGGCAACGCACTTGCACGTCGCGATCGTGGGTTGGGCGTTGATGATGATCGTCGGTGTGTCGCACCGACTGCTCCCTATGTTCCTCCTCGCACGCGGCGCGGACACGCGGTGGACGAAGCGCGCACTCGTGTTCCTTGCGACGGGCGTTCCGACACTGGCGACCGGCATCCTCGTCCAACAAACGGCCGTGAGCTGGGCCGGCGTGGGCTTGCTCGAGCTCGGCATCGCGTGCTTTCTGCGTCAGGCGTACGCGTTCTACCGTGCGCGCGCGAAGCGCTCGCTCGATGTCGGCATGCGGTTCGCCGCGACCGCGCTCGGCTTTCTGGCCGTGAGCGCACTGTTAGGCCCGGCAGTGCTGGCCGCGGGACCCGAACACGCCCGACTCGACACGGCGTACGTGGCCATCGGGCTCCTCGGCGGCATCGTGCTCTACATCGTTGGTCTCTTCTACAAGATCGTCCCGCTTCTGGCCTGGATCGCGCACTACCGCGGCCAAATGGGAAAGAAGCGTGTGCCGACGGTCGCGCAGTTGTTCTCATCCCGAGTGGCTCTGGTGCAGCTCGGCGCCATGGGGTTAGGCGTAACGTTCCTGGGGGCCGGCATCGGATCGGGCTCCGAGGGCGTCGTCCGGTGTGGGGCGCTGCTCTTCCTCGCCGGTGTACTGCTGTTCGTCAGCCAGCTCGTGCGCGTCGCATACGGGGGGATGCGATGAGCGCAGGGATCGCACGGGGACCGATCGTGGCGGGCGATCGCGTGAGCGACGTGCTGGCGCGCGATGAGTCGCTCGTCGAGATCTTCGCGGGTGTCGCGCCGCCCTTGGCGAAGCTCCGCAATCGCGCCATGCGGCGGATCATGGCCCGTCTGGTGACGGTCGAGCAGGCCGCGCGCATGGGCGGCGTGAGCACGGATGTCTTGCTGCGCAGCCTCAATGCAGCGTTAGGCGCTCGCTCGGACTTGGGCACGCACACGCTCCCGACCCCATCGGCCGGCGGGAAGATTCCCGACGAGGCTTGCCGGGAATACCCGAGCGATGCGCATCCCTCACACGCCGCGATGGTCGAGCTCGACGTCCGCGACGATCTGCGCGCGGGTCGCGAGCCGTTTTCGCGGGTCATGGCCGCCGTTAGCACGCTCGCCGATGACCGCGTCTTGCATCTACGCACGATCTTCGAGCCCGTGCCGCTCTATGCGGTGCTGGGTAAGCGCGGATTTCATCACGAGGCCATGGCGGATGCGGCCGACGACTGGTCTGTCTGGTTCTGGCGTCCCTCCGGCGACGGCGAGCCGGCCGCGACAGATGGCCGGCGCATCGCCGACGGCGGCCGATCAGGTGGCGCGGTGGATGTCGATACGGCCGCGGCGCCTAACGTAGTCGAGCTCGACGTCCGCGGGCTCGAACCGCCGGAACCGTTGTTGCGCACGCTCGAGGCGCTCGAGAACCTGCCGGCAGGCGGCACGCTCGTCCAGGTGAACGTGCGCGTCCCGCAGGTGCTGCTTCCCATTCTGGCCCAGCGTGGTTTCGCGTACGAGATCGACGAGACTCGGCCAGATGTCGTGCTGGTACGCATCCGGCACATCGTCGCATGAGCGCCGCGCGTTCACGCCGGCCGGCGCTCCACCCATCACATACCGTTAGGAGGAAGTCGAAATGATCACGACCACGATCGAGCTCGACGTG
Organism: Gemmatimonadaceae bacterium; assembly: GCA_035572595.1. Classification (GTDB taxonomy): domain Bacteria; phylum Gemmatimonadota; class Gemmatimonadetes; order Gemmatimonadales; family Gemmatimonadaceae; genus JADGGM01. The sequence goes on from DATNAM010000219.1 coordinate 3,267, forward strand.
CGTCCGATTCCGCCGCGCGAGAAGCACCCCAGCATCTTCCGTGCGTTCGACGCGCTGGCGAGCGGCCAGTCGCTGGTGCTCGTCAACGATCACGACCCACGGCCGCTGCACTATCAGTTCATGGCGGAGCGACCCGACAGCTTCGACTGGACCTATGAAGCGGCGGGCCCCGAGGTCTGGCGCGTGCGCATCAGCAGACGGTGATCCCGGCGAAGGCCCGCTGGAACGCATCCACCGCCGGCGGGCCGGACCCCGCGCCTTCGTCGTGCTTGAAGTACACGTAGGCCTCGCTCCACGGCAGCGCCGCAAGCTTCGCGGCCCAGCCGCCTAACGCAGCATCATTGTAGTCCAGCCGGTGCAGCCGCGCGTATCCCCACGGCGCCGTGGCGACCACCGGCGACGCGAACTCGGGCTGCTCCGAAATGCACATCGCGATCCCGCGCCCGCGCAGCACCTCGTACACGTCGTCCTCGAACCACGTGGTGTTGCGAAACTCGATCGTGAACTTGCGCTCGGCCGGCAGCGTGGCCACGAACGCCTCGAGGCGCGGCAGGTCCTTCTTCAAGTTAGGCGGGAGCTGGAAGAGAATCGGGCCTAACCGGGCGGCGAGCACCGACGTGTTGGCGAGCAGGAACTCCACCGCGCTCGCGCACTCGGGCTTGAGCCGCGCGTGGTGCGTGATCCGCTGGCTCGCCTTGATCGCGAACGTGAACGCGTCCGGCACCTGCTCTGCCCAGTCGCGCAGCACGTGCTCCTTGGGCAGCCGGTAAAACGTGTTGTTGATCTCGACGCTCGGAAACTTGCCCGCGTAGTACGCGAGCATCCCGTCGTCCTTCACTTCCTCCGGGTAGAACGAGCCCTTCCATTCCTTGAACGCGTAGCCGCTCGTCCCCGCGATCAACTTCACGACGCCTTTCTCCCTTTCTTCGCCGGCTTCTCCTCGGCGGCAGCGGGCGCGGACGAGAGACTCGCCTTGAGCGCTTCCATGAGGTCGATGATCTTGCCGCCCGTCTCCGGCGCCGCCTCGGATGTGATCTCCTGGCCCGCCACCTTCTTGTCGATGGTGTCGAGCACCCGCTGGCGCACCGTGTCGTGATACTTGGTCGGCTCGAAATCATCGTTGGCCGTCTGCTCGATGAGCTGCTTGGCCAACGCCAACTCGGCCGGCTTCACCTCGCCGTCGGGGACCGTTACTTCGGTGGTCGGCCTAACTTCGTCGGCGTAGTGCAACTGCTCCATCACCAGCACGCCGTTGAGCGGACGGAGCAGCACGAGATATTGCTGGCCGCGCGCCGCATATTGGCCGAGTGCCGCGCGACCCGTATCCTTGAGCGCTTCCACGAGCAGGCGGTAGGCGCGATCGCCACCCTTGTCCGGACCCAGGTAGTAGACCTTCTCGAGATACTCGCGGTCGACCTTGGCCAATGGAACGAACTCGGCGACGTCGATGGTGGCGGTCGCTTTTTCCTCGAGCGCCTTGAGCTCTTCGGGCGACAGGATCACGTACTGGTCCTTCGCGAACTCGTACCCCTTCACGGTTTCGTCGCGCGGGACGATGTCGCCATCCTTGGAGCACACGTACTGTTGCTTGAGGCGCGACCCGCACTTTTTGTGCAGCATGTTGAACGAGACGCTGGCCTTGGACTCCGACGACGAATACAAATTCACCGGAACGGAAACGAGGCCGAACGAGATCGTGGCGGCTGCTATTGGACGGGCGGGCATAAGAAAGACGGGGACAAGGGAATAGGGAAAAGGGAAAGTCATTCCGCATGGGAAAGTTCCGATAGGCGGGGTGGACATGGCAAGTGGGGGAGAAGGACCGCAGGGCGACAACCTCAGCACCTACCGAGCCAAGCGGTCCACGGACAGGACGCCGGAACCGTTTGGGGGCGGGACCGC
>DATNAM010000220.1:0-14727 GCA_035572595.1 Gemmatimonadaceae bacterium
ACTCGTGGGACGGCAAGTCGTCGCCGTCGTCAACTTTCCTTTGCGACGCATCGCCGGATTCGAGAGCGAAGTCCTCGTCCTCGGCGCGATGCCGACGGAACGCGAAGTGATTTTGCTCGCGGTCGATCGCGCCGTGGATGACGGGACCCGTATCGGTTAGCGACTGCACCGGTCGCTGACAGCCGAGCAGTGGGTCAATTTGAAATAAAAGGTCGATGCTGCAGGATGGGCTAGCGACTGGTGAGGTCCTCTGTCGTTGCTCAAAGGGATAACGAAAGTGATGCAAGAGGTGGGGAAGATCGCCTCGGTCCAGTGCTGAGTGCTTGGCAGGCGCGCGAGAAACCATCCAGGTGCGTGCACCGGTCACTTGGATGGCCACCGAGCCGATCTTCCCCGTCTCTTGCATCGCTTTCGTTATCCCTTTGAACCCTTCGTCGAAAAAGCCACGCCTCGTGGAGCCTCGTGTGAGTTTCTCGGTAGCTATCGCTATGATCCTTCGGTCGAAGAAGCCCATGCGGCGGGCCAGCCCCAGTTAATTCAAACTGACCCACCACCGACAGCCGAGCGTGCTTGACACGGCGGCCGCCGCCAGATACATGTTGAAACATGGAGATGTCGCTGGCTCAGTTGCGTGCGGGGCATTGCATGTGCGCGTGTTGTCGGGCCGCCAACCGGTGGCCGGGCGGATTCGCGCGTAGTCGCTGCTGACCTCGTACGTCGCAACGTGCGTTCCGCGCCGGTCGCTGAATCAGCGGCCGGCTTTTTTGTCTCCGCAGACGTCGCCCAGCGCGAACGATTTGTTTCGCCGCGGCGTTCGTCACCAGAATCGTTTCACTCGTGCACGAGGACCGACTCATGGCTACCGCAGCCGCTGCCGTTACCGCGCCGGACAAGACGATCCTCGCCAAGGGATACGTCCGCCCGGAATTGCTGGTGTCCACCGATTGGTTGGCCGCCAATCTCGACAATCCCGCCATCCGCATCATCGAGAGCGACGAAGACGTGTTGCTCTACGACATGGGACACATCCCGAATGCGCAGAAAGTCGACTGGCACGCCGATCTCAACGATCCGGTCGTGCGCGATTACGTCGATCGCGAGCATTTCCAGGAATTGCTTCGCTCGCGCGGCATCGATGATTCGAAGACCGTGATTTTCTACGGCGACAAGAACAATTGGTGGGCGTGCTACGCACTGTGGGTGTTCCACTTGTTCGGATTCGAGAACGCGCGCGTACTGGATGGCGGTCGCGTGAAATGGGAGCAGGAAGGCCGCCGCTTGATCTCCGACATGCCGCATTTCCAACGGACCAACTACGCCGCGCCCGAGCGCAACGACGCGCCGATCCGCGCATTCCGCGAGGACGCGCTCGAGCAGTGGAAGGCAAAGCGGCCGCTCATCGATGTGCGCTCGCCCGACGAATTCAGCGGCAAGAAGACGCACATGCCGGAGTATCCGCAGGAAGGCGTGCTGCGCGGCGGACACATTCCGGGCGCCAAGAACGTCCCGTGGGCGCGCGCCGCGAATCCCGACGGCACGTTCAAGAGCGCCGACGAGCTCCGCACCATCTACGAAAAAGAAGCCGGTCTCAAGAAGGACGACGACGTGATCACGTACTGCCGCATCGGCGAGCGTTCATCGCACACGTGGTTCGTGCTCACCTATCTGTTAGGCTACGACAAGGTGCGCAATTACGACGGGAGCTGGACGGAGTGGGGAAACTCGGTCCGTCTCCCCATTGAGAAAGGAGCGGGCGTGTGAGCGAGCAGGAGAACGGGACGGCCGCGCCGGCGCCCGTCGTGAAGCACAAGCCGAACCGTGTCGAGTTGGTGTGGCACGCGGACCATCGCTTCACGGCGGGCCGGCCGGGCGGGCCCACCAGTCCCATCGACGGCGACGGCCTAACGGCACCCGGTCCCGTCGATACCATGTTGTCCGCCCTCGCGGGCTGCGCGTCGGTGGACGTGATCGACATTCTGGCGAAACGCCGCACCCCCATCGAGGCGCTCAACGTCGAAGTCGTGGGCACGCGCGTGGAAACCATTCCACGCCGCCTGTCGCACGTGCTGCTCCGCTTCCACATCACCGCGCCGGGCCTCGATCGGGCCAACGCCGAGCGCGCCGTGCAGTTGTCGGTGGAAAAATACTGCTCGGTGCGCTCGTCGCTCGACCGCGACATCCCCGTCGAATGGGAAGTAGAACTGCACTAGCAGGTCACCCATGCCGACGACCGTGCTGCACCCCACCGTTTCCTCGATCATCGGCCGCACGCCAATCGTGCAGCTCGAGCGCGTCGTCGAGCCGGACATGGCCCAGGTGTGGGTGAAGATCGAAGGCATGAACCCCGGCGGCTCGATCAAGGACCGCACTGCGTTAGGCATGGTGCTGGACGCCGAGCGGCGCGGGCTCCTGCCGCCGGGCGGAACGATCGTCGAGCCGACGTCGGGCAACACCGGCGTCGGCCTGGCGCAGGTGGCGGCGGCGCGCGGCTACCGGCTCATCCTCTGCCTCCCGGCGCAGATGAGCGAGGAGCGCAAGCGCACGCTCCTCGCCTACGGCGCCGAGCTGGTGCTCACGGATCCCGAGCGGCGGATGCTGGCGGCGATCGAGGAAGCCCAACACATCCGCGACACCACGGGCGCGTGGATGCCTGACCAATTCTCCAATCCCGCCAACCCGCGCGTGCACTACGAGACCACCGGGCCCGAGATCTGGGAGCAGATGCACGGACACGTCGACGCGTTCGTGTACGGGTCGGGCACCGGCGGCACGATCAGCGGCGTCGGCCGGTTCCTCAAGGAACACGATCCCGCGATCCAGGTGATCACGGTCGAGCCGGCGCGATCGGCGGTGCTGAGCGGCGGACCGCGCGGCGAGCACAAGTTCCAGGGCATGGGCCCGGGCTTCATCCCGGACAACCTCGACCGGTCGGTAATCGACCGCGTCATCACGGCGTGGGAAGAAGACGCGTTCCCGTTCGCGCGCCGGCTGGCGCGCGAAGAAGGCTTGTTCGTCGGGATGTCGAGCGGGGCGATCGCCTTCACGGCGCTGCGCGTGGCGCGCGAGCTCGGACCCGGAAAGCGCGTGGCGATGATCGCGCCCGATTCGGGCGCGCGCTACCTGTCGACCACGCTGTTCGCCGATGCGGAACACGCCGCGCCCTGAGCGCCGGCGCCCGGCTCTGCGTTAGGCGCTAGGTTAGGCGCTAGGTTAGGCGCTAGGTTAGGCGCTAGGTTAGGCGCTAGGTTAGGCGTGCGTCAGACTTCCAGACCGGCCTTGCGGAGCTTGGCGAGCACCTTGCGGCGCACCATGTTGGGCGCCGGGTGCTCGCGGCGTGTCGCGGCCACGGCCTCGAGGAACGTGCGCTCGAAATCGAATTGCGGATAGCACTGCCGGCACTGCGCGAGGTGCGTGCGAATGGCGTCCATCGACTCGTCCGTCAGCTCGCCATCGAGGTACTCCCACAGTTGTCGAACGACGTCGTAGCAGTCCATGGCGACCGTCTCGGTGAGATACATGTCAAACCTCGCATGGATCGCGCGCGGTGAGGCCGGCATCCCGCGCGAATACCACGAGCGACTCCTGCAACAATCGCCGTCCGCGGAAGAGACGCGACCGGATGGTTCCCACCGGTACGCCGAGCACGGACGCGGCCTCATTGTATGCCATGCCCTCGACGTCGACCAGCACGACGGCGGAGCGGAACACTTCCGGCAGCTCGCCGATCGCGCGGTCGAGCGCCGGACCCAAGTCGACGTGACTCAGAACGTCTGCATGCGCGCCGACGGACGCCACGCTCTCCTGCTCCGACGCGAGCGCTTCGAGCTGCGTGTCATCACCGCCGTAATCCACACGACGGCGTTCTCGTTCCCGAAGCCGGAGAAAAACGTTCCGGCAGATGGTGAAGAGCCACTTTCGGCACTCGCTGCCCGGCTCGAAGGTGTGCCAGGATCGGTATGCGCGGAGAAATGTCTCCTGGACGACGTCGTCGGCGTCCGACTCGTCGCGCGTCATGGAGAGCGCGAAGCGGTAGACATCGTCGAGCCACGGCAATGCTTCAACCTCAAAGCGTTTCGTGTCGACGCGATTTGGCGCGGTGGCGGGAGTAATTCCAGTCATGAAAGGCCTCGTTGCGCCCGCACCCGTCCTCGTGAGGGCTGTTGACTCCGGCAACAACAGCGACTGATTCACGCTATACCCGGATTGTTCCCGTGAGTGCCATCGCTCGGGTCCGAGTTGCGTCAAACGCCCGGACCGTACTGGGCCGGGGCGGGTCCATGATGATGGAAGCGGACAAAGAGGGTGGGGTGGCTCAGGGAGGCGTCTTGCGTGAGGCGACGACCGGGTGGTATAGTGGAAATGCGGGGGTCGGGGGCGTCGTTTCGCCGTTCCTCGCAAGTGGGATCACCGGTGCGGCCGCGCCGGATCATTCACTTTTTTCTCTCGAGAGGGGACCATCCTATGCGGTGGACGAAACCAGAATTCGAGGTCGTCGAAGTGACGATGGAAGTGACGGCCTACGTCGCCCGGCGCTGAACAGGACGAGAGAAAGAGCCCGGTGACCCCGGGCTCTTTTCTTTTCTTCGCCATAGCCGACGTGTGCACGTAAAGCTCCTGGGAACCGCCGCGGGCGGCGGATTCCCTCAGTGGAACTGCTGGTGTCCGTCGTGTCGCACCGCTCGCGAGGCGCCTGAGCGCGCGCATGCCCGCACGCAATCTTCCGTGGCCGTGAGCGCCGACCGGGCGCGCTGGTTTTTGCTCGACGCGTCGCCCGACGTGCGCGAGCAGATCGCGACCTTGCCCACGGCGCGCACCACCGAGACGCGCTACGTGCCGGTCGAGGGCATCGCGCTCACCGACGCCGAGCTCGATCATACCTTAGGCATCGAGCTGTTGCGGGAGGGACGGGCCCTGCACCTGTACGCCACGCCGTCTGTGTTAGGCACGCTCGAACGCGACTCGCGCGTGCTGCCGGTGACGCGCGCCTTCGCCGGCGTGGACGTGACGGTGGTCGAGCCGGGCGGCGTACCGGCCGTGCTCCGCTATCGCGACGGCGCGCCGAGCGGCCTCTCGATCGAGGCGATCCAGGTGGCGGGCGACCCGCCGCGGTTCGCGACGTCCAACGAGCCGGGCCACACGGTGGGACTCATCGTGCACGACGGCGCCACCGGCGGCACGTGCGCGTTCGTGCCCGGGTGCGGCGCGCTCGACGAGCCCCTCGCTCTTCGCCTCGCGGGCGCGGACGTTGCCCTGCTCGACGGCACGTTCTTCACCGACGACGAGCCACAGCGATTCGGGTTGGGCGACCGCACGGCCACCGAAATGGGTCACGCGCCAATCGGCGGCGGCACCGGAACGCTGGCGCGATTCGCCGGGCTCGCCTGCCGGCACAAGGTGTACACTCACATCAACAACACCAACCTCGTCCTGCTCGAAGATTCGTTGGAGCGCCGCGCCGTGGACCGTGCCGGCGTGGTGGTGGGACGGGACGGCATGGAATTTCAGGTCTGACATGGCTGCATCACCGCTCAACACCATTTCCGCGCCGCCGCCGCCGCCGATGCCGCGGCTCGAGCGGCCCCTCACGCCTAACGAGCTGACGGACGCGCTGCGCGCGTTCCATTCCTCGTACTACGTGGAGCATCCGTTCCACCAGCTGATGCACGAGGGACAGCTCACGCAGCGCCAGCTGCAGGGCTGGGTGGCCAACCGCCTGGTGTACCAGCGGGCCGTGCCGCGCAAGGACGGCGCGATCCTGTCCAACTGTCCGGTGCCCGACATCCGCCGCCGCTGGATCCAGCGGCTCGTGGACCACGACGGCACGCGCGAGGGCGAGGGCGGCATCGAGAAATGGATTCAGTTAGGCATCGGGTTGGGCCTGTCGCGTGAGGAAATGGAAGACGAGCGCCACGTGCTGCCCGGCGTGCGCTTCGCGGCCGAGGCGTACGTCACGTTCTGCAAGACCAAGCCGTGGGTGGACGCGGTGGCGGCGTCGCTCACCGAGTTGTTCGCGCCCGACATCATGCGCCGCCGCCTCGCGTCCATGCCCACGCACTATCCGTGGATCAAGCCCGAGGCCTACGCATACTTCGAGAGCCGCCTCACGCAGGCGCCGCGCGACAGCACGGAGGGCCTCATGATCGTCACCGCGTACTGCACCACGGTCGAGACGCAGCAGCGCGCGTTCGAGGCGCTGCGATTCAAGATCGAGATGCTGTGGGCGATGATCGACACGATCCACAACGCGTACCGGGACGAGTGAGCGTGTCGTTCACCGGTGGCTCGCGTCCCGCATTGTGGCGGTTCGCCCGCGTCGATTTCGACCCGGTGCGGCAGCGCCGCGTGCTGCTCTACCCCGAAGGGGCGATTTTACTCAACGACACGGCGGGCGAGATCCTCGCGCTGTGCGACGGCCTGCGGACCATCGACGACATCGCCGCCCAGTTGGGCGAACGCTACGCGGCCGACGTGCGCGCCGACGTGCTCGAGTATCTCCAGCAGTTAGGCGAGCGCGAGCTGGTGCGCGACGCGGCCGCATCCACGTCCGCCCCGACGTCCCGATGACGCTCCGCGCTCGCGTCGCCGCGCTGCTCGCCGCCGCCTGCGCGTGCGGCCCGATCGCCGCCGCCGCCCAACAAACCCGGCGCCCCGCGCCGGCGGCGTCGAGCGCCACGAGCGCGCTGCCGGCGGCGGCGGCGGGCATGCGCGCCACGCTCGAGAAGGTGATCCACCGGATCGTGCTGCCGAACGGACTCGAGGTGATCGTCATCGAGAACCACGGCGTGCCGCTGGCCACGGTCGAGATCGACGTCAAGAACGGCGCGTTCACGCAGACCCCGGAGTACGAGGGCCTGGCGCACATGTACGAGCACATGTTCTTCAAGTCCAATGCCGACTATCCGCAACCGGAGCAGTTCGTCCAGCGGGCGGCTGAGTTAGGCGCGGTGTTCAACGGCAGCACGCGCGAGGAAGTGGTGAACTATTTCATCACGCTGCCGTCGGACAGCATCGCCGCCGGTCTCGGGTTCCTCGCCTCGGCGTTCCGCGCGCCGCTCTTCCGCCCCGACGAGCTGGAGAGCGAACGGCAGGTGGTGCTGGGCGAGTACGACCGCCAGGAGTCGAGTCCGTTCTTCAAGTTCACCCAAGAGATGAACCATCTCCTCTGGCGCTCGCAGTACAGCCGCAAGAACATGATCGGCAACCGCGACGTGATCTTGCACGTGACGCCGGCGCAGATGCGCGAGATCGAGCACCGGTATTACGTGCCCAACAACGCGGCGCTCATCGTCGCCGGCGATGTGCGCCCCGACAGCGTGTTCGCGCTCGCCCAACGCACGTTCGGCACGATGCCGCGCGGCGACGATCCGTTCACCGCGTACCCGATCCCCGACGTGCCGCCGCTGCCGCACGACGAAGCGGAAATCGTGGAAGAGCCGGTGAATACGGTGTTCGTGCAGGAGCAGTGGCTGGGGCCGAGCGTGCGCAAGGACCCGCAGTCCACGTACGCCGCCGACGTGTTTTCCGACGTGATGAACCAGGACGGGTCGCGATTCCAGCGGCGGCTCGTCGACAGCGGACTCTGGCACTCGGTGGTGGTGAACTACTACACGCTCGACCACACCGGTCCGATCACGATCTCCGGCGAGACGACGGCCGACAAGCTCAAGCCGGCGCTGGCGGCGCTCGATTCGGAGATCGACAAGTTCGACACGCCGGGCTACTTCAGCGCCGCCGACGTCGCGCTCCAGAAGCAGCAGCGCGCCGTGGGTACTGCGTTAGGCTTGGAGCGCGCGTCGGGCTTCGCCCACCAGCTCGGCTTCTGGTGGTCGGTGGCCGGCCTCGACTACTACCTCGGCTACATCGACAACATGGCGCGTCAGACGCCCGACGACCTGCGGCGCTACGTCCGCACGTACATCGCCGGCAAGCCGCGGGTGGTGGGCGTGCTCATCTCGCCGGAGGACCGGCAGCAGATCGGCCTGACGAATGCCGACCTGCTGCATCCGGCGGCGGCGGCGCGGACGGCGCCGCAGCCATGAACGCGCGCGTCTGGGCGGCCGGGCTCGCGCTGAGCGCGAGCCTCGCGTGGGCCGGCGGGCGGGGGGGGACGGGCGCGGCCGCGACCGCGCCCATCCCCCCACGCCCGCCGGCCGACACGCTCACCACGAGCTTCGACGTCTCGGGCGTCCACGTCATCCTCAGGCGCAACACGGCCAACGATGTCGTCGCCGTCAACCTGTACCTCCTCGGCGGCAGCCGCGGCCTAACAGACTCCACCGTCGGCGTCGCGCCGATGATGCTCTGGGTGTCCGAGCGCGGCACGCAGCATTATTCGCGCGAAGCCCTCCGCCTCAAGACCGCCCAGTTGGGCAGTACGATCGTGGTCGAGCCCGATCCCGATTGGACCATGTTCGGATTCCGCGGCATCCGCTCCACGTTCGACAGCACGTGGATGGTGTTCGCCGATCGCCTCATGCACCCCACGCTCGACTCGGCCGACGTCGAGCTGGTGCGGTCGCAGGTGTCGAGCGCGGTGAGCGAACGGCAGGAGTCGCCGGACGATTGGGTCGAGTATCTCGCCGACAGCGTCGCGTTCACGGGCACGCCGTACGGCCTCGCCCCCGGCGGCACGGCGCGGTCGATTGCCGCCATCACGCCCGCCGACCTCCGGCACTTTCGCGACAGCGCGCTCGTCACATCGCGCATGCTGGTGGTGGTGGTGGGGAACGTCGACCGCGACCAGGTGACGCGGGACGTGCAGCGTACGTTAGGCACGCTCCCGGCCGGCAGCTACCATTGGACGCCGGTGCCGGCGGCCATGGCCGCCGACACGGCGGGCGACCCTGCGCCTAACGGATCGCCGGCGCATCCCCCGGCGGTGCTCGAGGAGCGCACGCTGCCCACCAACTACATCCTCGGCTATTACGACGGGCCCGCCGCCACGAGCGCCGACTATCAGGCGCTGCGCGTCGCCACGGCCGTGTTGAGCGGCCGGCTGTTCGCCGAGGTGCGGACGCGCCGCAATCTCACCTACGCGGTGGAGGCGCCGTTCCTCGAGCACGCGGTGGCGGCCGGCGGCCTGTACGTGACCACGGTGTATCCCGACTCCGTGCTCGCGATCATGCGCGAGCAGGTGCACGAGCTGCAACAGGGCATCGTGGACACGGACAATCTGCACGTCATCGTCGCGCAGTTCCTCACCGAGTACTTCTTGAACACCGAAACGAACGACCAGCAGGCGAACTTCCTCGCGCGTGCGCAGCTCTACCAGGGCGACTGGCACCTCGCCAACCAGTTCGCGGCCGAGCTCGAGCGCGTGACGCCGCTGGACGTGCAGCGCGCCGCCCGCCGCTACATCCACGGCGTCAAGTTCGCGTACCTCGGCGACACGACGCACGTGTCGCGCAGCCTGCTCACCGGCTTCTGACCGGCGCCCGTCCGCCGGCGCTGCCTAACCGTTAGGCTGGGGCCCATGGCGACCGGCGCCGATTCGGTAGTCCGCGCGCTCGAGGACGAGGACGTGCCGTTCGCGTTCGGCATCCCCGGCACGCACACTATCGAGCTCTACGATGCGCTCGCGCGATCGGCGCGCGTGAAACCCGTGCTCGTCACCGACGAGCAGAGTGCGTCGTTCATGGCCGACGGCGTGTGGCGCGCCTCGGGCCGATTGGGCTGCGCCGCGCTCGTGCCCGGGGCCGGACTCACGCACGCGCTGAGCGGGATCGCCGAAGCGTATCTCGACACCGTGCCGATGCTCGTGCTGGGCTGCGGCGTACGACGGGATACCGGCATGGCGTTCCAACTGCACGACATCGATCAGTTGGCACTCGCGCGGCCGGTGACCAAGAGCGTGATGCGCGTGGAGCGCGGCGCGGATCTCTATCGGACGGTACGCGACGCGTGCCGCATCGCGCGCGCGGGCGTGCCGGGCCCGGTGTTCGTCGAGATTCCGGCCGAGCTCTACCTCTTGGCACACGAGGGCGACGCCCAGGCGCCGCTGTCGTTAGGCGCGCCGCCGCCGCAGCCTTCGCCCGAACAGGTCGAGCGTGCCGCGACGCTGCTCACGCGGGCCCGGCGGCCGCTCCTCTATCTCGGATACGGCGCGCGCGGCGCCGACGCCGTCGCGCTCGCCGAGACGCTCGAAGCGCCGGTGGCGACCACGATGCACGGCAAGGGCGTGTTCCCGGAATCGCATCCGTTGTCGCTGTGGCCGGGATTCGGCGACGCGGCGCCGCCGTTCGCGCGCGCGGTGGCCCGCGATTGCGACGCGACGCTGGCGATCGGGTGCCGGTTCGGCGAAGTCGCCACGGGGAGCTATGGCGCGGCGCCGCGGCGGCCGCTCATTCACGTCGACATCGGCCAGGGAGCGCTCGACCGCAACGTCGAGACGGACCTGGCGATCGTGTCCGACGCCAAGGCATTCGTCGATGCGCTGCTCGCGCGCCTAACGCACCGGCCGATCGACACCGGCATGCGCGGCGTCATCCGCGACGGCCACGCCGGCGTGGAGCGCGCGTGGCGAGAGAGCGCGAGCACACGTGCGGTCTCGCCGTACGCCTTGCTCGATGGTTTGCAGCGCCGCTTCGGTCCGGCGGCCATCTTCACCACCGACAGCGGCAATGGGACGTTTCTCGCCATGGAGTGTCTGCGCCTCGAGCGCCCCGGGCATTTTCTCGCGCCGTTGGACTACTCGTGCATGGGCTACAGCGTGCCGGCGGCGATCGGCGCCAAGCTCGCGTGTCCGGACACGCCGTGCGTGGCGCTGGCGGGCGACGGCGCGTTCCTCATGACGGGGCTCGAGCTGCTCACGGCGGCGACGTTGGGCGCGGCGGTCGCGGTGGTGGTGCTGCGCGACCACGAGCTGGCGCAGATCGCGCAGTTCCAGTCGCTTGCGTTAGGCAGAAAGAGCGCCAGCCGCGTGCCCGACTACGGCCTCGAGCAGCTATGCGGCGGCCTGGGCGTGCAGTACCTGCGGCTCGACCGCGACGTGGAGATCGCCGACGTGGTCGACCAGGCGGCCGGCATCACCGAGCGCGGCGGCCCGGTGGTGATAGACGCCGCGATCGACTACGCGCAGAAAACGTATTTCACCCGCGGCGTGGTGAAGACGAATTTCGACCGCCTTCCCTGGGCCGACCGCGTGCGGTTCGTGCTCCGCGCGGTGAGCCGCCGGCTGGCGCGGGAGAACACCGCCCCCGCCCCGCCCATCCGTTAGGCAGCGGGTCCGAACGGTTGTTCGAGTGACGGACTCCGCGGCGTGAGGAGCTCGGCGCCGTCGGCGGTGATGTGCATGTCGTCCTCGATGCGCACGCCGAATTTGCCCGGCATGTAGATCCCCGGCTCGTCGCTGAACATCATGTTGGGCTGCATGGCGAGCGTGTTGCCGCGGACGAGATACGGCCACTCGTGTCCGTCCATGCCCATGCCGTGGCCCAGGCGATGGCCGAAGGACGTGTAGTCTGGCCCGTAGCCGGCATCGACGATCACCTTGCGGGCCGCGGCATCGACGGCCTGGCACTCGAGGCCGGGACGCGCCGTGCGCAACGCCGCCGTTTGCGCGCGGTACACGATGTCGAACACCTTCTTCATCTCATCGTTAGGCGCGCCGAGTACGAAGGTCCGGGTGATGTCCGAGGTGTAGCCTTCCACTTTGCAGCCGCCGTCGATCATCACGATGGTGCCCTCGCGAATCGTCTGCGGCGTGCGCGAGCCGTGGGGGAGCGCGGAATATTCGCCCACCTGCACCGTCGCCTCGCCGTCGAATCCCTGCCGCCGATGGCCCGCCGTGACGAGGGCGCTCACGTCCTGCTGCGTCATCCCTTCGTTGATCGATTGCCACGCCGCGTGGTACGCGCGCAGCGTGACCGCGGCGGCCAAGCGCATGAGCGCCACTTCGTGGTCGGTCTTCACCATGCGGCAGCCGGCGGTGACCGGCGTGGCGCTGGCGAGCGACATCGCGGGCAGCGCGTGCGCGGCGCCATCGCTGAACACGTAGCGCACCGTTTCCTCGATGCCTAACTTGCCGGTGGCGAGCCCGCGCGACGTGAGGCCCTGCGCGATGAGCGCGTACGGGCTCTCGTGCTCCTGCCACGTCATCACGTCGGTGCCCGTGTCGAGCGGGCCCGCCGCGACCTGCTCCATGGCGCGCGCGCGCTCGAACGCCGGCGTGACGAGGAACGGACTGCCGGTCGCCGGGATGATGGCAGCCAGCAGGCGCTCGCTCAGGCCCCACTGGATACCGGTGAAATAGTCGAGCGACGTTCCGCCGGTGAGCATGATCGCGTTGAGGCCATGCTCGTGCATCAGCGCGCGGGCGCGTTCGATGCGGGCGCGCCGTTCGTCCACCGAGATCGGTTGGGCTTGCGTCTTGACCGAGGTGAGCGCGGCGATCGCTGGCGGATGCGTGCCGTCGCCGTCGGCGGCCGGCTCGGGATTGGTGTGCGCGGTAGACGTGTGGCACGCCGTGCCGGCGACGGCGATCGCCGACGCGCCAATGAACTTCCGTCTGGACAGCATGGCTTCCTCCCGTGAGACGTGCCGCGGCGCGCGCGCGGACGGGAGATCCGGCGCGCGTCGCAGGTTCGCGACGCGGCCGGTAAGTTGGAGCAGCGCGCGGGCGCGCGGAAGCCCGGCGCCGCTAACGCTGCGCGTTCAAAATCTGCCCGAACAGATCGAGCGCGCGCGAGTCGCCGCTCTGGCTGAGCCAGAAGAGGGCTTTGCCGCGGAGCACCGGGTCCGTGTTGCTCCGCGCCACGCGGATGAGCGCCGGGACGCTTTCATCGTGCGGCTGCTGCGAGAGCGCGAAGATGGCTTGGCCGCGCAGCTCCTCGTCGGTGGTTTCGTCGGGGCGATCGTCATCGCCGAAGAGCGAGCCGCCGTTCACGGACGCCGCGGCGGCCATGCCTAACCAGAAGGCGGCGTTCTGGCGCGTGTCGTGCGAGCGGGCGTCGCGCGCCAGCGAGAGGAGTCCGGGCCACGGGGTGGCGCTGTCGGCGAGGACGGCGGCGAGCACCGCATCGTCGCTCACCCGGCCCGACGCATCGCGCGCCAGGTCGAGCATGTATGCGGCCGCCTCCGGCGCCGACACCGTTCCCAGGTCGTGCACGGTCGCGCCGGTGTCGTTGCCGCCGATCGACACGCGCACGCGATCCACCGAGCCGTGCACGGTCCACAGCACCACCCGGACGGGCCCGGGCGCGCAGACGCGGCGCCAATTCGCGTCATCGTCGCTGGACCAAGTGCCGCGCAGGTAGCTGTGCGCACCGCCCGAGATCATCTCGCGCCCGTCGCCGCACACGCCGGGCCGCGACGCGAAGCGCACCTGCAGGTGTCCGTCGCCGGCCGCGCTCACGCGTTGGGCCAGCGACTGGGCCGCGGCGCCGCCGCTGCCTAACGCCGACACGAGCGCCGCGGCCACAAACATCCCAGTCTGTCGCGTCATGTGATCCTCAGTGCTCGAGGATGCCGGTCAGGAATTTTGCCACGCGCGGATCGTTCTTCTGGCCTAACCAGAACATCGCCTGCTTTCTGAGGTCGTGATCCGGATCGGTGCTCGCGATGTGGATGAGCGCGTCGGTGGCCGTCGAATCGTCGCGCTGCGACAGCACGAAGATCACCTGCCGCCGCATCGCGTCCTCGTGCAGGCGGTCGTACAGCGCCGCGAGGTCCGACGTCGTGACCTCGCCGCCCTGACCGGCCCAGAAGAGCGCCTGCTTGCGCACTTCCACCGGGCGCGCGCTGTCGCCCACGATCGTCATGAGCCACGCCCTGCCGTCGGCACCGCCGTGCTGCGACGCGCCCATGAGCACCCGCTCCTGCAACTTCTTCGTGCCTAACGAATCGAATTCGCGGCGCAAGAACGCCTGATCGTCGGCGGAGTCGTGTTGGCCCAGCACGAAAACCGCCTGCCCCTTCACGTCGTCGGACACGTTGGGATCGGTGACCAACTGGCGAAGCGTGGCGCCGGCGCGTGGATCATCGCTTTGCCCGAGCCAGAAGGTGGCCTTGGCGGCGAGCCAGGTATCGCGGCCCGAGCGCGCGATGCCGGTCAGCGCGGGGACGCCGGCGCCATCCGGCAGTTGCGACAGCACGAACACCGCCTGCTCGCGCATCGTCCGGTTTTCGCTCGTATCGCCGGCGATCCGCTCGACGGGTTTGCTCACATCGCTCTCATCCACCTGTCCGGCCCAGAAGAGCGCGCTCTTGCGCACCTCCACCGGGCGCGCGCGATCGACCGCCAGGGCCAGGAGCCCGGGTGCGACGGTCACGGAATCGGCGAGCGCCACCGGCGCCACGGCTTCGCGCGCCACGGCTGCCTCGGCGCTGCGGGCGAGGTGCATCAGGTACGCGGTCGCGTCCCCATCGCCGACGACGCCCAGGTCCGTTAGGCCCGCGATGCCGCGATGGCGCGAGCCGACGAGCGTATGGATGGCGCTGACGGTGCCGTTGGTCACCGTTAGGCGAACGCGCACCGGACCGGCTTCGCAGTGCGTCCAGTAGTCATTGTCGTCATCGTCCGCGTGCCGCGAACGGAAGGACATCGACCCTTCGCCGTCGCCGCACACGCCCGGCCGCGCCGCAAAATGGATTTCGACATCGCCGGATGCACCGTGGATGCGATCGGCGAGCGTTTGGGCACGCGCGCTCAGCGGGGCCAGCGCGGCGGCGATCGCCGCCACGCCGCACGCCAGACGCGCCACCCGGTTAGTGGGAGCCATTGGTGATCAG
>DATNAM010000221.1:0-13458 GCA_035572595.1 Gemmatimonadaceae bacterium
CCGTGGTTCGGCGGCGACTTCGTGCTCATTTTAGGCGACGGCACGCGCCTGACGTCGGGGCGGAGTCATCGTCCACAGGTACAGCGATTTCTGCGGCAGAGCCTGTAAGGCGGGCGCGTCGGTGGTGGCGCGGTGACAGCACCTGCTCGCCACCGCGAGCCCGCGGTTGACCATTTCTGTTCGATTCATGGACGGGCCGTCATGTCAGGCTCGATCACGGTGCAGTAGACCCTTTCTCATGCGGAGCGCACATGCCCGTTCTGACGCGAGCGAACGAGATCGCCTCGTCCCGTCACGCGCGATTCGTTCACCCGGCCGCAGCGCGCATGTGCGGCGCCGCCGTTGCGTTCGGACTGCTCGCTGGTGCGGTACCGGCCGCCGCCCAGTGCGTGCCGCCGGCAAACAGTAACGAGGCCAAGCTCCTCGCCTTCTACTCGGCGCCGGTCGCGTTCTCGGTGGACGCGGCACCGGAGCACATGGCCCCGTGGTCGGTGCGCGTGTCGCTCGAGGTCGAGCCGATGCCCACGCCTAACGACGCGATCGAACAGACGCACGTGTGCTTCGCGAGCAAAGGCGAGAACACGCGGTTGTCACCCATTTTCGGGCGGCCCCGCGTCACCATCGGATTGCCGGGTGGATTCATCTTCGAGGGCAGCTACGTGCCGCCCATCCATTTGTACGATGCGCAGCCGAACATGGGCAGCTTCGCGCTGTCGCGCGTGCAGTCGTTGCCGACGACGTCGTGGGGCGCGCTGTCGCTCATGCTCCGCGCGCACGGAACGGTAGGCCAAGTGCAGGGACCGATCACGTGCCCGCAAAAAGGTCTGCAGACAGACGATGAGGCCCAGCCGTGCTTCGGTACGGTTCCGTCCAAGGACACGTTCCATCCGTACATGGTAGGCGGTGAGGGCGCGTTCACGCTCACGACGCGCGACCAACGCTGGGCGTTCTATGCCGGCGGCGGCGTCAATTGGCTCAAGCCGCGATTCCAGGTTGGATTCACCGACGGCAACGGCGTGACCGACTCTACCAAAGTGTCGATCGATCTCACGCGCGCCGCGGTCTTCGGCGGCGTCACCGCGCACCTGACCCACGCGTTCGCGCTGTCGGCGCAGGTGTACTCACAGCCGGCCGACGTAACGACGGTGCGATTCTCCGCCGGATATCTCCTGCGGTGAGGCCCGGGCGCGCATAGCGCGCTCGGGCGTCGGCTTGCCGCGAAGCGGCCAAGGCCACTGATTTCTGAAAGTGACCGAACCGCTCGCACCCGTTACGATGCCGCTGGCGCGGCCCGACGACGCCGACCGGCAGGCCCAGCTCGACCGCATGAAGCGGCGGGCGTCGGGCCTGCTGGTGGTCGCGACCGCCGTGTTCGGCGTCACGCGATGGTACGAGAGCCGGCTTCCGTGGCTTGGCTTCATCCGCGCGACTGCCGAGGCGGCCATGGTGGGCGGGCTCGCCGATTGGTTCGCGGTGACGGCGCTGTTTCGTCATCCGCTGGGCATTCCCATCCCACACACCGCCATCGTCGCCGCGCGCAAGGATCGCATCGGCCGAACGTTAGGCAACTTCGTCCAATACAACTTTCTCGCCCGCGACGTCGTGGCGCGCCGGCTCGCATCGGTGCACATCGCGGAGCGCGCGGTCACCTGGCTGGCCGTTCCGGAGAACGCCCGATTGATCGCCCATCAAGTGGCGCTCGGACTCGCGCGGTCGGCCGAAGCGCTGCCTGATGATGATGCGCGCCGGTTGATCGGCGACGGGCTCGCGGCGCGCGTGCGCGCGACGCAGGCGGCGCCGGTGCTTGGGTCGATGCTCTCGTTCATCACAGCCGACAGCCGGCACCAGGATCTGCTGGACGACGCGCTGGAATTGATCGAGCAATCGGTGCGCGACAACCGCGAGATCATCCGCGTGAAGGTGGGCGAGGAGAGTCCGTGGTGGGTGCCCGAAGTATTGGACGAACGTATCTATCTCAAGATCGTGGGCGCGATCGAAAATCTGCTGCACGAGGTGCGCGAATCGCCCGATCATCCGCTGCGCGCGAAATTCCACGACGCGTTGGTGCGTTTCACGGACAAGCTGCGCACGTCGCCGGACGTGATCGCCAAGGCGGAGGCCCTCAAGGACGAACTGCTCAGCGCGCCTGTGTTGGACGAGATCGCGACGTCGATCTGGCGATCGGCGCGCACTGGGCTGGTGCGGTACGCGGAGCGCGATGCGGCGGCCGCCGACGCTCCGCCGGGCGCACTGGAGCGCGGCATCGTCTCGTTCGCCGAGGCCATGCGCTCGAACGACGCGATGCTCGGCGAGTTGGACCGGTTCATCACCGACGCGGCGCTGGCCGTGGTGGAGCAGCACCGCCACGAGGTGGGCAAGTTGATCGCCACCACCGTCGCGGCGTGGGATCCGGATGCGACGTCGCGGCGCATCGAGCTGGCGATCGGCCGCGACCTGCAGTTCATCCGCATCAACGGCACGCTGGTGGGCGGATTGGTGGGTCTCGTGATTTACGCCGTGTCCCGCCTCTGGTGACCGGCGCGATCCGCTCTTCGTGATTATTGTTGTAGGCAGCGATCATGGCCGCACCCACACTCACCACCGAGATCACCGACACCGTCAACGCGCGCATCCTCGCCGTCTCCGAGGATCGCGTGGCGGGGTTTCACGCCGATCCGTTCGCCGAGATCGCGCGGTTGTCGGGCGTTCCGTTAGGCACGGTGCTGGACCGCATCCGCGGCATGCTGGCCGCGGGCACCATCCGGCGCGTCCGGCAGACGTTGTTGTCCACCAACCTCGCCCCCGGGGCGCTGGTGGCGTGGCGCGTTCCGGCTTCGGCGCTCGACGCGGGGTTCGACTACATGGTCCGCGACGATCCGTTCTCCGGCCACGTGGTGATTCGGTCCACGGACACGGAGACCGAGGGGTCGGCCTACCGGCTGTGGACGACGCTCAAGGTGCCGCAGGGCTTCTCGATGCGGCGACACGCCGAGCACTTGGCGCGGCACGTCGGGGCCGACGCGTTTCTGCTCATGCCGGCCAAGGCGTTGTTCACGCTGGGCGTGGGACACGTGCGGCGCCGTGGCATGGAGCCGGGCAGCCGGTCCGATGAGCCGGGCCGCATTCTGGACACGCATCTCGTTCGCCTAACGGACCTCGAGTGGCGTGTGCTGGAGCGGCTCAAGCGCGAGCTGGCGGTGGAGGAGATCGTCGAGGATCCATGGCGCGCGCGGGCGGCGGAAGCCGGCGTGCCGCTCGATGAATTTCTGCGCGTGTCGCGCGCGCTCGACGAGCGCGGCGTGATCGGCCGCTTCTCGACCTTTCTCGAGCACGTGAAGCCGTCGGCCGCGGGCACGCGCGTGACGCGCTACAACGCGCTCTTCCACTGGCGCGTGCCGCCGGGCCGCGAGATCGAAGCGGGCTGCGAGGTGGGACGGCATCACATCCTGACCCACGCCTATTGGCGCGAGGGCGGACCGGCGTTCGCCAACGTGAACATCATGGCGGTGGCGCACGGGACCGACAAAGCGATGGTCCTGGCGCACAAAGCCGCGATTGACGCGCACCTCGCCGACGCGTCCATCGACGTGAGCTACACGAACGTGTTCTGGGGCGGACGAAGCGAGATCAAACCATCCGAGATTTCACCGCTGGCGTACGAGGAATGGTGCACGCGCGAGGGACTGGACCCATCCATCATGCGAGAGGACGTCTGAACCCTCGCGTCTTTGCCGCGTTGTTGGCGCTGGGCGTGGCGGTTGCCTGTGCCGATGCGCGAGGCGATCCGCCGCACGCTGCTGCACACGGAGCCGCCGGCTCGCGGCCCGCCGCACGCGCGGACACAATGTTCGACACGGCCAGCGCCGTGACCGCGCGGCTCGAGCAGCGGTGCGCATCGGACACGCGCATGACGAACCTCCTGGCCTCCATCCGCGCCGACAGCGACTCGGCGCGCGCCGATTCGATTCGCCGCGCGGCGCAGGACAGCGTGGCGCTCGCGTCGGCCGATTCGTTAGGCGCGCACGACAGCGCGCAGGCCGTCGCCGGGAAGACGCACGGCGCGGCGCGGCATCGCACCCGCCGGGCGCACCACGCGGCGCCGGCGGTCGCGGCGCAGCCGGCATCGTGGCACGCCGGAGTGGCGCGCCGCGCGCTCGGTCAGGTTCCGCTGCCGGGCTCGTTGTTCCCGGGCTGTCGCGTGGTCGCGTACTATGGAAATCCGTTTTCCAAGCGGATGGGGATTTTAGGCGAGATCAATCCCGATTCGATGCTCGCGCGTTTGCAGCGCCAGGCCGATGCGTACACCAGCGCCGACAGCGCGACGCCCGTGCTTCCGGCGCTGGAGTTGATCGTGACGGTGGCGCAGGGCAACGCGGGCCGCGACGGGATGTATCGCGCGCGGATGCCGGATTCGGTGATCGACAGAGTCGCCTCGTGGGCCGCGCGCCGCGGATATTTGTTGATCCTCGACATTCAGGTCGGACGCAGCTCGGTGCGGAGCGAGATCGCGCCGCTCCTCAAGTACCTGATGCGTCCGACGGTGCATCTGGCGCTCGATCCGGAGTTCGCGATGCCGGCGACGAAGGTGCCCGGGCACGTGATCGGCACGTTGGACGCGTCGCAGGTGAACGTGGCGGCCGACACGCTGGCTGCGTTAGTCACGCAGTACCATCTGCCGCCCAAGATGTTGATCGTGCACCGGTTCACGCGTCCGATGCTGACGAACCACGAGCGCATCCATCTCGATCCGCGCGTGCAGATGGTGATCGACATGGACGGGTTCGGGGCGCCGACGCTCAAGCGGAGCTCGTATCTGCACTACATCTTCGACCATCCGGTGCAGTTCGCGGGGTTCAAGCTCTTCTACAAGAACGACAAGCCGATCTTGACGCCGGAGCAAGTGGTGAAGCTGCGGCCGATTCCCGTCTTCATCATGTACCAGTGAGGCGGGGAAGCGCGCGCCGCAGGCGGCGCGCTTCGGGCATAGGGAACGGGGAATGGGGCGGCGCGCGACGACGGGCGGCATGCGCGGCTCATTCCCCGAGCGAAGCACTTCCCCGAGCGCACCGTTAGGCGCGCATCCCGAATCCCCGTGTTTCGCTATGTGCTGGCGCTCCTCTTCTCGGCGGACCGGCGCCGGGTGGTGCTCATCGAGAAGAACCGGCCGGCGTGGCAGGCGGGGCGGGTCAATGCGTTAGGCGGCAAGCTGCGCGGGGACGAGACGCCCCAAGAGGCGGCGCGGCGCGAGGTGCGGGAGGAAGCGGGCGTGGACGTGGCGGCGTGGGAGCGCGTCCTGGTGTGGCACGATCCCGTCTATACCATGCACGTGGTGCGCGCGTTCGACGACGCTGCGTTAGGCGCGCGCACGGCCGAGGATCAGCGCGTGTTCCTGGCGGCCGTGGACGCGCTGCCGGCGAACGCGATCGACAACCTGCAGTGGCTGGTGCCGCTGGCGCTCGATCGCGATGTCGCGGTGCCGATCGACGTGCGGAGCGCCGCCGCCGAAGGGTCGGGCCTCACCGAGCCGCCGCCCGGGTAGCCCGTGCGGCAGGCGACCGTTCGCTTTCGGCACGAGCGGTCCCACAGACGGACAGAGCCGAGCCGCCGCCGCGGTGCGGTCCATGAGCTAACATCAGAAGAGCGCGCGAGATGGCGCTCGCGCGCCCGTGGCACGAGTTATTCCTTTTGCGCATCCCGTTCCCGTCCATTCTGTCGTATCGCTCGCCAACCGTCGCTCGATCTCCCGCCATGCTCAACGATCTTCGTTTCGCGTTCCGCACGTTGCTCCGGAGTCCCGGGTTCGCCGCCGTCACGGTGCTCACGTTGGCGCTTGGGATCGGCGCCAGCACGGCGATCTTCAGCGTCGTCGATGCGGTGCTGCTCAGGCCTCTGCCGTACACGCAATCCGACAAGCTGGTCGACATCTCGGCGAGCGGATTGGACGGGAACTACCGCCTCGGTCTGTCGTATCCCTATGCGTTGGACGTAGGGAACATGCACCAGGACTTCGCGGGCGTCGCGGCCTACACCACGCAGCGCGCGAACATGACGGGACTGGGCGATCCGGTGGAGGTGCAGGCGGCCGTGGTGTCGCCGGCGCTGATCCCGGTGCTCGACGTGCACCCGGTGATCGGGCGCGTGTTCGGGCCGGGTGACGTGCACCAGCCGGTGGCCGTGCTCAGCTACGCCACGTGGACCGGGCGCTACGGGCGCGACCGCTCCGTGTTAGGCAAAACGATCACGCTCGACGGCCGCACCTATACGGTGATCGGCGTGCTGCCGCAGACGGTCCAGTTCCCGGACGACCGGACGGAGCTGTGGCTGCCGATCGGCGTGGCGTTCGCGGACGATCCGCAAATCGAGGTGAACGAGCACTACTTCGCGTTCAACGTGGTCGGGCGACTGGCGCCCGGGGCGACGATCGCGCGGGCGACCGCGGATCTGTCGTCGCTGGCCAAGCGGCTCGCCGCCGCGTCGACGGAAGCCGCGGCGGCGAAGGCCGGGGCGCCGGGCGGTGGTCCCGTTAGGCGGGAGGTGATCGCGCGCTCGGGCGGTCCCGGTGGACCGGGCGCCGGACCGCGGCCGGTGGGCGGTCCCAAGGCCGGGCTCGACGCGCCCAACTTCCAGATCGAGCCGTTGAGCCGGACGGTCGTCGGCAGCGGTCGCACGTCGCTGCTGGTGTTGTTCGGCGCGGTGGGCGTGGTGATGCTGATCGCGTGCGTCAACGCGGCCGGTCTTCTGGTGGCGCGCGCGAGCGGCCGCCGGCGCGAGATCGCCGTGCGCCGTGCGTTAGGCGCGGGGCGCGGGCGGATCGTGCGGCAGTTGCTCACCGAGAGCGTCGTCCTGGCCGTCGCCGCGGGCGCGGTGGGGCTGGCGTTAGGCGCGTGGGGACTCGAAGCGCTGCTCGGCACGTGGCCGGGCGTCTTGCCGCGCGTCGGCACCATCGGCATCGACGGCCGCGTGCTGGTGTTCACGCTGCTGCTGGCGATCGCCACGGGCATCGCGTTCTCGCTGCTGCCGGCGCTGCGCGCGGCCGCCCCCGACGTCGAGCGCACGCTGCGCGACGACTCGGCGGCGAGCGTCGGCGCGCGACGCCGCACGCACGGCGTGCTCGTCGTCACCGAAATGGCGCTGGCGCTGGTGCTGCTCGTGGGAGCCGGCCTCCTCGTGCGCAGCTTCATCCGGTTGAGCGAGGTGCGCCCGGGGTTCGATCCCGAGAACGTGCTCGCGGCGCGCATCCGCCTCACGCCGTCGCGGTATCCCGGCGTGCAACAGCAGCACGATTTCTATGAGCAAGTCGAGACCGAACTGGCGCGCCACCCCGGCGTGGTGGGCGCGGCGCTCTCGCGCACGCTGCCGTTGAGCGGGGCGGCGATGATGTTAGGCATGGATCCGCGCCAAGTGCGGCCCGACGATCCCGAACAGGTGTTGATCATGGGGCTCGACATCGTGGATGGCGGCTACTTCAAGGCGCTGCGCATTCCATTGTTAGGCGGGCGGGTGTTCGGGCCCGACGACCGCGACGGCGCGCCGAAGGTGGCGATTGTGAACGACCTGCTGGCCAAGCGTCTCTGGCCCGGGCAGTCGCCCATCGGCAAGCAGATCCCGGTGCACCAACCGGGATCTGCCGGCGGCGAGGCGACGGTGGTCGGCGAGATCGCGGCGCTCCGCTCCGGGTCGATCGACAACCCGCCGCAGCCCGAGCTCTATCTCCCGGTGGCGCAGTCGGGCGCGCAGCTGCAGATGTGGGTGTCGCTTCGCGCGACCGGGCATCCGTTGCAGCTGGCCGGGGCCGTGCGCGAGGCGGTGTCGCGCGCCGATCCCGAGCAGCCGATCGGCGAGATCGTGAGTCTCGAGCAACTCATCGAGCGGCAAACCGCGGCGCGGCGTC
Source organism: Gemmatimonadaceae bacterium (assembly GCA_035572595.1). GTDB lineage: Bacteria > Gemmatimonadota > Gemmatimonadetes > Gemmatimonadales > Gemmatimonadaceae > JADGGM01. The sequence goes on from DATNAM010000221.1 coordinate 7,892, forward strand.
TCACCATGGCGCTGGTGTCGTTGTTCGCGGCGGTGGCGATGACGCTGGCGGCGATCGGCATGTACGGGCTGGCGGCCTATACCGTCACCCGGCGGACGCGCGAGTTCGGCATCCGCGTTGCGTTAGGCGCGCGCTCGGCCGACGTGTTGGCGATGGTCCTGCGCGAACATCTGCGGCTGGTCGCCGCGGGCGCCGGGTGCGGCATCGTCATCGCGCTCGGGCTGACGCGCGTGATGCGATCGATGTTGTTCGACGTGAGCCCCACCGATGTGCCGACGTTCGTGTTGACGGTGGCGGGGCTGAGCCTCGTCGGCCTGCTGGCGGCGCTGCTCCCGGCGCGGCGCGCCACCCGCGTCGATCCGATGGTGGCGCTCAGGCACGAGTAGCGCCGCCGTCGCGTTAGGCCGTTAGGCGGCGCCGTCGAGGATGGTGCGGATCTTGCGCGTCAGCGCATCGGGCGAGAACGGCTTGCCCAAAAATTCGACGTCGTCGCCGAGGAAGTCTTCCTTCTGGCTGGCCGTCTCGGTGTAGCCCGACATGAGCAGCAGCGCCATGTTGGGGTGCCGTTCGCGGATGCGCCGCGCGAGGTCGGGCCCCTGCATTTCGGGCATCGCGATGTCGGACAACACGAGATCGATCGAGTCGGCCGACGCCTCGCAGATGCGCAGGGCCTCGGCGCCGTTGGTCGCTTCCATCACCCGATGGCCGGCGCGCTCGAGGATGCGTTTGATCACGGCGCGGATCCCGTCGTCGTCCTCCACCACGAGCACGGTCTCGCTGCCGCCGCGCGCGGCGGGCCGGGCGGGCTGTCCCGCCGGCGCCGCGGCATTCTCGGCGACGGGCAGGTACACCTCGAACGTGGATCCCTCGGATGGCTCGCTGATCACGCGGATGTAGCCGCCCGATTGCTTCACGATCCCATACACCGTCGACAGCCCCAGGCCCGTTCCCTTGTGGCGGTCCTTGGTGGTGAAGAACGGCTCGAAGATCCGCGACTTGGTCGCTTCGTCCATGCCGAGTCCGGTGTCGGTGACCGAGAGCAGCACGTAGTCGCCCTGCCTAACGGGGAACGACCATCCCTCGCGCGCCGATGCGGCGTCGATGGTGACGTTCTGCGTCCGCACGGTGAGCTTGCCGCCGTCAGGCATCGCGTCGCGCGCGTTGACGACGAGATTGACGATCACCTGCTCCAGCTGGCCGGCATCGGCGCGCACGGCGTGGAGAGCGGTGGCGAGCCGCGTCGAGAGCGTGATGTCTTTGAGCAGGAGGCGCTGCAGCATCTTCTCCATCTCGCTCACGGTCTGATTCACGTCGAGCAACCGCGGCTGGAGCATCTGCTGCCGGCTGAAGGCGAGCAGTTGGCGCGTTAGGCGGGCGGCGCGGTCGGCGGCGAGGTCGATTTCCTGGATGTCCTTGTGGCGCGCGTCGTCGGTCGAGACGTCCTGCAGCAGGAGCTGGCTGTAGCTCTTGATTGCCGTCAACATGTTGTTGAAGTCGTGCGCCACGCCTCCGGCGAGCCGGCCAACGGCTTCCATTTTCTGCGCCTGCAGCAGTTGGGCCTCGAGCCGTTTCCGGTCGGTCATGTCGGTGAACGTCACGATGTAGCCCTGGGCCGGGTCGTCCTCGAGCGGGCCCCACGACATGCTCACCTCGAGCGTCGATCCATCTTTGCGCGTCGCCATGCCCGGCACGTCGGTCTTCACCGACCGTGAATCGCCGCCCTGCACCGGCAGCGCGGTGGTGCCGGGCAACATCGGCAGCCGCTGGCCGATGGCCTCGCCGGCCGACCATCCGAACATGCGTTCGGCGGCGGGATTCCACCGGTGGACGACGCCGCCGGCGTCCACCGCGCAGACCGCCAGCGGCGCCGCCTCGAACAGCCTGCCCAACTGTGCGTTGGTCCGGCGCAGCTCCAGGTCGCGCTCGCGGAGCGTTTCACCGGCACGATCGGCGGCGCCTAACGCCATGCCTAACTCAGCGTTGGACATCTCGAGCTCGCTGGTCAGCGTCTGCATCACCCGCATCTGCTGCTCGAGCTCGGCCTGCTGCTCCTCCAGCTGCGCCGCCTGCAGCTCCAGCGACTCCTGCTGTTGGAACATCTCGTCGGCCTGCGCGAGGAGCCGCACGCGCATGCGACGCATGATCATGAACAACAGCACGAGCTCGATCACGAGCACCGCGCACGACGACCACCGGACCGCGACCATGCCGCGATCGCGCATCTGGAGCCGCGCCAAGGCACGGCCGACCAGATCCGACGACACCATGCGGGCGCTGTCGGCGAGCGCCTTGCTCGAGGGCGCGTAGAGCCGGGCAGGGTCGCGCTCGCCGCGGCGCGCGGCGGCGCGCGCGGGTTCGACGAACTGCGCGTCCCACCGCGCGACCAGCCCGTTCAGCTCGTCCACCGCCGTCTGCGACTGACCGTCGTCCGACAACGCGATGCGCAGGGACGCGAGCGCGCGGTCGAGGTGCGCCCGGGCATCGATCTCCGGGACCAGTCCGGTGGTGTCCAACGTCAGCAGAAAGCCGCGCAGGTCCGCTTGGCGGTCGAGCACCAGCGTGTTGACGTCGCGCGCCAGGAGCAGGGTCTCGCGCTCCTTCAGGATGTGGCTCCGGCTCATGAGCTGCACCACGACGATCACCGTCAGCGTCGCGATGATGCCGCCGAGTGCCAGGATCCCGAGTCCGAACAGCCTGCGGACGACCGCATGCATGCGCGCGCGGTCGAGAGCGGACGGTCGTTGGGATGTGGTCATCGGCGGCAGTCGGACCGGAAAAGAAGGTAAGGCAGTGCTCGAGTATCTAGGCGTTGGAGGCATCCGGCGCCAGCCGTGCGGCCTCCTCGGACCGGCCGGCGTTGGTCCCATGGGTCCCGGTGGGAAGACGCACGGGAAGGTACGTGCGTCAGCGTGTGTGGCTCCGACCGCGTGTTGCGCTGCGGGCGGCACACTCCTGGCAGTTCGCGGCGAACTCCATGGTAGAGCCGACGGACTTGCACCCCGCGCGGCGTCATGTGCCCGCGCTGGATGGTGTGCGCGGCCTGGCGATCCTGGCGGTGATGGCTTTTCACTTCACGCTGCGTATGCCCGACGCGACGCCGGGCGATCACCTGGTCCACGGGGTGTTAGGCGCGGGGTGGACCGGGGTGGGCCTGTTCTTCGTCCTGTCGGGCTTGCTGATCACCACGCTGCTGCTCGACGCGAAGGACGCACCGCACTACTTCCGGACGTTCTACGGGCGTCGAGCGCTGCGCATTTTCCCGTTGTACTACGGATTTCTGGCCGCCTACTTCCTGCTCGTCGTGCACCGGGGCGGCACCGGTGACGATCACTACCTGTGGCACGAGCAGGGATGGTGGTGGAGCTATCTCGACAACTGGTGGTTGGCATTCGTGCGGCGCACCGAGCCGCCCAACTACTTCTGGACCGGGCCGTTCTGGTCGCTGGCCGTCGAGGAGCAATTCTATCTGCTGTGGCCGGCGCTGGTGCTTGTCCTAACGCGGCGTCGGCTGGCCGTGGTGTGCGTGGCCATCATCGTGGGCGCGCCGCTGTTCCGGTTGGGCTTGCGGGCACATCATGCCGCGCTCATCGCGCCCTACGCGCTCACGCCGGCGCGTCTCGACTCGCTGGCGTTGGGCGCGCTGCTGGCGATCGTCTTGAGCGACAAGCGGCTCGCGGTGTGGGGCGCGCGGGTCGCGATGGTGGTGGGCGTGGCGGCCGCGGCGATCACGGTGACCGTGTTCCGGCATCACGGTGGACTGTGGACCTATGGCGGGTGGGAGGAAGGGCCCGGATACACCGTGATGTCGATCGGATGGGCCGGGCTGGTGGCCGCCGGCGCGACCGCGGCGCGCGGCTCGATCGCGGAGCGGGTGCTGGGCGCGCGATGGCTCCGTGCGTTAGGCAAGTACAGCTACGCGATGTACGTGTTCCACGTTCCGATCTGGGCGCACGTGCAGCCGCTCGTCTTTCCGGGCAATCGGGTGCCCGCGCTCTGGGGATCGCACATCGCGGCGTCGCTCGGCTTGGCGGTGCTGTGCGGGCTGCTCGCCTATGGCGCGGCGTTCGCGAGTTGGCATCTCTATGAGAAGCACTTTCTCGAGCTCAAACGCTGCTTCGCGTACGAGGCGCCCGTGCGCGCGCCATCGCGGAAGACGCGGGCGATGGACGAGCCCCTGCCGGCGCGCGCCGGCTATCCGACGAAGGGCGCGGCAATGGGCAGCCGTTAGGCGGCGCGCCTTGGGGGGAGCGTGCTCTCCTGTCGGGCCGGCCGCGTCGCGTCGCAGCGTTGCCCTCGGCGCGACTCGGTCGTATCATGAGAGGACAACAAACGATGCTCGGCGATGGAGTTCGCCGCCAACCGCCGGATCCCGGCTGATGACTCCTACGAGACCCTCGCGTAGGAGTTTTTTTGTTGCCCCCTGATTCCCTCGGACACATTCTCAACGAGCATCAGCGCCGCCACTTCGCGGTGCTGCTCGGACAGCTCGAGGACGCGATCGCCACCATCGCACAGTTGGTGGAACCAGCGCCATCGATGCCTGCCGGCCTCACGCGCGACGAAGACGACCTGCCACCCGGCTTTGCTCGCGGCATCCGTCCGCAGCTGCACGAGCTGCGCGCCGCGGTGGCGCTCTTGTCGCGCGACCTCGCGCTGCAACACCGCTCACGGTCTCGTGCAAGTGCGCTTCGCTCGATTCTCGTCGCGGAATTGGTGCGGCTCGAGGATAGCACGTCGAAGGGACTGCGCGGCTACGGGTCCGTCGATCCGCGCGTGGAACACCTCATCGACCCGCGTCTGCAAGCGCTGCACACTCTCCTCGCGACGATGCTCGCTCGGCTCGGCCACTCGCCCGTTCGTTCCGCTCCAACCCTTCCGGAGGACTCATGATCTGGTTCGTCGCCATCGGCGGCGCCGTCGGCAGCGCCGCCCGGTTCGCCCTCAGCACGATGATTCAACGGTGGAGCGGCACGCCCTTTCCGATTGGTACGCTAGTCATCAACATCACCGGGTCCTTGCTGCTCGGCTTCCTCATTCGCTATGCGCTCGGAACGTCGTCGATCACGCCGGAAGTCCGCGCACTGCTCACCACCGGCTTCTGCGGAGGATACACGACGTTCTCGACCTTCAGCTACGAATCGATCGTTCTGCTCGAGTCGGGCCAATATGGGCGGGCGGGGTTCTACGTGGTGATCAGCGTGGTCGTGTCGCTTGCCGCGACTCTCGCCGGCATGGCCGCCGCACGGGAGCTCCTGGCGGTACGACAGAGCATCTGACGCGCGCCTAACGTATTTTCGTCCAGCGAGGAACATCATGCATGGATTCAAAGGCGAACGCACGCTCATGCGGATCTACGTGGGCGAACGCGACAAGGTGCACGGCCGGCCGTTGTACGAAGCGATCGTGGTGCTGCTGCGCAATCGGCACTACGCGGGCGCCACGGTGTTGCGCGCGACGATGGGGTTTGGCGCCAGCAGCCACCTCCGCACCGACCGGATCGAAGTCTTGTCGAGCGACTTGCCGATCGTCATCGAATGCGTGGAGACGGCAGAGCGGATCCAGGCGAT
>DATNAM010000222.1:0-4110 GCA_035572595.1 Gemmatimonadaceae bacterium
ATTCCCGATCGCCGCGATCCGCCCGGCGCGAATGCCGACGTCGCCCGAATACCAGGGCGATCCCGTGCCGTCGATGATGTGGCCGTTGGCGATCACGATGTCGAACGGTGTCGCCTGCGCGCCGAGAGGCAGGGCAGCGACGACGGTTGCAATCACGCCGAGAAACGCAGTGCGCATGAGAGCCGCTCGGGATGCTCGAAGGAGTGTGAACTACGCATTGGACGGAACAAAGCACGGACCATACGGAAGAAACACATTTTGAACCGTCGTGCCAGTCGCCCTCCGAGCGGCCAGACTTGCCACGAGGCGCCCAGAACGTCAACCCCAAAGATTCATTCCGTCAATTCCGTGCAGTTCCTCCGTCAAATCCGTAGTCACAACTCCTTTGAGCATCCCGAGGTCTCACAACAGCACCTCAATCCACAAGTCCGATGAGCAATCACGAAACCCGGCGCCTGCATTCCCACCGGCAATGTCGCGAACAGGCTGTGATCGGTTGAAGGAGATAGTTCCCAATGAGAACCATCCCTGCCACAAGACGTATGCTTAGCGGCCAACAGCCATCCCCGCACCCCCAAAAATCGGCCCCGTCTAGCTACCCTCGATCGCCAAGACGATCGATCCGTTCAATCCGTGCTTCCATCCGCAGAATCCGTATCCCACTCCTGTCGTTGGGGCTTCCCGAGCGTCTGTTCGCGGCTGTGGTCGTTCACTATTCTCTCAAAGCCATCATCGGATCGATCCGTATCGCCCGCCGCGCCGGCACCAGACACGCCGCGCCGGCGACCGTGCTCAGCAAGAGCGCCGCCGCCGCGAACGTGGTCGGATCGGTGGCCGCGATGCCGAACAGCAGCGAATGCAGATACCGCGTCAGCATCAACCCGCCGATCGTCCCCAACACAAGTCCGGCAGCAGTGAGCGCCAGCCCCCGCCCGAGCACCAGGCGCAACAGGTCACTCGGCGTCGCGCCAAGCGCGCTCCGCAAACCAATCTCCCGCGTTCGCTCGGCGACGCTGCCCGACAGCACTCCGTAGATGCCGGCCGCGGCGAGCAGCAGCGCCAGCGCCGCGAACGCCGCGAAGAGCAGCAGCGCAAGATTCCGCTGGGCCGTCGACGACACGATGACGTCGCTCATCGAGCGTGCCTCGGTGATCGGCTGCGACGGGTCGACCGCCGCCACCGCGTCGCGCACTTGGCGAAGCACCGGACCCGCGTCGCCGCGCACCCGCGCCACGAGCTGCGTCTGCCGGCCCATCCAGAGCCATGCGGATTCTGGAATATAGAATTGCGAACCGGCGCCCGGGTCGTCGAGCGACGTGTGCCGCACGTTGCCGACGATCCCGACGACCGTGCTGAACCGCGCCCGCGCGTTGGGCACGAACACACGCTTGCCGAGCGCGTTCTCGCCAGGCCAGAGCTTCGCGGCCAGCCCTTGGCTCACGATCACGACCGACGCCGCCGAGTCGCGCGCGTCGGCCTCGTCGAAATCGCGGCCCGCGACCAGCGGCACGCGCAGCGTCTGCCGAAAGTCGCCTATGACCCGGTAGCCGTCGCCGAGCGGGGCGAGTGCGGGATTGGTGAGCGGCCGATCCTTCGGCACGAGCGTGTAACGCTCGATCGCCCCGCCGAGCGGAATCGACGTGCCGAATCCGGCGTCGACGACTCCCGGCACGGCGCGCGCGGCCGCGAGCTGTCGCTCGCGAAGGCCGCGCACGTCGGCCTCGGTCGCGTAGCGCGCTCCGCTCGCCTCGACCTGCATCGTGATCAGATTGCTCGCATCGAACCCCGGGTCGATCGAGAGCAGTCGATCGAGGCTGCGCCCGAGAAGACCAGCGCTCGCGAGCAGTAAGAGCGCGAGCGCGATCTCCGCCACCACCAATCCCGCGCGCGCGCGATGATGCGCGCCGCCGACGCGTGCAGCACCGCGCAGCGCGCCGTCGAATACTGCGCGCCGCCGCGCACCGAGCGCCGGAACCACCCCGAGCACGATCGCCAGGACTGCGACCACGGCGGTGATCGCGCCGAGCACGTACCCGTCGAGATGAATGCCGGCCGTGCGCGGCGTGCCGTGCGGCAGGCGCGCCACGAGTGCCGGCAACACTGCGCGTCCCAGCGCGACCCCCGCCGCTGCACCCGCCGCGGCGATCAGCAATCCCTCGGCGACGAGTTGCTGCGCCAGACGGAACGCGCCCGCGCCGAGCGCGACGCGCACCGCGAACTCGCCGTCACGACGCACGGCGCGCGCAAGCTGCAGGTTCACCACGTTCGCGACGGCGATGAGCAGCACCAGCGCCACTGCGCCGAGGATCGCCAGCAGCGCGGGCCGCAGATCGCGCGTCACCCACTCCTGCATCGGCGTGAGAAACATCCCGGCCCTCGCATAGTCCTTCGGGTACGCGCGCGCCAGCTGCGTCGAGATGGCGCTCAACTCGGCGATCGCGCGCTCGCGCGGAACGCCGTCACGGATCCGCGCGATCGCGACGAGGTGCCGGCAGCTCCGGCAGGCCCACACTTGCGTCGTCACGTACCCGAGTGGTCGATAAATCTGACTTGCCGGGCGGACCACGTCGTCGAATGACGCCGGCAGCACCCCGACGACTTTGTTCGGCACGCCGTCGAGGTCGATGGTCCGCCCGAGGATCGCCCGATCGCTGCCGAAGCGCCGCTGCCAGAGACCGTACGTGAGGATGACGACCTGTGTGTGTCCTGGCTGGTCGTCGTCGGCGGTGAAATCGCGGCCGGCGTACATCGGAACGCCGAGCGTCGCGAAGTAGTTGGCGGTGACGCCGGCGCCCTCGAGCCGCTCCGGATTGGTCGGCGACGAGAGCGTCGTCTCGATGAAGGAGCTCGCTGACACCGATGCGAGCGTCTTCGCATCGCGCCGAACGTCGTCGTACGTCACGTAGCCGACGTTCACGGGCGCGCCGTTCTGTCCGCGATCCCACACGAAGGCGAGCCGGTCGGGACGCGCGTAGGGCAGCGGCCGCACGAGCAGCGCGTCGACGACGCTGAGAATCGCCGTCGTCGGCCCGATCGCGAGCGCGAGCGTCGCGACGCAGACGACGGTGAACGCGGGCGAGCGGCCCAGGACGCGGGCCCCCTGCCGCAGATCGGCAACGAACGACGACATGCGAACCTCGGGAAGTTGGAGTGGCGCGTGAAAGTGCCAGAGTGCGGAGGCCGCCTCGTGCCAGAAGCGCGGGGCGTTGGGCGACCTCGCGTAGGTCTCGACCAGATCGCCGACGATCGAATCGCGCACGCGCTCGTCGAGCCATCGCTCGAGCGCGCGGAGTGGAATGCGAGGCGGTGCAGGGCGCGGCGTCGGAATCGGCGTCATGGCGTGTCGAGCCCGACGTCGAGTCCCGCCGCCATTCGGCGCAGCGACGCGAAGCTTGCCCGCACCGCACGCTGTCCCGCCGCGGTGACCCCGAAGTGCCGCTTCGCCCGCCCGCCGCGCTCCGGCGTCGGCTCACCGACTCGCGACACCACGAACCCCTTCGCCTCGAGCCGCGCCAGCGTCTTGTAGATCGTCCCGAGCGTGAGATCGCGTCCGGCGCGCTCATGCACCGCGTCGCGCACGCTCACCCCATACGCATCCGCCCCAATGCGCAGGAGCGCGAGAAGCACGAGTTGTTCGAGGTCGCCTAGCATGAGGAATCGTGAATAGATGGTGGATCGTGGAGGTGGATCGACAAACAGCTCAGCCGGCCAGCCTGCTCGGCGCCCAACAACCATCCCCGCAGCCCAAAGAAAACGGCCCCGTTCAGCTAGCCTCCATCGCCAGTACGGCCGATCCGTTCAACCCGCGCTTCTATCCGCAGAATCCGTATCCCGCTCTTGTCGGTGGGACTTCCCGAGCGTCAGTCCTCACCGTCTGTAATCTCAGACAACGCCAAACAAATAAAGGTTGTAACCCCCTCCGCCCGCCAGGGAACGGTGCCGCAAACCGGCCGCTGAGACCGATTTACCGATGCGTCGTCCATACCACAGTGGCGCTCGCCTCTGGCACGCGCCGGTTGCCGCGTAAGTCTCAATGAGGCATGGACTTCGCCTCTCTGCCAACGAAAAATCGATGACCGCTCCCGCCGCGCCAGGCGCACAGGCCCTCAA
>DATNAM010000223.1:0-14796 GCA_035572595.1 Gemmatimonadaceae bacterium
GTTCTCATTGCAATCATCGTCCTGTTGACTGTCACTTCGTGGATCACTGCCGCACAGCGCATTGCCGCCGTTCACGTGGCCGTGCGTCGCGACGAGTCTGGTCCGCCTACCGTTCGCGCGTTGAGTGAGGCAAGCGCTGCCATGCGTCGCAGCGCATCGTCGCCGGCACCGCGCGTCATCGCCAAAGGAGAATAGTTCGTGCAGGGTTCCTCAACGGCCGCGAACCGGCCTGTCCCGCGACCGGCGACCGGTCGTCTCGGAGTGCTCACGCCCGGCCTCGGCGCGGTTGCGACGACGTTCATGGCGGGAACGGAGAGCGTGCGTCGCGGGCTGTCGCAGCCGATCGGGTCGCTTACGCAGATGGCGACGATCCGGTTAGGCAAGCGCACCGAGAATCGCGCGCCGCTGATCAAGGAATTCGTACCGCTGGCGACGCTCGACGACCTCGTGTTCGGCGCGTGGGATCCGATTCCGGACGACGCGCTCACGGCGGCGCGGAAGGCCGGGGTGCTCGAAGAGCATCACATTGCGCCGATCGCCGATTTCCTGAGCGCCATCACGCCGATGCCGGCCGTGTTCGAGAACCGCTACGTCACGCGCATTACCGGCACGAACGTGAAGAAGGGCAAGACGAAGCGCGATCTCGCCGAGCAGTTGCGGCAGGACATTCGCGACTTCAAGGCGAAGCACAAGCTCGATCGGTTAGTCATGGTGTGGTGCGCGTCGACCGAGACGTACATCAAGGCCGCGTCGCAGCACGCCACGCTCGACCAGTTCGAGAAGGCGATGGAGCGAAACGACGACGCGATCTCGCCCGCGATGTTGTACGCGTGGGCGTCGATCATGGAGGGCGTCCCGTTCGCGAACGGCGCGCCTAACTTGGCCGTCGATGCGCCGGCGCTCATGAGCCTGGCCAACGACCGCGGCGTGCCCATCTCGGGCAAGGACTTCAAGACCGGCCAGACGTGGCTCAAGACCGTGATCGCGCCGGCGCTCAAGGCCCGCATGCTCGGACTGTTAGGCTGGTATTCGACGAACATCCTGGGCAACCGCGACGGCGAAGTGCTGGACGATCCGGCGTCGTTCAAGACCAAGGAAGAGTCGAAGCTGAGCGTGCTGCACACCATTCTGCAGCCCGAGCAGTACCCCGAGTTGTACAAGGATTTCTCGCACGTCGTGCGGATCAACTACTATCCGCCGCGCGGCGACAACAAGGAAGGCTGGGACAACATCGACATCAAGGGGTGGTTAGGCTACCCCATGCAGATCAAGATAAACTTCCTGTGCCGCGACTCGATTCTCGCGGCGCCCATTGTGCTCGACCTCGCGCTGTTCATGGACTTTGCGCAGCGGGCGGGATTGAAGGGGATTCAGGAATGGCTGTCCTTCTATTTCAAGAGTCCGATGGCGGCGCCGGGCCTGCAGCCGGAACACGATCTGTTCATCCAGCAGACGAAGCTCAAGAACACGCTGCGTCACTTGATGGGCGAAGACCAGATCACGCACCTCGGCATGGAGTACTACGCGTCGTGAGGTGGGCGGCGGGTGTGCTCGCACTGGTGGTGGCGGCGCAAGCCGTCACCGCGTGCGGCCCCGCCGAGCAGAACAGCACCGACTATCGCGCGTTCACGACGCACTACGCCTTTCGCATTTCGAGCGACCCGATCCCGCCCATGGCGCGTGAGAAGGCGCGATTCAAGGTAGTGGTGCGCGACAAGGACACGAACCAACCGATCCAGGGCGGCGAGGGCATCATTTACGCCGAGAGCCGCGACGGGACCAAGACGTGGGACAGCTTCACCGCCGGTCCCGAGGTGGGGACGTACTACGCCAATCTGAATTTCCTCACCTCCGGCGACTGGGCCATGGGCTTGCGGTTCCGCCGCGACTCGACGCACACGCTGGAGCAAGCGGACTGGATGCAGGAAATCCAGGCCGACACCTCGAAAATTCCCTGACGCCATGCGCCATTTTCATCGGACGCACATTCCGCCGGCCGACGTGCTCGCGCTGGCCGATGAATACTTCGCCACTCTTGGCTTGACGCGCGGCGCGGTGCAGGAGCGCGCGCGCACGTACACCGGTGCGTTAGGCACGATGACGCTCAAGGTGAAGCCGGAGGGCGGCCACTACACCTTCATCGACGTCGAGACCGACCAGCCGGGGGAGAGCCGTCTCGACCGCAACGTGAAGCGGTATTTCGTGAAGGTGCATCGCAACGCCGATCCCGAGCACAAGCTGGAGGCCGCGTACTGATGGCCTCGCGGACTTCGTCGCGCGGCCGCAGCGCCGCGCGTCCTCGCGCGGTGCCGTCGCCGGCCGAGCCGTCGGCGTCGCTCAGCCGCGCGCAGAAAATCGAGCTGTACTACTACATGCGCCTGACGCGGTCGCTCGAAGAGCGGCTGGTGAATCTGTACCGCCAGACGAAGGTGGTGGGGGGCCTGTTCCGTTCGTTAGGCCAGGAGGCGGACGCGGTCGGCAGCGCATATGCGCTCGACCGGACCAAGGGCGATTTTCTGTCGCCGCTCATTCGCAACCTGGGCTCGATGCTGGTGCAGGGCGCGGAGCCGCTCGAGATCATCCGGCAGTACATGGCCAAGGGCGATTCGCCCACGCGCGGCCGCGAGCTCAACATCCATTTCGGCGATTTGGAGCGCGGCTTCATCGGACAGATCTCGCACCTGGGCGACATGGTGCCGGTGATGGCCGGCGTGACGCTCAGCTTCAAGCTGCGCGGCGAGGACCGCGTCGGGCTCGTGTACGTCGGAGACGGCGCGACGTCCACCGGTGCGTTCCACGAGGGCATCAACTTCGCGGCGGTGCAGCGGTGTCCGTTAGTCGTCGTCGTCGAGAATAACGGCTATGCGTACTCGACGCCCGTGACCAAGCAGACCGCGGCGGCGGAATTGCGTGACAAGGCGCTGGCATACGGGATTCCGGGCGAGCAGGCGGACGGCAACGACGTGCTCGCGACCTACGACGTGACCAAGCGCGCCGTCGACCGCGCGCGGCGCGGCGAGGGCGTGACGCTGGTCGAGCTCATCACCTATCGCCGCAAGGGACACGCCGAGCACGACAATCAATCGTACGTGCCGGAGGGCGAGATCGCGCGCTGGGAAGCGACCAACGATCCGGTGGATCGCTACGTGGCGCGCCTCACGGGCGATGAAGGCGTGAAGCCTAACGAACTGGCCGACATCGACGCGCGCGTGCAGCGCGAAATCGACGCCGCCACCGACGAGGCCGAGCGGTCGCCGATGCCCGAGCCGATCGATGCGCTCACCGGCGTGTACGCCGATCCGCCGGCGACGAAGCCGCTCTGGTACCGGAGCGGTGTGTCGAGCGCGGTGACGCAACACGAGCGGCCGGCCTCATGGGGGACGTTCAATGGCTGAGACGACCTATCTCGAGGCGATCCGGCTGGCGCTGTTCGAGGAGATGGAGCGCGACCCCAACGTCTTCGTGTTAGGCGAAGACATCGGGGCCTACGGCGGCGCGTTCAAGGTGACGGATGGCTTGCTTGCCAAGTACGGCGAGTCGCGCGTCATCGATACGCCGATTTCCGAGGCCGCCATCGTGGGCGCGGCGGCGGGCGCCGCGCACATGGGCATGCGCCCGGTGTGCGAGATGCAGTTCATCGACTTCATCTCGTGCGCGTACGACATGCTCACCAACTACGTGGCCACGTCGCGCTACCGCGCGTTTCTGCCGTGCCCGCTCGTGGTGCGCGGTCCGAGCGGCGGCTACGTCCGCGGCGGTCCGTTCCATTCGCAGAACCCCGAAGCGGCGTTTCTGCACACGCCGGGTCTCAAGATCGTCTATCCTTCGACGGCGAGCGACGCGTACGGTTTGCTCAAGGCCGCAATCCGCGACGACGATCCGGTGCTGTACTTCGAGCACAAGTATCTGTACCGGCGCATCAAGGAAGAATTGCCCACCGGCGACCACGTGGTGCCGATCGGGAAGGCGCGCATGGCGCGCGAAGGGACGGACCTCTCGATCATCACGTACGCGGCAACGGTGTGGAAAGCCCTCGAGGCCGCCGAGCAGCTCGAGAAGGAAGATGGATTGTCGGTCGAGGTGCTGGATCTCCGGTCGCTGTTGCCGATGGATGACGAGGCGATCATGGCGACGGTGAAGAAAACGAATCGCGTGATGATCGTGCACGAGGACACGCGCACGGGCGGTGTGGCGGGCGAAGTGACGGCGCGGATCACGGAGCAGGCGTTCGCGTATCTGGATGCGCCGATTTTGCGCGTGACGGCGGCCGACGTGCCGCTGCCGTATTCGCCGCCGCTCGAGGATTACGTGTTGCCGCAGACGTCGGATATCGTGACGGTGGCGCGCCAACTCGCGGCGTACTGACGTGGGGGAACGCACCGGGCCGCCGCGCCTGGCGATCGGATGTCTGTTGCTGCCGGGGAGTTTTTTTGGCGGCGGAATGATCGGGGTGGGGATTGCACAGATCGTCGATACGGTGTCGGGCTGCAAGGCGGCTGCGGATTTGCCGTCATGCAACACGTTTTTGTATTTCATTGGTGGCGGTGTTTTAGGCGCAATCGTGATGATCGTCCTGATTCAGTGGCGTATTCGGCGTGGAGCCGGGGCGTCGGTGGAGACGGGATTGAAACAATCGAAGAGGAGTTGAGCCAGTGTCACGCATCGATGTGATCATGCCGCAGATGGGCGAGTCGATCGCGGAGGGAACGCTCTCGAAGTGGCTGAAGAAGGTGGGGGACGAGGTGAAGCGGGACGAGCCGATCTTCGAGATTTCGACTGACAAGGTGGACGCCGAGATTCCGGCGCCGTCGGCGGGAGTGTTGGCGGAGATTTTGGTGCAGGAAGGGCAGACGGTGCCGGTGCAGACGATCGTGGCGCGTTTGGAGACGGAGAAGGGTGCGTTAGTCGGTGCGGGCGCGGCGGCGCCGGCTCCGGCGGCGTCGGCCGCGCGGGGGGCCCCCCCCGCTGTCCAATCTACGGCAGCGCCCGCCGAACCCCATCATCCTTCGGCCGCAACCCCAAGCGCTCCCGCGCACGCCGGCAACGGCGGCGCCTCCGGCGGCACTTCCCTCGAGGATCGCCTCCGCACCAAGTCGTCGCCGCTCGTCCGCAAAATCGCCGCGGACCACGGCATCGAGCTCACCGGCATGCAGGGCTCCGGGATCGCCGGCCGCGTCACCAAGAAAGACATCCTCCAGTTCATCGACGGCGGCGGCGCACAACGCCCGGCGGCGCCGGCCGCACCGCGTCCGGCGGCGCCGGCTCAGTTAGGCGGAACGTGGCCCACGCCTAACGCCGAGCCCGGCGATGTCGTCGAGCCCATGTCCAAGATGCGCGCGCTCATCAGCGACCACATGGCGCTCTCGCGGCGCACCGCTGCGCACGTCACGTCGTTCATGGAGATCGACTTCACGCGCATCGCTCGCATTCGCGCCACGCGCCGCGCTGCCTTCGAGGCGTCCACCGGACAGAAGCTCACCTATCTGCCCTTCATCATCAAAGCGGTCGTCGATGGCATCAAAGCGTTCCCGGTGATGAACGCGTCCGTCGCCGGCGACTCGATCATCTATCGCAAGCAGGTCAACATCGGCGTGGCGGTCGCGCTCGACTGGGGACTCATCGTGCCCGTCATCAAGCACGCCGATGACCTGTCACTCACGGGCATCACGCGCACGCTCAACGACCTCGCCGGCCGCGCGCGCGCCAAGAAGCTGAGCCCCGAAGAAGTGCAGGGCGGCACGTTCACGATCACCAATCCGGGCGTGTTCGGCTCGCTCATGGGAACGCCGATCATCAACCAGCCCCAAGTCGCAATCCTGGGTGTCGGTACGATCGAAAAACGGCCCAAAGTGATGACCGGCCCCGATGGCGAGGACGTGATCGCCATCCGCACGTGCGCGTATTTCTCGATCTCGTTCGATCACCGCATCATCGACGGCGCGGTGGCCGACCAATACCTTGCGCACGTGAAGAAAACGCTCGAGACCTATCCGGACACCGGATTCTAACGTGGCCAGAGCGCTCACTCTTCGGCGTTCGATCGTTCCGCTCGCCGACCGCAAGAAGTTCCTGCAGAAAGTGAAGACGAGACGCACGTATTTCGTCGGCGCGGGCTGCAGGTTCTGGGTATTCGAGGAGAGCGACCTCTCGGGCGCGTTCGTCGAATTCATCGAATCGGACGAGGCCAAGACGCTCGCCAAAGCGCTCGCCGAGTCGCCGGACCAACCGGCGGATGCGGTGCGCATCTACGAAGAAGTGGACGTGGACTGATGCCGATTCGCACGATCACGATCGATGGCGCGCGCTGGGACGTGATGGCGTCGGGGCGTGTCACGCAGTACGACCGCGACGAGTTCGCGCTGCTGTTCATCACCGGCGACGGCGCCGAGCGCCGCGTGCGCACGGTGCGGTATTCGCCGCAGGGAGTTCGCGCGCGGGATCAGTCGTTAGGCGAGATGTCCGACGCCGATCTGGCGCGACTCTTTTCGCATTCGCAGGAGAGCGCGACGTCGCCGGAGGCGGGGTACCGCCGGTGAGCTCGCCCGCCGCACCCCCACCGGGCGCGAACGCCGGCGCCCGGTGCGTGGATCTGCACATGCATTCGACGGCGTCCGATGGCTCGCTGGCGCCTGAGGCGGTCGTCGCGGCCGCGGCCTCGGCGAGCCTGGTTGCGATCGCGCTCACCGACCACGATACCGTCGCCGGCATCGGCGCGGCGCGCGATGCCGGCGCCCGGTTAGGCGTGCGCGTAGTGAACGGCGTCGAGCTGAGCGCCACCGACGCCGGCGCCGAAACGCACCTCCTCGGCCTGCACCTCGTCCGGCTGGACGCGATCGAGCGCCACCTGGCCGTGTTCCGCCGGACGCGCCGCGAACGCGCCGGCCGAATCGTCGAGCGGCTCCATGAGCTAGGCGTCCCGCTGCCCCTCGACGCCGTGCTGGCCGAGGCGGGCGACGCGGCGATCGGCCGGCCGCACGTGGCGCGCGCCCTGGTGGCCGGCGGCTATGCCCGCGACCTGCGCGACGCCTTCGACCGCCTGTTGGGCAACGGCCGCCCCGCTTTCGTGCCCAAGCACCGGCTGTCGTTAGGCGAAGCCATCGCGCTCGTGCACGATGCGGGCGGCCTGGCCGTGCTCGCGCACCCCGGCCCAGGCGCTACCTTGGCCCGTCTGGAAGCGCTCCGCGCACTCGGTCTCGACGGCGTCGAAGCGCTGCACCCCGGCCACTCGGCGGAAGACATCGCCCGCATCACCACCCTCGCCGACCACCTCGACCTCGTGCCGAGCGGCGGATCCGATTGGCACGGCTCGAAAACGGGCCCGCGCGTCATCGGCAGCATGCACGTGCCGGAAGCGTGGCTCGCGCGCCAGGACGATCGCATGCGCGCGGCAGCGGCGCACGTCGCATGAGCACCGAGCTTCTCGAGATCGGCGACACCGCACCCGCGTTCGAAGCGCCGGCCAGCGACGGCAAGACGTATGCGCTCGCGAGACTCATCTCCGCGCAAGCGGTGGTGCTGGTGTTTTATCCGGGCAACAACACCCCTGGCTGAAACAAACAACTCTCCGCCGTGCGCGACGAGCTCAAAGACTTCGTGAAGGCGGGCGTTCAACCGTTAGGCGTCAACCCGGCGAGCGTGGACGCCCACGCGCGCTATGCCGCCAAAATGCAGTTCGGCTTTCCGTTGCTGAGCGATGCCACCCGGCAGATCGCGTCGGCGTACGGCGCGCTCAAGCCCGGCGGTCGCCTGATTCAGCGCACCGTGTACGGCATCGGACGCGACGGCCGCATCGCCTTCGCGGCGCGCGGCGCGCCCGCGCCCAGCGACGTCCTCAGGGCGCTGGCGCAGAAGTGAATCCCAAGGGACGCGTCGCACTCGTGACCGGCGGCGCGCGCCGCGTTGGACGAGCGCTCGTCCAGGCGCTGGCCGACCGTGGCGCGCGCGTTGCCGTCCATCATCACGACTCGCCCGAGGATGCGGCGACGCTCATCAGTGCGCTCACCGCGCGCGGCATCGAGGCGGCAGCGTTCCGGTCCGACTTGCGTCAGCCGGATTCACCGGCACAACTGATCGCCGATGTCGCGTCCCACTTTGGATCGCTCGACATCCTCGTCAACTCCGCGGCGATCATGGTTCGGAGTCCACTCGACGAGATCACCACCGAGTCGTGGGACGACACGTTCGCGCTCAATTTGCGCGCGCCGTTTTTCTGCGCACGCGCCGCGGCACACGCGATGGGCGAGCGGGGCGGCGTGATCGTGAATCTCGCCGATTTGGCCGGGATCGAAGCGTGGCCTGCCTACGCGGCGCACGGCATCTCCAAGGCCGGCGTCATCCACATGACGCGCGTCCTCGCCCGTATTCTCGCGCCGCGCGTTCGCGTGAACGCGATCGCACCCGGCGCCGTGCTGCTGCCCGAGCACTGGAGCGCGGAGGACGCGGCGCACCTCGTCCGCACGACGCCGTTGGGCCGCATTGGATCGCCCGAGGACGTCGCGCACGCCATGCTGTACTTGATCGAAGCCGACTACGTCACGGGCGATCTCGTCATCGTCGACGGCGGCCGCCACATTCGCTGAGGAACACCGGGCTCCTTCCCGGTGCTTTATCTTTTGGATCGGATGAAGGACGCCACTGGTGGCGTCGCGATCCGATGGCGCGGGAGCCGATGCCGGCTTCCCTGAACCAGGCAATCGAAGGAGCATTGGTGTGGGCGAGACACGCGACTACGACGTGGTGATCGTTGGTGCCGGACCGGCGGGGCTCACCGCGGGATTGTACGCCGGACGCGCGATGATGCGCACTGTCGTTTTGGAGCGGGGCGCGGCGGGCGGCGAGCTGCTCAACACCGAGCTGATCGAGGACTACCCGGGCTTCGAGCGCATCGAGGGCTGGGAACTGGCGCAGAAGCTCGAGGAGCACACGCGCAAGTTCGGCGCGGAGCTCGCGTTAGGCGTAGCGGTGGACACGGTGCGCCGAATGCCCGACGGCACGTTCGAGACCACCAGCGACTCCGGCGACGTCTATCGGTCGCCGACGGTCATCGTCACGTCGGGCGGCACGCCGGTCAAGCTCGGCGTTCCCGGCGAAGCGGAGTACGCGGGGAAGGGCGTGTCGTATTGCGCGATCTGCGACGGCGCGTTCTTCAAGGGACACACGATTGCCGTCGTGGGCGGCGGCGACGCCGCGGCGGAGGAAAGCGATTTCCTCACTCGCTATGCGGAGAAGGTGTATCTCATCCACCGGCGCCACGAGCTGCGCGCGTCCAAGATCATCCAGCAGCGCGTGTTCGAGAATCCGAAAATCGAAATCATTTGGGACACGGTGGTCGACCTCATCGAGGGCGACACCAAAGGCCTCGTCGACAACCTGGTGCTGCGCGACGTGCGCACCAACGAGCGACGCGACCTCGCGGTCACCGGCATCTTCGTGTTCGTCGGCTTCAAGCCGAACACGGGCATCATCGGCGAGCACTTCGCACACGATGCGTCGGGCTACGTGGTGACCGACGGCAACATGCAGAGCTCCATTCCGGGCCTCTTCGTGGCCGGCGATCTGCGGTCGCAGCTCACGCGTCAGGTGACGACGGCCGCGGGCGACGCCACCACGGCGGCGATCGCCGCCGAAAAATACCTGACGGCGCTGCACGACTCGACGGTCTAACCGTGCGCGTCGACACCTTCTCCGTTGGGCCATTCCAGGAAAACGCGTACCTGGTGGTGTGCACGGGCGCGCGCGAATGCGTGCTCATCGATCCGGGCGACGAGCCCGACCGGCTCCTCGCGGCGGTGCGACGCTCCGGCGCCACGCTGCGCGCGATCTGGGTCACGCATCCGCACGTCGACCACGTGGGCGGCATCGCCGGCATCAAGCGCGAGCTCGACGTGCCGGTGTACGCGCATCCGGACGGCAAACCGTTGTACGATGCGGCGGCCGAACAGGGCCGCATGTACGGTCTCGAGATCGAGCAGCCGCCCGAGCCGGACATCGAGATGCGCGAAGGCGACCGGCTCCGCGTGGGGACGCACGAGTTCTCGGTGATCGACACCCCGGGCCACTCTCCCGGACACGTGGTGATCCACGGACACGGCATGGCGTTCGTCGGCGACTGTTTGTTCGCCGGGTCGATCGGGCGGACGGACCTGCCGATGTCTAACGCAGCCGACCTCGCCCACTCGCTCGAGCGCATCGCCGCGCTGCCCGACGACACGATCGTGTACGCGGGACATGGTCCTGCTACCACGATCGGTCGCGAGAAAGTGTCGAACCCGTTCTTGAACGGGACGGCGCGCATCGTCGGCGGATGGTGAAGCGCCCCGGCGCCGGTCCGATCGTCGCGGCGCTTGCGTTAGGCGCGTGGCTCGGCGCCGCCCTGTTCTTTTCGCTGGTGGTAGCCCCGGCGGCGTTCCGCTCGCTTGGCAGCATCGCGGTGGCGGGGATACTGGTCCGGAATACGTTGCCCGCCATATTCGATGCGGGGATGGTGGCCGGTCTCCTCCTGCTATGGCTGGGAGCGGGTGGTGAGCGCTCACGGCCGCGGCTCATCCGGCTGGCGTGCGGCATAGGGGTCGCGGGGTGTTGTGCCGTCGCCGAATTCGGTGTCGTTTGGCACCTCGACCAGTTGCGGGCGCGCCTCGCCACACCAATCGAGACACTCGCCCCATCCGATCCTTCGCGCATCGCGTTCGATCACCTTCACTCCCTCTCGGTCGGACTCCTCGGCGTTGCTATGATTTTGGCGGTGGTGGGTATAATCCTGCTCGTACGGTCCGGTCTGGCGTCAGCGGTTAGTCCTGAGTAACCATTCAGTCTGACTCGACCGCCACTCATCCTTTCCGCAGGGCTTCGGAGGAAATCCCCAATGCGTCTGCCTCGTCTGCTCGTCTTCGCCGCGCTCGCCAGTTTGGGAGCGTGCAAACTCAACTCGGACCTCCCGACCTCGCGACCGCTCGGGGTGATCGTGCTGGACGACACGCTGAGCGCGGACTCGAGCACCATCCTGTCCCCGGTCGCGCACTTCTTCGACGGCTCGGGCGTGTCGGTGCCAGTCAGCGGAATCACTCAGGATTCGTGTCTGGTCATTCCGTATCTGGCAGACACGGGCGCGTTCCCGTACAGCCTGCTGACGCCGCTCAACGCCGGTGACTCCGTGCTCGTGCAGGCCGGCAACACGACGGCGTCGTTGTACCCGGAACTCGATCCGCTTACGAACGCGCCGAACGGGCAATACGACCTGCATTCGGAACCGCTGGCATGGGTACCCGGCACGCCAGTCTCCATCACGGTTCCCGGAGCGACCGGGCCGGGCACTTACCCCGCCGCGGCCGTTTCGGCCGCGACCGCCGCGCCGTTCACCGTCGGGCACATCGATCGCGCGCCGGCCGAGGATGCGTTCAACATTTCGTACTCGCCTGCAGGCGGGACGGGGTTCGCGGTCGTGTTCGCGATTGCGTTCGACACCGCGGCCACGGCCACCGGCAATCCGATCCATCTCGAGATGTATTGTTCAGATGCGGACACGGGCACGTTCCCAGTACCGGTCACCGTGGCGCGCATTTGGAACAAGGCGCTGCCCGGCCCGCGCAACATGCGAGCGTACCGATGGGTGACCACCATCCAGAACAATGGTGCCACAGGCCTGGTGGTCATCTCGCAACACAACGAGTACGCGCCCGACGCGCCGTAGTGCGCGCGGGCGCACGGCGCCCCGGTCCCGTTAGGCCGGGCGCGCCGCGTGCCGCGTTCATCTTTTCCCCTCCTCCATCTATGTCCCAGCCGACCCGCGCCGAGAAAGACCCGCTCGGCGAATTGCCCGTTCCCGAGAGTGCGTTGTACGGCGTGCAGACCGTGCGCGCCATGCAGAACTTCCCCATCAGCGGACTGCGGCCGCTGCCGATCTTCGTCGACGCCGTGGTATGGATCAAGCGCTCGGCCGCGCTCACGCATAAGGAAACGGGACGCCTCGAACCGCGGCTCGCCGACGCGATCGTCGCCGCGGCGGACGAAGTGTTAGGCGGCCAGCACCGCGATCAGTTCGTGGTCGACGTGTATCAGGCGGGCGCCGGCACGTCGCACAACATGAACGTGAACGAGGTGCTGGCGAACCGCGCCAACGAGATGCTGGGCGGACGCCGCGGCGCGTACGCGCCCGTCCACCCGAACGATCACGTCAACATGGCGCAGTCGACTAACGACGTGATCCCGACGGCCATACGCCTCGGCGCGTTGGCGCTGCTGCGCTCGCTCGCGCCGGCGCTCACCGGCCTGCGCGACCGCCTGCTCGACAAGGGGCGCGAGCTGGACGACGTGATCAAGTGCGGCCGCACGCATCTGCAGGACGCGATGCCGATTCGGTTAGGCCAGGAGTTCAAGGCCTACGGCATCACGATCGAGCGCAATACGCGGCGCTTGAACGACGTGGCCGATTTCCTGCGCGACTTGGGTATCGGCGGCAGCGCGGTCGGGACGGGCGTCAACGTCGAGCCGCAGTATCCGGCGCTCATGATCCGGCACTTGCGCAAGGTGACGGAGCTCGATCTCCGCGAGGGCGAAGATCGCGTGCAGCTGATGCAGAGCATGGGCGACGTCGCCGCGTTCAGCGCGCAGATTCGCACGCTCGCCGTGGACCTGAGCAAGATCGCGAGCGATCTCCGTCTTCTCGCGTCGGGTCCGCGCACAGGGCTCGACGAGATCGTCATGCCGGCCGTCCAGCCCGGATCCTCGATCATGCCGGGCAAAGTGAACCCGTCGATCGCCGAGATGGTGAATCAAGTGTGCTTCCAGGTGATCGGCAACGACACGTGCGTGAGCGCCGCCGCGGAGCATGGGCAACTCGAGCTCAACGTGATGATGCCCGTGATCGCGCACAACGTGTTCTTCTCGATGACCATCCTGACTAACGCTGTGCACGCGATGGCCGAGCGGTGCGTGGCCGGGATCGTGGCGAACGCGGAGCAGTGCGCCTATTGGGTGGAGCGGTCGGCGGCGCTCGCCACCGCGCTGGCGCCGCAAATCGGCTACGCGCGCGCGGCCGAATTGAGCAAGCGGTCGGTGAAGGAAAACACGCTCATTCGCGACCTCGTCCGTCGCGAGGGCGTGCTGCCCGAGAAGGAGATCGACCGCGTGCTCGATTTGCGTCGCATGACGGAAATCGGCGTACCGGGGAAATGAAGCCGCTGGGCCTGCCGGCGCGTACTTGCCGCTCGACCCCTTGTGGCCTATCCTGAATCATGCGGATCACGACGTGGGCCGAGTACGGTCTGATCTGTTCGCTGCACCTCGCACAGCGGGCGCGCGAACATCCCGTAACCGGCCGCGAGATCGCGACCCGCGAGCGGCTGCCGACCGATTACGTCGAGCAGATTCTGCTCCGTCTCCGACGCGCCAACATCGTCAAGAGCACGCGCGGCGCCCACGGCGGATACGCGCTCGCCCGCGAGGCGCACGAGATCTCGGTGCGCGACGTGATCGCGGCATCCGAGCTGACCACGTTCGATCTCCACTGCGTGTCGCATCCGGTGGACGACGAGCGCTGTTCCGCCTCCCACGCGTGCAGCATTCGGCCGGTCTGGGTGCTGCTCCAGCAGAAGATCGACGACGTCCTCGAGGGCGTGCACCTGTCCGATCTGATGCACGAAGAACCGGCTGTTCGCGAACGGGTCGGACTCCCCATCCTCCAGGGCTGATCGCGGCGCACCGGCGCGCGTGATGCAAGCGACCGCCTAACGATGTGGCGCGAATGGCGACACGGCCGGATGCTCCGCGACAAGGCGGACGCCTACGTCGCGACGCTCACCCTCGAGCCCGCGGCCGACGATGTCGCCTGGCTCTCCGAGCACGGAACTGGCGGAGACGTGGATCACGCGCGGTGGGAACTACGCTACGCGCGCCGCGCCCTCGGTCTCGTGACCGCGCAGCGCGATGCATTGGACGACCGAACCGCATCGGTGGTTGCCCGGTCGCTGGCCAGCTCGCTGGCGCGCGACAAGGCCGTGGCGCCGGGCAAACTCCGCGTCGCCGAACAGCAGCTCAACGAACGTCTGCGCGCGTATAGCGAAGCGCTGGCAAATCGTCAGGGAGAGGGGAGCGGCTGGCACCTGGGCCGCGCCCTGTTGGAGTTTGCGGGGCGAAGGGAAGCTGTGAGTGCGGAGGACGTGGCGCACGCGTCGGAGATTCTGTCCCGATACCTGGGGGACGGAAACGCGGCGCTCCGCGAACGCTTCGGATCCGCAGACCTGCCCGAAGACATCGCCCCGTCAGCTGCTCGCAACGTGACCCGGTAAAAGCAAAGCGGGCGACGCTGTGTCGCCCGCTCGCACGATATGCCGAAGGGGGGACTCGAACCCCCACGGGCTATCGCCCACTGCGCCCTGAACGCAGCGCGTCTACCAATTCCACCACTTCGGCGTGGACGCGTAACCTATTGAGCCGCTTTGACAAAGTCAAACATCGCAACGACTGCGTTGAGAGGGAGAACGAGCGAAGATACGCAGGCAGGTTCCTTCCGCACGCGGCGCGCGCCGCGCGCCAGCGGCGTGACGACACTCCGAACGGATCTGCGCCGACTCCGCGGTGTCGACGAGGCTGCGTTAGACGCGGCCGGCGTGCTGCATCTCCCGTGCTTCATCGCGGAATCGCGCCACGGCACGGTGACGGCCCGCGGTGACCGGACGTGGGCCGCGCCCGAGCAGCCGTCGGGTGTGGGCAGCGCCGGGTGGAACTGGGATGGCGAGCGCTTGCGCGCGCACACGGGCCGCTACGGGTTTCGCCCATTGTTCGTGCGACGGTTGGCCGACG
>DATNAM010000224.1:0-5097 GCA_035572595.1 Gemmatimonadaceae bacterium
GAGCCGTAATGCACGACGTGGCTCATGACGTGGATGGTGGCGTCATCCCACGGGACTAACTGTCCATCCCGCCATATTTTGGTGGTGCGTCCGTTGCTGCTGGGGTTGTGCATCGAAAGTCCGGTGGGTGAAAGTCAACAATACACTATGATAATGCGTGGCTACGTCGCCGGGGAATAGGCTTGTCGCTCTATCCGGAGTGATCCTTTCAAGGATAAAGGCGGAAACAACGGATACCTGCGGATAAGCCCCAAGAACGCTTTTGCCGTGTCTGTAATTCCGGAGTGCGGCGCTTGGGACAGCGCGTCCGGCTTGCGGACTCGCCGGCGATGCAGCAATTCAGATGCACGAACCTCCCGGAACATGGCCATCGGTTGGGGTTGGGCGTTTCGCGCGGCATCGGTCGCGGCCCTCGCGCTCGCGGCTCTCGGTGCGCCGGCACGCGCGCAGCATCCCGCGGCGCGCGCCGGCGGCATCGCCGGCATGGTGTTCGACAGCCTGGACCACCACCCGTTAGGCAACGCGTCGGTCTTTCTGTTGGGCACCGCACTGACGGCGACCACCGACGCGGGCGGCCGGTACGTTCTCGACTCGGTGCCGGAGGGGTCGTACCGCATCGCGTTCGAATCGGGGACGCTGGACACGATCGGCCTCACGCCTAACCCGCGGGCGGCGGTCGTGCGCGCGGGAGCGGTGGACACCGTGAACCTCTTCGTGCCGTCGGTGGAGACGCTGCTCGACGCGATGTGCCCGGCGAGCCGTGCTGCCGGCGGCGAGAGCATTGTGGTGGGGAGCGTGCGCGATGCCGCCACCGGTGCACCGCTCGCCGCCGCAACGGTGACGTTGTCGTGGTCGGACATTGCCGCGTCGCACGGCCGGATTGTGCAGACGAACCATCAGGTACCCGCCGTGACGGCGGCCGATGGATCGTATGCCGTGTGTGGGCTGCCGGGCGATGCCGTGGTGTCGCTGCGCGGCACGGCGCAGGGTCACACGAGCGGAACGCTGCAGTTGGCCGTGCCGCCCGGACGGTTGGTGCGCCGAGACGTGGACATCGACGCCGGCCACATGCCTAACGGCACGGCCGCATCGCGCGGCCAGGCAAACCTCGCGGGCCTCGTCACCGATGTGGCGGGTCATCCGCTGTCGGACGCCGACGTAAGTCTGGCCGGGTTGCCGGAGACGGCGCGCTCGGACGCGGACGGGCGGTTCCGCCTCGGCCAAGTCCCCGGCGGCAGCTGGGATGTCTTGGTGCAGCGCATCGGGTTCCTGCCTCTGCGCACGGGCGTCGAGCTGCATCCGGGCGTCACGACCGCGGCGACGCTCACGCTCCGTGCCGCCGGGACTCTCCTCGACACGATCCGGGTACGCGCACAGGCGCCCGATGCGCATGCGTTAGGCGAGAAGGCCCGCGAGTTTCCCGGCGCCACGTTTTTCAGCCGCGCGTCGATCGACTCGATGCACGCCTATCGCGTGACCGACATCCTGCAGCACGCCAAGGGAGTTCAACTCGTGTATCCGGACTCCGGCGGTCCGCCGATCGTCCAGATGGCGCGGTCGCGCTTTTCGGACATCACCCATGCCGGGTTGTGTCCAGTGGAGTTTTACGTGGATGGCGCGCCGTTCGACATGGAGAACAGCCCGGACATTCATCTGCACCCGGGCGACATCGAGGCGATCGAGGTGTACGACGGCGCTTCCAAGATTCCGCCCGAGTACCAATCGGGGTCGGCGGCGTGCGGCGCGGTGGTGATCTGGCTCAAGCACACCGGCCCCTAATCCGTTAGGCCGGCGCGGCGTTCGGCGGCGCGAGGTGCAGGGCGAGGCGGGACGCGGTCTCGCGCACGCGCTCGGGCAGGCCGCGGTCGCCGGTGAGCACGCGACCATCCATCGCGCGCACCGTACCAGCGACGGTCACGAGTCGCGCCGGCGTGCCGCCGAGCGCGAAGATCGTGGCGGCTTCGGGGTTGGCGCCGCCGAATCCGGGCGGGAGCGGAAACGCGGCGAGGTCGGCATCCTTGCCCGGCTCGAGCGATCCGACGCGATCGGCCAACCCCAGAGCGCGCGCGCCGCCGAGCGTGGCGAGGGTGAGCGCGTCGTGCGGGGTGACCGTGTCGGCGCGGCCGCTGCGCGTGCGTTGGGCGAGCGCGGCGATGCGCGCTTCCTCGAGCAGGTCCATGCGGTCGTTGGCGGCCATCGAGTCGGAGCCGAGCCCCACGGCGATGCCGGCGGCGATCAGGCGGTCGAGCGGTGCCGTGCCGTGGCCTAACTTGGCGTTGGACACCGGACAATGCGCGACGCTCGCGCCGGCGGCGGCGATGGCCGCGATGTCGGCGTCGTCGATGCGGACGGCGTGGATGAGCAGCGGCCGCGTGTCGAGGACGCCGAGCGACGCGAGGAGTGCGACGGGGGAGCGCGCACGGGGCGACACGGAGATGCCGCGAGCGCGCAGGCCGTCGGCGAAGGGACCCTCGCCGTCGCGCACGAGTCGCGATTCGGCGTCGCTCTCGGCCACGTGGACGGCCACCGGCCACCCGGCGCGGGCGGCCCACGCGAAGAGCGCGTCGCTCACGGTGTAGGGCGCGTGCGGCGAGATGCCGAGGCGGACGAGGGGCGTCCGGCGCGGCGACAGTTCCGTTAGGCGCCGCTCGAGGCCGGCGATGGCGTCGGCCACGCGCGCGGCGTCGGCCGATGGACAGAACGCTTCCTGGTACATGATGCCGCGGACGCCCATCTCGCACATGGCCGGGAACGCGGCGCCCGAATCGCACGTGTCGGCGTAGGTGGTGACGCCTGCGCGGAGGCCTTCCGCAATGCCTAACCGGGCGGCATCGAGGTAGCGCTCGGGCGTCATCACCGTGACCTTGGCCGTCTGCAGACGTATGATCCACTCGCGGAACGGCACATCGGGCATGAGGCCGCGGAACGCCGTGAGCTCCAGGTGCGTGTGGGCGTTGACGAGGCCCGGCAGCAGCACCGCATCCTCGAGGTCCAGGTCCTCGCCCGCCGGCGCCTGCGCACGCGGCCCGACGTACGCGATGCGGCCGTCGTTCACGGCGACCGTACCGTTATGAATCGACGGCGCCGTGATCGGCACCACCCACCGCGCGTGGTAGCGCTTCATCGCACGCCCAAAATCATACGCGCCACGGACGCGAGCCGTGCACCGCGGGATCGTAGAGCTGGTCGTCGGGCACGCCCGACGCACGCGTCATCGCGATCGAGAACGAGATGTCGCCGACCTGGTCGGGCTGGTGGCCGTCCGAGCCTAACGAGAGGCGGACGCCGCGCTCGAACGCGCGGCGCACGAAGCGGATGTGCGGGCGATAGCGCGACGACACTTCGAACGCGATGCCGGCACGAAACAGCGCGTCCACCGCCCGCTCCTCGCGCGGCTCGGTCCACAGCTCTTCGAGCGGGCGATCGCGCAGCGAGAGCGGCAGCAGCGTCGGGTGCGCGAGGATGTCGACCGGCATCTCGCGCGCGAACCGTTCGAGCGATAGGAGATGCGCCTCCATGTACGCGTCGGCGTCCAGTCCTTCCGGGAAGCGTCTCGAGAACATGTTGAGCGGCCGCTCGAGCCCCGGCACGTACACGGCGTGCAGCGAGCCTACGTGGTGCGTGAACCGCGCCGCGAGATCCGGCGGCAGCTCGCGCCACAGCGCATCGTGCCAGCAGAACTCGCCGCCGCGGGCGACGGGAAAGCGATCGAGCGTGTCGAGGTACGCGCGCACGGCGTCGACGCTCGCGATGGCGCCCGACACATCGCGCGAAATGTGGTCGGCGACGCTCGGCCTAACGCCGCGGGCGCGCACGGCGGCGACGAGCTCGTCCACGTCGAGCGCGCCGTCGGACATCGTGGTGTGGGCGTGACAGTCGAGCGGCTGCCAGGTCACGGATGCGACATCGGGTTGGGCGGCTGCGCGGTGAGCGGCGAATGCACGTCGCACTCGCGCGTCGGCTCGGTGCCCGGAATGAAGAACTCCGTGGTGACGTCGCTGTCGGGACAGAACGGGTTGCGCAGCAAGCCCGTGGTCCAATCGATGTCGCGCGAGATGATGTCTTCCGGCCGCGGCCAATCGGCCGGCTCCGGGCGGCGCGAGTACACCTCGTTCATGAAGCCTAACCAGGCCGGCGCCGCGAGACGTCCGCCCTGGGCATCGGACATGATTTTTTGCGGGCGGTCGAATCCCATCCACACGCCGGCCACGAGATCGGGCGTGAAGCCGATGAACCACACGTCGGAGTAATCGTTGGTGGTGCCCGTCTTGCCGCCGGCCGGAATGTGGAAGCCCGACGCCCACACCGAGGCCGCCGTTCCCCGGCGCACGACGTCCTTCATCATGTCGACCATGAGCCACGCTTCTTCGGGCGACAGCACGACGTAGCGCTGCGGGTTGGCCTGGAAGATGACGTGTCCAGCGGCGTCCTCGACGCGCGTGATGCCGAACGGCGTCGCGCGCACGCCTAACGTCGCGAACGTGGTGTAGGCCGAGATCATCTCCAGCGGATAGACGTCGGCCGAGCCGATGTGGATGGATGGGTAGGGCGGGATCGGAGTCGTAATGCCTAACTGCCGCGCCATGGCGATGACGTTCTGCTCGCCCAACTGCATGCCTAACCGAATGGTGGCGAGGTTGCGCGACCGGTAGAGCGCCCGCCGCATCGGCATGATGCCCTCGAACTTGAGGTCGTAGTTCTGCGGCGTCCAGTCGGTGCCGTTCGGCTGGGGCACGATGAGCGGCGAGTCGTCGAGGAGGTAGCTGGTCGGCAATCCGTTGTGGATCGCGGTCGCGTAGACGACCGGCTTGAACGTCGAGCCGGGTTGGCGCAACGCCTGCGTCGCGCGGTCGAACTTGGAGTCGTCGAAGTCGCGGCCACCCACGAGCGCGCGCACGGCGCCGGTGCGCGGGTCGACGGCCACGAAGGCGCCCTGCAGGTACGGCGAGTTGGCGGCGTCGCTCTGCCCGGACGCCGCGCGCGCCGTGTACTGCTCGAACGTGGTGTGCTTGAACGCGCCGTACTTCCCGCCCTCGATCGCGCGCAACTGCTTCTCGAGGTTGCGCTCGGCCGCCGACTGGAGATCGACGTCGAGCG
>DATNAM010000225.1:0-9435 GCA_035572595.1 Gemmatimonadaceae bacterium
TTCGCTTTGATCAGACCGGTGATGACGTTCACGCTGGGCCGTTGGGTCGCGAGGATGAGGTGGATGCCGATGGCGCGCGCCTTCTGCGCCAGCATGGCGATCGGCGTCTCCACTTCACTCTGCACCGTCATCATGAGATCCGCCATCTCATCGATGATAACGACGATGTACGGAAGAATGCCGCCCTTGTACGTCAGGTCCTCGAACGCCACGTCGGGCGTGCGCGGCCGCGTGAGCGCGGCGCCCGATTGCACGCGCCGGTTGAAGTCCTGAATGTTGCGGCACTGGTTCGCGGCCAACAGCTCGTACCGTTCCTGCATTTCATCCTTGGCCCACTTGAGCACCGACGCCGCATCGCGGTTGTCGGTGATCACCTTGTGCCGCAGATGCGGGAGCACGTTGTACACCGACAGCTCGACCATCTTCGGGTCCACCATCAGGAACCGCAGCGTGCGCGGCGTGTGCCGATAGATGAGTCCCGTGATGATGGTGTTCACGCACACCGATTTGCCCGAGCCGGTAGCGCCCGCGATCAAGAGGTGGGGCATCTTGGCCAGGTCGGCGATCACCGGCTTGCCTTCGAGGTCCTTGCCTAACGCAATCGGCAGCGCCGCGCGCGCCGTCTGGAACTCGCGCGACTCGAGCATCTCGCGGAACGCCACGATCTCCGACGTCGGGTTGGGCACCTCGACGCCCACCGCGCCGCGACCCGGGATCGGCGCCACGATGCGGATGCTGGCCGCGCGCATCGCCAGCGCGAGGTCGTTGGACAAGTTCGCGATCTGGCGAACCTTGACGCCGGGCGCCGGTTCCACCTCGTACTGCGTCACCACCGGACCCGTGGTGCGGCCGGTGATCTCGGCATCGACGCGGAAGGTGCCCAACGCCTCCTTGAGCTTGAGCGCCATCGCATCCAGCTCGCGCCGGTTCGCTTCCGCGTTGTGCGGCGGCGGCGGCGTGAGGAGCTCGGCCGGCGGCAGCTCGTCGTCACCGACGTCGGGATTGGCCGACGCGTCGATGGCCGCCGCGATCTCCTCGTCGTGCTCGGCGGTGATCTCGGCCTTCGATTTCTTGCGGCGTCTGCCGCGCACCGCTGCGTCATCGATGGACGTCACGAGCTCGAGCGGCGCCGGGGAGAACGGATCGATGGCCGGCATTTCCTCGGGCGTCGGCTCGTTGACGTCGGCCGCGGACGCCGATGCCGCCGACGCGCGCCTCCACGGCAGCCTGAGCGCCGCCTTGGGCTGCACGCCTAACAGAACGCGCACCGGATTCCACGCCAGCGTGAAGATCGTGAGCGCGCTGAACACGAGGGCGATGAAGATCCAGGCGCCCCAGGCGAGCGACTGCAACAGGTAGAACGCGAAGAAGCCGCCCCAGAAGCCCGAGTAGTCGCTCCACGTGTGCCCCACGTGCAGCGCCATGGCGATCGTCACCGGCACGAGCAGCACCATGCCTAACACAAACAGAAGCCAGTTGCGATCGGTGTCCGATTGCATCCGGCCAAAGAGCCGCAGCGCGTGGATCGCCGGCAAGAGCGGCACCAGGAACGCCGCCGGCACGCCGACCATCCAGACGAGCCCCGCCCGGGCGCACGCGCCCACCGGCCCCATGAGCGACCGCGTCTGTCCGCACGCGCCGCCCGCGCCCCTCGTGCTGGACGCGATCGCCAGCGCGAGAAACAGCGCCAGCGCCAGCAGCGCGACGCCCGCCGCTTCAAGCCGCCGGTGCGAGGGCGTGGTCGCCACGCCTAACGCTCCCGCTCGGGGCCGAGCAGCGTGATCTGCCGATCCTGGTAGATCGGGATCACCGGATGCGCGTTCACCGCCGCGCAGGCCGCGAGATCGTCGGCGAACCCGGCGTCGGACAGCGCGCGCCCGTGCTCCGAGTCGGCGAACAGCTTCTCGAGCCGGTCGCCGTAGCGCCGGTCGAGCACCGTGCACGCGAACGCGCCGTCGCCTAACTCCGCCCCGTCCATCTGCTTGGTCACGAGCCGCACGTAGCGGCCCGCGCACGCGGCGTCTTCCAGGGACATCTGGCGCTCGCGGCCGGCGCACACGATGGTGACGTCGGTGCCGCCGCGCGCCGCCGTGCGCAGGAGCGACGTGACCGCCGCCACGTTGACGTAGGATGCGATCACCACGTCGCGCGCGCCCTGCACGGCCAACAGCGTGGCCGTGCCGTTCGTGGTCGTGAAGAGCACCGTCTTGCCGTCCACGGCCTCGCGCGTCATCTCGCGCGGCGAGTTGCCGAGGTCGAATCCCGGAATCGGCTGCATCTTCTGCTCTCCCGCCGTCCGCACATCCGCGCGCTCGAATTGCTTCGCGCGCGTGATCACGGCGTCGGCGCTCTCGAGAGGTACCACGTTGCGCGCGCCGTTCGCCAGCGCCGTCGCGATCGTCGTGGAGGCGCGCAGCACGTCGATCACCGCAACCACCCGCCCCGTGACCATTGCCGGCGCCAGCATCGATGGTCCGAACAGTACATCGATCCGCATCGTCAGGGCTCCCGCAACAGCGACGCCTCGCGCTCGAGAAACTTGGTGTCGATCGCCCCTGACTGGAAGGCAGCGTTTTGCATGACGCGCGCGAGGAACGGAATCGTCGTCGTCACGCCCTCGAGCACGAAGCTCTCGAGCGCCACCTGCACGCGCTTCACTGCTTCGGCGCGATCGCGACCCTGACAGATGAGTTTGGCCAGGAGCGAATCGTAAAACGGCGGCACCGTGTAGCCGGCGTAGACGTGCGAGTCGATCCGCACGCCCGGACCGCCGGGCGGATGAAACACGTCGATGCGCCCCGGCGACGGCTGAAAATTTCGCGACGGATCTTCGGCGTTCACCCGCACCTCGATCACGTGCCCCCGCAGGGGCGGCAGCTCGGTGATCGACAACGGCTCGCCCGACGCCACGCGCAGCTGCTCCTTCACCAAGTCCACGCCCGTCAGCATCTCGGTGACGCCGTGCTCGACCTGGATGCGCGTATTCATTTCCATGAAATAGTACGAGCCATCTTCGTCGAGCAGCATCTCGATCGTGCCCGCGCCAACGTAATCGATGGCCTTGGCGCCGCGCACGGCGTCCGATCCCATCCGCTCGCGCAACGCCGGCCCAACGGCCGGACTCGGCGCTTCTTCGATGAGCTTCTGGTGACGCCGCTGCACCGAGCAATCGCGTTCGCCTAAATGAATCACGTGCCCGTGCTTGTCGCCCATGATCTGGAACTCGATGTGCCGCGGACGCGCGAGATATTTCTCGACGTACACGTCGCCCGAGCCGAAGGCCGAGAGCGCTTCGGAGCGCGCCAACTGGAACGCGCGCGAGAAGTCTTCCGGATCGTTGGCGACGCGCATGCCCTTCCCGCCGCCACCCGCCGCCGCCTTGATGATCACCGGAAACCCGATCTCGCGCGCAAAGCCTAACGCTTCGTCGGGATCCTCCACCGGGCCCGGCGTGCCGGGCACGATGGGGACGCCCACGGCGGCCATCGCTTTCCGCGCCGAAGCTTTGTCGCCCATCACGCGGATCTGCTCCGCGGTGGGTCCGATGAACGCGATGTTGGACGCCGCGCACGTCTCGGCGAATTCGGCGTTCTCGGCCAGGAAGCCGTAGCCGGGATGGATGGCGTCGGCGCCCGTGATCTCGGCCGCCGCGATGAGGCGCGGGATTTTGAGATAGGAGTCGCGCGCGGGGGGAGGGCCGATGCAGACGTCGTCGTCGGCGAAGCGAACGTGCAGCGATTCGCGGTCCGCCTCCGAGTACACGGCGACCGTCTGGATGCCTAACTCGCGACACGCGCGAATCACCCGCAGGGCGATCTCGCCGCGGTTCGCGATCAACACTTTCTTGAACATGCGCGACGGTTAGTGGACCGGGAGTCGGGACGCCCTTGGGCGTCCCTTACGAGATGGCGTCACCCTGCAGCGCATCCCAGCTCTGATCGCTGGATCCCTCGATGCCCTGGACGCGGAGCGCGAACTCGCTCGGATTGGTCGCGAAGAACAGCGCGCTCTCGTACGAGATCGCGCCCTTCTTGTACCACTGCATGAGCGATTGGTCGAAGCTCTGCATGCCGTACTGCACCGTGCCTTCCTTGATCAGGTCCGGAATGTTGAGGGACTTCGTCATGTCGCGGATCTGATCGCGCACCGCCGCCGTGTTGATGAGAATCTCGCACGCCGGCACGCGGCCGGGCTTGTCCGCGCGCGGCACCAGTCGCAGCGACACCACCGCCGACAACGCGCTCGCGAGCATGAAGCGCACTTCGTTCTGCTGGTGCGGCGCATAGAACGACAGCACGCGGCTGATGGTCTGCGTGGCGTCGGTGGTGTGCAGCGTCGAGAACACGAGGTGTCCCGTGTCCGCCGCCTTGAGCGCCACCTCGAGCGTTTCGATGTCGCGGATTTCGCCGATGAGGATGACGTCGGGATCCTGCCGCAGCACGCGCCGCAGCGCCGCCCCGAAGCTGCCCGTATCGGCGCCGACCTCGCGCTGATTGATGCTCGAGTTGATGTCGCGATGCAGGAACTCGATTGGGTCCTCGATCGTGATCACGTTCGCGTGGCGCTTCTCGTTGATGTGCTGGATCATCGCCGCGAGCGCGGTCGACTTGCCGGAGCCCGTGATGCCTGTGACTAGCACCAGCCCGCGCGGACGCAGCGCGACATCGGAGATCACCGGCGGCAGATTCAGCTCTTCGATCGTGCGCACCTGGTACGGCACCGACCGCAGCGCATACGCGATGGTCCCGCGCTGCTGGTACACGTTCACGCGAAAGCGTCCGATGCCCGGAACGCCGATCGCGAAGTCCGCCTCCTTGAGCTCCGCGAATTCCTTCACTTGCTTGGGCGTCATGATTTGTTCGGCGAGCGCCTTCAACTCTTCGGGCCTGAGGGGCGGCACGTCGAGCGAGCTCAGGTCGCCGTTCACGCGCAACACGGGAGGACGTCCGACCTTCAAGTGCAGATCGGAGCCGTTCTGCTGAATCATGCGCTGCAGAACTGCCTTGAAGTTGAAGGCGGGCGCGTGCGGCGCGCTCGCCGACTCGTTTGGTGTCGAGACGGCAGGGTTAGCCATTGGGATCGATCCGGAAGAGGACCTGTCCGTACTCCACCGGATGCGCATCGCTCACCAACACTTCGCGCACGGTGCCGGCGTACTCGGACTCGATCTCGTTCATGATCTTCATTGCCTCGATGATGCAGAGGATCTCGCCCTTCGAGATGCGCGACCCTTCGCTCACGTACGACGCGGCACCCGGCTCGGGCGAGCGATAGAACGTGCCCACCATCGGCGACTTCACCTCGAGCAGCTTCGGCTTGGCTTCCGGCGCCGCGGGCGCCGCTTCCGGCGTCGTCGCCACGCCGTCGGCCGGCGTCAGGTGCACGGCCGGCATCTGCGTCGGGATCAATGTCGGCATCGACATCGGTGCTGCCACTTGGACCGGCGCCGCAGTCGTCGCGATCCCCCCCCTGTGCTGCGGCGTTTTCGAGATGCGGATCTTCATGCCCTTGTCGGACGAGATCTCGATCGAATCCACCGTCGACCCGTCGAGCAACTCGACGAGCTTCTTCAGGTAGCGCAGGTCAATCATAGGTGTTTCAGAGATGACTCCCTCCCGACGTCAGCCGACCTCGAGGAGCTCGCGCGAAAAGCTGGTCAGAATCGTCGCGCCATCACGGCCGAGCACGACGTCATCCTCCACCCGTACTCCACCCCATCCGGCGCGATACACGCCCGGCTCGATCGTCACTACCGCGTGCTCGGGCAGCACGGCTTCGGTCGTGCGCGCCAAGCGTGGAGCTTCGTGCACCTCTATTCCGATGCCATGACCGAGGCTGTGCCCAAACGCCTCACCCAAACCGCGCTCCTCAATGTAGCGACGAGCCAATGCATCGGCATCCCGCCCGCTCATCCCTGCACGCACGAGGCTCGACGCCCGTTCGTTGGCCCGGCGCACGACGCCATGCACGTCGCGCTGCTCGCTGGTTGCGCGTCCGACCACCACCGTGCGGGTGATGTCGGAGCAATAGCCGTTGACGATGGCACCGAAATCGATGAGAAGGAAGTCGCCTTCCCTCACTTCCCGGTCCGCCGCCCTCGCGTGAGGCAGCGCCGACCGCTCGCCCGACGCGACGATCGTCTCGAACGGGAATCCCTCGCTGCCCTCCTCGCGCAGCGCGCGTTCGAGAGCGCCGGCGATCTCGAGCTCGGTCTGTCCGACGTGCACCGCGTCCAGCGTGCGTCCGAGCGCCCGCTCGGCGACACCCGCCGCGGCGGAAATGTTCGCGATCTCGCCCTCGTCCTTCTGTTCGCGCAGCGTCTCGACGACGTCCGTGGTCGCGCGCCATTGCCAACGCGAGCCCGCGTTGAGCAGGCGCTCGAAATCGCGATGGACGAGATGCGCGGACTCGAATCCGACCACCTCGACGGAATTCATCTCACCGAGCTCGCGCCACACGCCGGTCCACAAGCTTTGCGGCTCGATCGCGACGCGCGCCAGATCGCCGACTTCGTCCTGCACCTGAGTGGCATACCGGAAATCGGTGACGAACACGAGGTCGTGCGGCGAGGCGACGACGATGGCGCTCGACCCCGAGAATCCGGTCAGATATCGAATGTTAGGCAGGCTCGTGACCAACAGCGCATCGAGATGCGCGGTGTGCAGCGCGGCGGTCAGCGCCGCCACGCGCTCGGATCGCCGGTCACTCACGCGACTTGAGCGTGGCGACGATCCCGCGCAACGCGAGCTCGTAGCCGCGTGCGCCGAACCCGCAGACCATCGCCATGGCGCCGGCGGCGAGCATGGAGTGCCGTCGTTCGGGCTCGCGCGCGAAGATGTTGCTCAGGTGCACTTCGACGAACGGCACCTGCACCGCGGCGAACGCGTCGCGGATGGCAAGACTGGTGTGGCTGTACGCGCCGGCGTTGATCAAGGCGCCCTGTGCGCGGCCGCGCAGCGATTGAATGACTTCCACCAGCTCGCCTTCGCCGTTCCGTTGGGCGAACTCCAGATCGGCTTCGATCTCGCGGCCAACGACGCGGAGATGCTTTTCGATGTCGGCCAGGGACTCGTGGCCGTACAGCCCGGGCTCCCGGACGCCGAGGAGATTGAGATTGGGTCCGTTGAGAACGGCGATGCGCACTATTTCTTCAGCCCCTCGAGCCACTGGTGGAAGAGCTCGAGGTCCGCGTCATCGGCGCGGCGTGCGGCGACCGGCGCCGACGGCTGGTCGGTGCCGCTGTCGGGCGCGGACTCGGCGTGCCCGGCGCCGGGCGAGAAGAACTCATCGAACGTGACGGGCGCGCCGTCGTGCTCGTGGGCGCCGCCGCCAAAGACGTCATCCAGGGACAGCGCATCGGCCGCGGCGCGCGCCGGCTCGCCGGCTCCGTTAGTCAGGCCCGAGTCCGAGCCGTACGCGCTGGCGAGCGCGGCGGCGGCGCGCTCGTCGGCATCGGACGCCGGCCGGCCGGCGAAGAGCTCGGCGAAGGACGGGGTGCGGTCGTATTCCGGCGTGTAGTCGCCCACGCGCACCGGCTCGCCGGCCAGCTCGGCCGGCTCCCCACCATCGTGCGGCGCCGGCGTATCGTTAGGCGCGTGCGCCTCGGCGGGCGCAGCCAAGTCGTTAGGCGCAGGCAGGTCGTTAGGCGCAGGCAAGTCGTTAGGCGCAGGCAGTTCGCTCGGCGCAGGCAGGTCATGAGGCGCTGCGGCCTCGCCAGACAGCTGCGGCTCGTCGACCGCCTGCACCTCGTCCATCCGGGCGGCCACGGGCTCCGGTTGCGGCTCCGGTACCACCTCGGCCTCCGTCTCCGCCGGCGCAAAGTCGGCGATGCTCGGCTCCGGGAACAGCGCGTCCTCTTCCGTCGCCGGCGTGGCCGGCTCCGCCGCCGCCCGGGACTCCGGCTCCTCGTGCATGGGCTCGGCAGGCGCGGCCGCCTCGGCAACCGAGGCTTCCATAGACGTCCACGTGTCGGTGATCTCGAAGGCCATCAGCTCCGGCGCCGGCTCCGCCGTCTCGCGGCCCGCCGCATGGGCCTCGAGGCCGATCGGAGCGGCCTCCCCGCGCGCACCGGCTTCGTCACTGCCTAACGGAGACGGAGACGGCTGGGCGTCGATATGCCTAACCGGCGCTTCGTCGCCGGGAAGCGGCAGGTCCGCCGGGATCGGGGGCGCGGCGTCGGCCTCGACGTGCATGCCGGGCGGACGACGGTTCGCGAACCTTCCGAAGAACGCGCGCACCGTCCGCTCCACCGGCGCGGCCGGCGCCGCCTGCTGCAGCTTCGCAATGCGGCTGAGCAGCGACACGTCGCCAGGCCGCTGTGCGAGCAGCAGACGATAGATGTCGAGCGCCTGCTCGCGGTGACCCTGCTGCAAATACAACTCGGCCATCGTCTCGGTGATGAAGGCCGCCGGCAACGGCTCATCGCTCGACGACGCCCGCTCTCCCACGGGCGCCGGCGCCGGAATGATCACCGGGGCCGGACCCGTGTGCGCCGAACGAGGCTCGGGCACAATCGGCGGCGGCTCCTCGTGCATCGCCTCCGCCGGCACCGGCTGTTCGGCCGCCGGCACGCTGCTCGCATCGCCGAACGCCGACAATACGTCGTAGTCGAAATCGAGCGCCTTGGCTGCCGGTGGTGCGCTCGCCGGCGCAGCCGGAGCGCTTGGCGCGACAGCCGCCGCCGGTTCGGGTGCCGCCGGCGCCTCGGGATGAATGTCGTTCCACGACACCGCCTCGGGAGCAGCGGGCGCGGCAGGCGCCGGCGCCGCGGGCGCTTCGATTTCGCGGAGCACCGCCTCGACATCGTCGTTCTGCGGATCGACTTCCAACAGCCGCTTGTACCATGCGCGCGCACCGCTCAGGTCGCCATTCGCCCGCGCGATGTCGCCTAACTGACGAAGGCCGATCAGGTTCTCCGGATCGAGGCCCAACGCCGTCTCGAACGTGCTGCGCGCCTCGTCGAGCTGCCCCGTCTCGTACAACGCCTGGCCCAGCACGATGTAGCCGCTGATGTACGTCGGCTGCAGCGGCACGTGCGCTCGACAGATCTCGATGGCTGTGTCCAGCTCACCCCGCTTGCGATACTCGTTCGCGAGACGCGCAAAAACTCGCCGAGGGTTCTCGGCGAATTGCTTGAGAAGGTCGTCGATCAGCGCGGAACTGGCCATTCAATGCCCTCGGGAATGGCGCCCAGGCAGGCGGTTAGAAGCGGCTCAAGATATCACTCATGGACGATTCAAGTCAATCGGAAGTGACACGCTGTCTTGCTTTTACGCCACCGCAGCCGGTAGATTTCCGGCCTTCGCGGAGGGCCCGCCACAGGAGCCTGCCCGCGATGCATCCTCGTTCGCTACGGAGTGACTTCTCGTGCTGCACGTTTTTCGAGCTCATGCCAAGTGGATCTGGTGGCTCGTCGTCCCGGCGTTCCTGATCTGG
>DATNAM010000226.1:0-6599 GCA_035572595.1 Gemmatimonadaceae bacterium
ATAGACGGCAACGATGCGGAAGCCGCGCTGGCTGAAGCCGTGGTATTGCGCCAACGCGGCGCCGATCTTCCCGGCGCCGATGATGATCACCTGCCACTCGCGCCCCAGCCCAAGAATCTGCCGGAGCCGCGCCGACAACTCGGCAACCGAATAGCCGAGTCCGCGCTTGCCGAAGGAGCCGAAGAAGGAGAGGTCCTTCCGGACCTGGGCGGAGGTGGTGCCGCCTCGGGCTGCCAACTCATCGCTCGAGATAGTCGCTATGCCTCGCTTCTCGAAATCTTCGAGGAAGCGCAGATACAATGACAATCGACGAACCGTAGAGTCGGCGATCCGTTTCACGGTGGGATGGTTGAACTTGTGAATTTCTTCACAAGTTATCCGACGCCGCGCCTCCACGCCAGCCGGAAAACTCTACCCCGCGCTATGGCAGCCTCATACGGCTTCGCGTTACTTTGCTCTATCTATGCCTGTTCACGTCACTTCCGAGGTCGGCTCGCTCCGCTCTGTCCTGGTCCACACGCCCGGGCCGGAGCTCCTCGCCGTGACGCCGGAGAATCGCGAAGCCTACCTCTACGACGACATCGTCGACCTCGAAAACGCCGAGCGTGAGCATCGGCGGTTCGTGGCGATCCTGGAGCGATTCGCGCGCGTGCACTACGTCCGCGATCTCCTCGCCGAAGTGGCGGTGTTGGACGAAGCGCGAACCCTGCTCGTGCGCGAAGCCACCGACGTGGTGCCTTCCGGTCCGTTAGCCTCGAAGATCGGCGAGCGTCCGCCCGACGAGCTCGTGAAAATGCTGATCGAAGGCGAGGGCGAAGAGCCGGGCCCGCTCGCGCGCGCGCTCAACGAGTCGGGCTACATGCTTCCGCCCTTGCCCAACTTGTTCTTCACGCGCGACACCGCGATGGTGATCGGCGGGCACATTCTGATCGGCTCGATGCGCTACGGCGTGCGGTGGTCCGAAGAGCTCATCATGAAGGCGCTCTTCCGGTATCACCCGCTGCTGGCCA
This sequence comes from Gemmatimonadaceae bacterium, assembly GCA_035572595.1. Classification (GTDB taxonomy): domain Bacteria; phylum Gemmatimonadota; class Gemmatimonadetes; order Gemmatimonadales; family Gemmatimonadaceae; genus JADGGM01. Next base: position 1,011 of record DATNAM010000226.1, read on the forward strand.
ATCAGGGCATCCTGTACGACGGGGCAGCCGAGCGCCGGAGCAACTACACGATCGAAGGCGGCGACGTGCATCCGTTGCGCGCCGACACCGTGGTGCTGGGATTCAGCGAGCGCACGAGTCCCGCGGCCATCGATCACGTGTCGGAGTTGTTGTTCACGCACACGCCGGTCACCGACGTGATCATCGTCGTGATGCCGAAAGAGCACACGGCGATTCATCTCGACATGATTTTCACGCAGCTCGATCGCGAGTTGGCGGCCATTCATCCGCCGCACTTCGTGGGCGCCGAGCGCCTGGCGATTCTGCATCGTCGCAAAGGACAGCGGCACATGAGCGAGATGCCTAACATCTTCGCCGCGCTGCAATCCGTTGGGCTGCCCATGGAGCCGGTGTTCTGCGGCGGCGAGGTGCGCACGGTCCAGGAGCGCGAGCAGTGGTCGAGCGGGTGCAACTTCGTCGCCACGCGTCCCGGCGTCCTGATCTCGTACACCCGCAACGAGGCGACGCTGTGCGAGCTGCAGAAGATGGGATTCAAAGTGGTGTCGGCGGTCAGCTTCCTCACGGGACAAGAGCGCATTCGCGACGGAGAGCGGGCGGTGATCACGTTCGAGGGCGCGGAGTTGGTGCGCGGCGGCGGCGGGCCGCGCTGCATGACCATGCCGCTCGAGCGCGACGATCCGTGGTCTTGACGTTAGGCGTAGCCGCCGAGCAGGAGGTCGTTCGATCGTGAGCATCGAAGGCGTGTCCACGCGCCTCACCGACACGGTGCTCACGCGCCGCGCGGTCGAGCTGTTGGACAAGGGACCGGCCGATGCGATCGCGCTGGTCGAGTACGTCTGCCAACTGCCGGGCGCGCCGCGCGTCGTGGCCGAGCAGATGGCGTTCGCGTTGTTCGCGGGCCGTCCCGAATTCACGCGCGACGCCGCGGGCCAATGGCTGCTCGCGCCGCGCGGCCTGGCGATGGCGGCCGCGCGCGCCACCACGCGGGCCATCCTCGCCGACGCGCCCGCGCCCGTCCCCAGGGCCGATGAGTTAGGCGAGCTGAGCTACGTGGTCGTCGACACCGAAACCACCGGCATGCGCGCCTGGCACGGCGACCGGATCACCGAGGTCGCGGCCGTGGTCGTGCGCGATGGCAAGGTGTGCGAGCGCTTCGAGACGCTCGTGAATCCCGAGCGCCCGATTCCGCGAATGATCACGGCGCTCACGCACATCGACGCCGCAATGGTGCGCAACGCGCCCGTCTTCGCCGATGTGGCCGACGAGCTCTTGCGCGTGCTCGAGGGTCACGTGTTCGTCGCGCACAACGCCGAGTTCGATTGGCGATTCGTGAGCGCCGAGCTCGCGCGTGCGCGGGGACAGCGGCTCGTTGGGCGAAAGCTGTGCACGGTCCGGTTGGCGCGTCGCGTGCTCCCGTACTTGCGCAGCCGGCGGCTCGACAGTCTGGCGCGATACTATGACATCCACATTGCGGACCGCCACCGCGCCGGCGGCGATGCGCAGGCGACGGCGCACGTCTTGTTGCGATTGTTGGACGCGGCGCGCGCGCTCGACTGCACGCGGTGGGAGGAGCTGGAGCAACTCGTTGGCGGCCCGCGTCCGCGCCGTCGCCGCCCGCGCCGTCGCTCGGCGATGCCGCGGCCGTCGGACGGTTGGGGCGAAGGGCAGGAAGGCTAGGGAACCGGGATTCTGATCCATCATGAGCTCTCCACAGGTGTTGCAACGCACGATCGGCGCGTGGACGGTGCACGCGATACAGGCGGGTCCGATCAAGCTCGATGGCGGCGCGATGTTCGGCGTGGTGCCCAAACCGCTCTGGGAAAAGCGACTGCCGGCCGACCAACGGAATCGCATTCCGATGGGGATGCGCTGTCTGTTAGTCGAGCACGAGTCGGGGCTGGTCCTGATCGACACCGGGGCCGGCAGCAAAGAGAACGACAAGTTCTACGACATCTACGGCATCGAGAATCGCGGCGACCCCGGCCCAACGGCGTTGGAAGACGGCATTCGCGCCGCCGGCCACCGGCCCGAGGATGTGCGGCTCGTGATCAACACGCATCTCCACTTCGATCACGCCGGCGGCAACACGTATCGCGACGCGAAGGGCGCGTTGCGTCCGTCGCTGCCCAACGCACGCTACGTGGTGCAGCGCGGCGAGCACCACTTCGCGACGCACACCAACGAGCGCACGGCGGCGAGCTATTTCCTCGACAACTACGAGCCCCTCCGAGAAGCGGGCGTGATGGACTTCGTGGAAGGCGAGCGCGAAATCGTGTCGGGCATCACCGTGATGCCGACGCCGGGCCACGTGCCGTTTCACCAGTCGATCGTGCTCACGTCGCGGGGCGAGACCGCCATTTATTTGGGCGATCTGGTGCCGACCACGAACCACCTGCCCCTGCCGTGGATCATGGGGTACGACGTCCACCCGTTAGTAACGCTCGAGACCAAGCGGCGGGTGTTGAAACAGATCGTGGACGAGGGCTGGCTCGCGATCTTCGAGCACGACGCGTTTACGGCGTGGGGCCGGGTCGCGCACGACGGTAAGGCATACGGACTGGCCGCCGTGTAGTGGTCTCGATTTCGCGACACGCGGCACGCCCGTGGAAAGGATAACAACAAGGATGCAAGAGACGGGGATGATTGCTCCCGTGTACATCCGGCCTGCATGATTCACGCGTCTGGCTCGGGCCATGTGCGTGACCACGGCACCTCGCGCCGCGTCGCAGCAATCTTCCCCATCTCTTGCATCCCTTTTGTTATCCTTGTATCAGAGCGAGGAAGCCCACCACGAGGATACGGCTCGGTTGCGCCCGATTGACGTACCGACCGACGGCCGATAAATTGTGTTGTGACAACCAGCTAAGCAGAGCGGCATAGCTGCTCTCACCCTCCGGCCCTCCTGGCACATGCCATGAGGTGTGCTGCAGGAGTTCAGTGCTCGAGGCGCCGCCCCACAGTGGGTGTGCGTCGCGCATCGCGGACTCCGGAGAGGTGTCCGCGATTTTGTTTCTAACGCTAGGAGGAACCTCGCCTATTCAGGACAGCACCAAACGCGTCCGCGTCAACCGGCAGATCCGTATCAGCCCGTTGCGGGTCATCGCGCCCGATGGCTCTCAGTTAGGCATTCTGGATTTGGAGACGGCACTCGCGCAGGCGGAAGCGCAAGGGCTCGATCTCGTGGAAGTCGCACCGTTGGCCCGGCCGCCCGTGGTCCGCATCATGGATTACGGGAAGTTCAAGTTCGAGCAAGCCAAGATGGCCCGACAGGCCAAGAAGAAGCAGCACGTGATCCACCTCAAAGAGGTGAAGTACCGCCCCGGCATCGACGATCACGACTTCGATACCAAAACGCGGCACGCGCGCCGATTCCTGGCCGACGGCAACAAAGTGAAAGTGACGATGATGTTCCGCGGCCGGCAGGTCGCGCACCCCGAGTTAGGCAAAGAGGTTCTCGACCGCGTGTCCAACGAGCTGTCGGACATCGGGAAAATCGAAACCGACGCCAAGCTCGAAGGCAAGAACATGACCATGATTCTCGCTCCCAAGTGAGACGGACCGACTGACATGCCGAAGATGAAGACGCACAAGGGTGCGGCCAAACGCTTCAAGAAAACCGCGTCGGGCAAAGTCCGGCGCTACAAAGCGTACAAGAGCCACATCCTCACCAAGAAAACGTCCAAGCGGAAGCGACGGCTCCGCCGCGCCGGCCTCATCGCCACGACCGGTGACACCAAGCGCATCAAGCGCCTCATTCAGGCCTAAGGAGATCCCTCATGCCTCGGGTCAAATCAAACGTCACCCGGCTCAAGCGGAAAAAGCAGGTGATGGAGCACGCGCGCGGCGCATTCGGCGCGCGCAGCAAACTGTGGAAGGCGGCCAAGGAGAACGTCGAGCGCGGGTGGAAATACGCGTACCGCGATCGCCGCAACAAGAAGCGCGAGTTCCGCAAGCTCTGGATCGTCCGCATCAACGCCGCGGCGCACCAGAACGACATGACCTATAGCGTCTTCATGGATGGACTCAAGAAGGCGGGCATCGAGGTCGACCGGAAGATTCTCGCCGACCTCGCCGTGCACGAGCCGGCCGCGTTTACCGTCCTCGCCGAGAAGGCGCGGGCGGCGCTCTCCTAAGGCCTAACGGACCGCGTGGAGTCGGGAGCCGGCGGCTGATACCGCCCGCGCTCCATACGCTTCGGTGCTCTCGGCGGCGAAGGCCTGTGGGTCGGCTTTCGCCGCCGCATTGTTGTCATCCACTTCCGATTGTGCCATGACGCTCGACGAATTCCTGGCGGCGGTCGCGATGGTCGAGTCGACGGGGCGCGCGCACGTGAGCGCCGCCGACACGCCGGCCGCGCTCGAGGCCGCGCGCACCGAGCTGGTGGGCCGCAAGAGCGGTCGCCTAACGGAGCTCATGCGCGCGCTGCCCGGCCTCCCCTCCGACGCGCGGCGCGATGCCGGCGCCGCCGTCAACCGCCTCAAGGCGGCGCTCGAGACCGCGCTCGAGGATCGCCGCGCGGCGCTCCTGGGCCAGGCACCGGCCGCACCCGCGCTCGATCGCACCATGCCCGCGCGCCACGCGTGGCGCGGCGCCAAGCATCCGGTCACCCTCGTCGTCGAAGAGATCGTCGAGATCTTTCGCGAGCTCTCGTTCACCGTCGCCACGGGTCCCGAGGCGGAGCATGACTGGTACAACTTCGGCGCGCTCAATTTTCCGCCCGAGCACCCGGCGATGGACCTGCACGACACACTCTACTTGAGCGATCGCGCCGTGCTCCGCACTCACACGTCGCCGGTCCAGGTGCGCACGCTGCAGTCGTATCCGCCGCCCATTCGCATTCTCGCGCCGGGAAACGCGTTCCGCCGCGATTTCTTCGACGCCTCGCACGCGCCGGTGTTCATGCAGATCGAAGGCATGGCGGTGGATGAAGGCGTCAGCTTCGTCGATCTCAAAGCGACCCTCACGCATTTCGCCACACGCTTCTTCGGCAAAACGGAAACGCGGTTCCGGCCAAGCTACTTTCCGTTCACCGAGCCGTCGGCCGAAATGGATGTGCGGTGCACGATCTGCGGCGCCTCGGGATGCGCCGCGTGCAAGGGCACGGGATGGATGGAAATCCTGGGATCGGGCATGATCCATCCGGCCGTGCTCGAATCCGCCGGCGTGGATGCGGAGCGCTATTCCGGTTGGGCATTCGGCATGGGCCCCGGCCGCATCGCCGATCTGCGCTACGGCATTCCGGACATTCGCTTCCTGTACGACTCCGACGTCCGCTTTCTCGAACAGTTCGCGACATGAACGCGTCACACGCCTGGTTGCAATCGCTGTTGCCGACCCCGCTCTCCGCCGAGGCGATGCGCGATCTCATCACCGCGCATTGCTGCACGGTGGACGAGATGGTGCGGCTGCGCGACGACCTGCGCGGAGTGGTCGTCGGGCGCGTGGTGGAGGCGGGGCGGCATCCGGACTCGGATCACCTGTGGGTGACCAAGGTCGACGCCGGCGGCGGCACGCTGCTCGATGTCGTCTGCGGCGCGCCTAACGTAAAGGCCGGCGGCGTGTATCCGTTCGCGCCCGTCGGCACCACGC
>DATNAM010000227.1:0-16403 GCA_035572595.1 Gemmatimonadaceae bacterium
GGCGGCGGTCTGTGCTCCGAGCCGTGGCACGAGCAAGCCAAACGACAGACCGGCCACGAGCGTGATCACGGTCTGTCCGGGCCGGCGTCGCGCCGCGCCGCGCCGACCCTGGCCTGCGCGCGCGCTCCGGTCCCGCGAGACTCGGCGAGCGGCGCAACCGCTGACATCCCCCGATGCATCCATGACAGTCTCCCTCCCCGGTGAAGACGGCGTAGCCGCCTAACGCTCCAGCTCACAGCTCCATGAGATCTCTCCCGACGATGACGCGGCCGCCGAAACGCTTGCGGGCTGCATCGCGCCACTTCGCCTCCGTGACCGCCGGATCGTCGCTCGGAATGGGATGCGACAGCACCAGCATGCCCACCTGCGCCTCCGCGGCGACACGGCCGGCCTCTTCCGCATGGGTCCTCCTGTCGTAGGGATGACGCGCTTCGCCTAACCGTCAGCGCGTGCCCGCTGCCCAATCAATCCGAAGCTCAGCCAAGGTCGACACATGAAGGAACGTTCGTTAGGCTGCTTGCTCAGCGGAGCAGACGAGGATCGAAGTCGTACACCGAGATCGAATCGACGGTAAGCCGACCAAAACCTGCGTGCTCCGGATTGATGAGAAAGTTGAATCCTCCATCAACAATCACACTGGGAACTCGTGGCGACCTCGTGCAATCCTTAGCTCAAGGGTCAGCTAGAACGATCGTTATGTGTCGCGTGAGTAGAACCAGGACCCGAGGTACTCTTGACGAAATGTGGCGCTCTGTACTGCGGCGGCCGGCGGGCCTAACTCATACGTCGTGCCGCTGGTACACCAACTGACATGATCTGCCGCGTCGAGCAGCGTGGGCACCTCGTGGCCGGTAACCACCACAGCCATCCCGCTGGCCGCGAGATCGGCAAATGTCCTGGTCAAGTCCTCTGCATCCTTCGGCGCGATGCCTCGGTACGGCTCGTCGGCAAGAAGGCAAATCGGCCGCCGAACCAGCACAGCGGCAAGTTCGGCGCGTCGTCGTTCGCCGCCTGACAACTCGAACGGATACTTGTCGAGATGTGCAGCGATGCCCAACTGAGTCGCCGCTTCCGAAACACTGCCTCCACCGAACTGACGGCCAATCATTTCGAGTTGTCTCTTGACCGTGAATGCGGTCGACAAGAGGTCATGGTCCGGCAGGTAGAATAGTCCAGCCGCGGCCAACTCCGCGAGACGGACTGATAGGTACACTCGCCCAGCAAAATGAATTGCGCCACTATCCGGCGAGAGCCACCCCGCGGCAATCTTGAGCAGAGTCGACTTGCCAATACCGTTCCGACCAAACAGCACTCGCAACTCCCCTGGAACAGCGCGAAGCGTTGCGGAGGTCAGCACACGGCGTCCCCCGAATGATTTGACGACGGATTCCGCCGTTAGGATCGGCTTCACCGAAAGACGGCCGCGCCAAGGCGTAAGGCGACTTCGCCAGTCATGGCAGGTCCCGCGAACAACGCGCCGAGGACGAGCGGACGGACGCCCAGATTGGCGAGGAATACCCGCTCTCGACGGCGGTGGGTCTCGAGAAAGCTCAGGCCGACGCTCAGTAGAATGATCTCGACGACGGCGGCGGCGGACGGCTGCAACGGATTGGTTCCGGCGAGCAGGAAGACGCCGGACAGCAGCGCCCGGGCGGCCAGCCATAGCCAAGCCCCACGAGCGAGATATGCGCGCACTACCAGCCGGTTGGGGCGCATGTGTCGAGAACGGTTACCCCGCAACGATCTTGTGGTGCCAATTAACACCAGAGCTACGCTGCGAGCGAGCCAGACAGGAGTGCGCGCCGAGCGCGCACGGTTCAACAGATCGCTTGCCACGTCGTCGCGGTGACCCCTTGCCACGCCGCAACGCTTGCATTATATACTGAACCATATGGTTCAGTATATGGCGACCCGGCTTGATACGTCGTTCGCCGCGCTCTCGGACGCCACGCGGCGTGGCGTGCTGGAGCAGCTCGGACGAGCCGACGCGTCGATCACGGACCTCGCCGAGAAGTTCCACATGACGCTGACGGGCATGAAGAAGCACGTCGGCGTGCTCGAGCAGGCGGGGCTCGTCACCACGAAAAAGATCGGGCGCGTGCGGACGTGCCAGCTCGGCCCGCGCCGATTGGAGGATGAGACGGCGTGGCTCGAGCGGTACCGCCGGCGCTGGGACGAACGCTTCGACGAGTTGGACAAGGTGGTCGAGGAACTCACACGAAAGGAGAAGAGCGATGAACGCACGAATCGAAAGTAAGCCCGGCCCCGTAAGGAACCGCACCACGGTGGAACGGACGTCAGACCGCGAGGTGCTGGTCACGCGGACCATCAACGGCCCGGCGCGCATCGTGTTCGAGGCATTTACCAAGGCCGAGCTGTTCAAGCGTTGGTGGGTACCCAAGTCGATCGGAATGACGCTGCTCTCCTGCGAGCTGGATGCTCGTGTCGGAGGCAAGTACCGATTGGTATTCGACCACAGCCCCGAGCCTGTCGCGTTTTTCGGCACGTATGTCGAGGTGAAGCCGCATTCGCGCCTCGCATGGACCAATGACGAAGGTGGCGAGGGCGGGTCTGTCACCACGGTGACCTTCGAGGAACAGGGCGGCAAGACGCTGGTGGTCTTGCGCGAGCGCCATCCCTCGAAGGAAGCGCTCGACGCTGCCGGCACCGGAGCAGCCGAAGCACTCGTCGAGACGTTCGATCAGCTGGACGAGCTGCTCGTCGCCCTGGGTGAGAGCACGGGACAGTAACAGAGACCTGGATCTCGCGGTCGGTCGTCCGATAGTCCCGGCTCACGTTGGCCGGGGCTATCGGGCGGAGTCTCGAAACGAAGGGACACCAGAATGCGGATAACTCTCTTCCTAACGATGGCGATGACGATGGCGATCACAAACTTGTCGGCGCAGCAGGGTCCAACGACGGGCTATGCGCCAGTCAACGGACTTAGGATGTACTACGAAGTTCACGGTAGCGGCGAGCCCGTGGTGTTGCTTCACGGGGCGTTCATGACCATCACCAACAACTGGGACGGCTGGATCGACGAACTTTCCAAGACCCGGAAAGTCATTGCCGTCGAAATGCAGGGTCACGGGCGGACCGCGGATATTCCACGAGAACCCAGCAGCGAGAACCTCGCCGATGACGTTGCGGCGCTGCTCAAGTATCTCAAGATCTCTCGAGCAGACCTCATCGGATACAGCATGGGCGGCCGTGTCGCGCTGCAAGTTGCAGTTAGACATCCCGACCAAGTGCGAAAGGTTGTTGTCATGTCGTCCACATTCCGCCGTGACGGCATGACGCAGGAAGGGCTCGACGCTTTGACGAAACTCACGCCGGAAGTCTTCGCAGGCTCTCCTCTCGAGGCCGAGTACAAACGACTCAGCCCGACTCCGGATGATTTTCCGAAGTTTGTGAAGCGCATGATCGCCGCGGCGTCCAAAGAAAATGATTTGAGTGCCGAGCAGCTTCAGTCGACTACCGCACCCATGTTCTTCATCTATGGTGATGCGGATGGCATTCGGCTCGAGCACATCGCGGAGATGTTTCGTTTGAAGGGCGGCGGGATTTACGGCGACCTGAGGCCGCGCTCCGCATCGCGATTGGCCATCTTGCCCAACACCACCCATGTGACACTGCTGCAACGCGCGTCCATCATCGTCCCCATGGTGAACGACTTTTTCGACGCCAAGCCGTAGCCCTGAGCCGCCATGCTGATGAAGCTCCACTCACAGCTTCACCTCGACCCGCGCCAGAAGCCCCGCCACGCGCGGAATATCGGAGCGCCGCGAGAGATCCAGTACGGGCGCATCCGCCGCGATTACCGTGAACTGCACGCCTAACACGCCGATCGCGTACTGCACAGCCAGCGGGAGCTCGAGCTCACCGCGCGGAGAAGGCTGGACATCTCGGCACGCACGGAAGCACTCGGATGTGAGGCGCCACACGTTCATGCTCACCGGCATCGCGGCATCGAGCGCCGCGAACGACGTGGCGTCCGGCTTTTCCACGACACGCCGCAGCACGTTGTTCGGGCTGACATCCAGCAGCGCGTAGGCCGCAATTCGCTCGGCCGGAATGTTGCCGCCGCGGACCAGGCCCCCGCGCGAAAATCCGATCGCCGCCGCTCCGTTAGTCACGCGCAGCCGAGCGAGTGCCTCGGCGGGATAGTAATTGTCGGCGTTGAGCACCACGAACGGCTCGCCCTGCGTGAACTCCTGCGCCGCGAGCACGGCGTCGGCCGTCCCGATCGGCTCCGTTTGGACCGCGAACGCGATACGCAGTCGCTTGGGCGTCACGGTGCGCGTGTAATGTTCCCGCATCGCCGCGTGCTCGGGCGCGACCACCAGACACACATCAGTAAAGCCGGCGTCGGCGAGCCCGCTCAGCACGTAGTCGAGAAACGGCCGGCCGATCGGAATCATCGCCTTGGCGCCCGCATCCGCGGCCGCCGACTGCGCCGCTTCGAGCGCGACCGCGCCATCAGCCTCGCGCATGCGCGTGCCTAACCCACGGGCGAGCACCACCGCCTTGGTGCACGGATGCGTCGCCGCGAGCGCCGACGTTTCGCTCCCGGCATCGGCGGCGCTGCCCGCCGACCAGATGCGCCGCACCACACCCCAGAGCACCACGCCGCTCACCACGAACGCCACCAGCCACACCACCGCTTGCGTTAGGCGGCCGTAGATCACGGCCCCGGTGCCGAACAACCCCGCGTACACGAACAACACGCCGGCGGTCCAACCGAGGAGCATCTGCGGCAGGCTGTCGGGCGAAGCAGCCACCTTCGAGGCCGCCCGGATCTTCGTCCACCCGGGCCCGGCAGGCCGGGTGAGCTCGTAGAACCGCACCAGGGTCGCGTGATCCGCTGGCGGCGTGAGCAGCGTGACCGACACCCACACCACCGTCGTGATCCCTACCGTGGTGAGCAGCGGGATCGGATCGGGAATCCCCACGCCTAACTTGTGGGCCACGAAAAATCCGATCGACACCGCGAACGACGACACCATCGCCGAGATCTCACTCCAGGCGTTGATGCGCCACCAGAACCACCGCAGCAAATATATGAGCCCCGTGCCCGCCCCCACCGACAGCAACAGCTGGAACGCCTCGCTCGCCGTCGACAGCGCCAACGTGAACGCGCCGGCGCAGATCATGAGGACGGCCGTGAGCGACCGCGACGCCCACAAGTAGTGCCGCTCGCTCTTCCCCGCCGCGATGAACCGCTGATAAAAATCGATGATCAGATACGAGCTGCCCCAGTTGAGATGCGTCTCCATCGTCGACCGATAGGCGGCGAACAGCGCGGCGATGATCAACCCCTTCATGCCCACCGGCAGCAACGTGAGCATCGCCGGATACGCGAGGTCGTTGCCGATGAGCGCCGGGTCGACGTGCGGCAACGCGCGATGAATGTCGCCCAACGTCGGGAACACGAGCATCGAGCACAGCGCGACGATGATCCACGGCCACGGCCTCAACGCGTAGTTGGCGACGTTGAACCACAACGTCGCGCCCAACGCATGCCGCTCGTTGCGCGACGCGAGAATACGCTGCGCGATGTAGCTGCCGCCGCCGGGCTCCGAGCCCGGATACCACACCGACCACCACTGGATGGTGAGCGGAATCACGAGCACGGTGACCGTGAGCGACGTGTCGTGAAAGTCCGGCAGCAGGTTGAGCGTGGTGGGGCTCACCTTGTGCAGCATGCCCGTTAGGCCGCCGACCTGCGGTTGATGCAGCGCCACCACGGCGGCGGCGATCACGCCGATCATCGCCAGCGCGAACTGCACCAGGTCTGTCGTGAGCACGCCCCACAACCCCGAGATCGACGCGAACAGCACGCACGCGGTGCCGGCGATCACCACAGTCTCGAGCCGGTCCCACCCCAACATCACGTTGGCGATCTTGATCGCGGCGAGCGTCACCGTCGACATGATCATGATGTTGAAGAAGAGACCCAGATACACGGCGCGGAATCCACGCACCAGCGCGGCGGGCTTCCCGGAGTAGCGCACCTCGTAGAACTCGAGGTCCGTGAGCACGCCCGACCGCCGCCAGAGTTGGGCATAGAAAAACACCGTGGCCATGCCGGTGAGCAAGAACGCCCACCACACCCAGTTGTACGACACGCCGTGCGAACGCACGAAGTCGGTCACCAGGTTCGGCGTGTCGGTGCTGAACGTGGTCGCCACCATCGACGTCCCCACGAGCCACCACGGCGCCGACTGCCCCGATGCGAAAAACTCGGCCAGCCCGGACTGCGACCGCCGGATGTAGAAGAGTGCCGGCAGGTAACACAGCGCCAGGCTGACAGCGACGATGACCCAGTCGAGGGCGGTCAGTTCCACGTTAGGCGCTCCGGCTCATCGCGGCGCACACTCGAGCGTCAGCACCTCGAATGGGGCCAGCGACACGCGTTGCTCCTCGCCAGCGGCGAGTTGCACCGCCGGACGCCCGGCGTCCGCGGCCCACGGACTCCGCCCCGCGAACCGCCGCGGTGCACCGTCCGGCAGCTCGAATGCCCGCGCCACGTCGATGCCCAACGCCTGCGCCACGTTCGAGGGATTGCGCAGCGTAAGTATGCCCTTCCCCGCCGACCACGACGCCCACCCGTACGGCTCCAGCCGCTGCGGATCGCCGCCCACCCAGTGCGTGTCCACCAGCGTCCCTGCGTTAGTCCGCGACCACCTGGCACACTCGGCGATCACGTCCCAGTCACCGGATGAGAGGAGCGCGGGCGTGATGTACATCTCCTGCAGCTGCGTGCCGGTGCCGAAATAGCTGCGCGCTTCGCTCGGGAAATCGTTGCCCGGATCGGTCATCAGGTTGTGCGCCTGCTTGGCATAGATCATCCCGTGCAGCATGAGCGAGTTCATCGGGAACAACGCGCCGGCGCGCACCACGTGCTCGTACGTGTCCGAATCGCGATACGTGATCCATCGCTGGCGCGGCGTGCCGACACCGGCGAAATCGTGATCGTCGCCGCCGCGCCAGATGGAATCGGCGTAGCGAAGCCAGAACGGCGACGGATACGTGCCCGTGGTGAGATTCACGTAGAGATCCGGCTCCTCCGCTCGCAGCTCGCCGATGAGATGGATCGCGGCGTCGAAATCACTGTCGAACGGACTTCCGGGAAACGTGCTCGACGCATCGCCGGTGCCGTCGATCTTGAACTGGTTGACGCCGTAGCGCTTGATCATGTCGACGCACGTGTCGCGAAAGCGCTTGTAATAGATCGGGCCCGACAGCGCGAACCCGTCCGCGTTCGTCTCGAAGCCCTGCTGCTTGCCGTACGCGAGACGCTCCTCGCGCGGCTTGCCGTAGCCGCCCCACGGCGACAGCCACACGCCCGGCGCGGCGCCGTAGCGATGCGTAGCGGCCGCGACGTTCGTGAATCCGTCCGGGAATCCCGAGTTGAAGTGCCACAACGTCGTCGGATCGTCCCAGCCATCGTCGAACAGGAACGAATCGAGCGTCACGCCGCGCTTCTGGTGCAGCTCCGTGCCTAACGCCGCGATGGCGCCCAACGCATCGGCCTCGGTGTAGCGGTTGAAGTAGCCGATGTCGTACCAGGAGTTGTAGTGGAGGAAGGTGCGGTACGGGTGCGCACGCTCGCGTTCGACGTACGCGAGGAAATCGCGCCGCAATTGACCGGGGCGCGTCACGCCGATCACGGCGCTCAGCTCGAGCGTGGTACCCGGCCTGAGCGGGAGGGTGCGCGTGGCGCGGCAACGGATCTGATCGCCGTCCACCACGTTGTCGGCGAGCGGATGCTCCAGGCCCAAGTACGCGTTGCCGATCACGACCGGCGTGCCGCGCACGGTGCCGGGCGTCATGGCGGTCGGCGCTCGCGCCGCGAACATCGTGACCGAGCGGAGCGGCACGTCCCCGCCTAACGCGCGCAGCGTGAGCTCCTGTCGCAGGTAGGCACTGCCGTCCCGCAGCACCCCGCGCCATTCGGCTTCGATGCGTCCGGCCGCATCGTGCAGCCGGAGCGTCACCCGGCGGCCGCCGAGTCGTTCGACCGCCCGCGAGGCCGACGCGTTGGGCGCGAGCGTATCAGTAACCGGCGGCCCGACGATGCGCATGTCGCCGGCATCGAGCGTGGTCTTGTCGGCGAACGCGAGCGTGAACGCTTGCGCCGGCACGGGCAGCGCGGTCTTGTTCACCTGGTCGGTGAAGCGCGCGGGGCGGAAGGAGCCGCCGGTTGTGGTCCACACGGCCGCCACGGCATCGTTGCCCAGCGCAATCTCGTCCGCCGCGAGGCGGACGCATGCGGCATCCGGCCTCGGCGAACCGCCGGCGTCCGGCCATTCGCCTAACGCGCCGATCCCGCCTAACGCGCCGAGTGAGAGGAGCAGGCCGCTGCCGCGCTCGAGGAAGTCGCGGCGCGTGAGGGCGGAACGAGATGGGGGACGATCAGGATCGACTGCCAATGCGCTTCACTCGAAGTATTCGCCGTGGCGAGACTATCGCACCGGGCGCGCAACGTCAACGGATGCGGACGTCTTTCCTCGCGATCGGCCTCTGCGGCGCGCTCGCGGGCTTGCCGTCGCCGGCGCAGCGGCCCGCGCACACCTTTGCGATCGGCACCGGCGCCTTCCTGTTGGATGGCACACCGCTCCAGATCATTTCGGGCGAAATGCATTACGCGCGCATCCCGCGCGCGTACTGGCGACACCGGTTGCGGATGGCCAAGGCGATGGGGCTCAACACCATCGCCACGTACGTCTTCTGGAACTACCACGAAGTGCGGCCCGGCGTGTTCGACTTCCACACCGGCAATCGCGATCTCGCCGAATTCATTCGCGACGCGCAGGAGGAAGGACTGTGGGTGATTCTCCGCCCCGGCCCATACGTGTGCGCCGAGTGGGACTTGGGCGGCATTCCATCGTATTTGCTGGCGTCGCCGGCCATCCACGTGCGCAGCAGCGATCCACGATACCAGGCAGCCGCGGCGCGCTACATTCGCGCGCTGGCCGATCAGGTGCGGCCGCTGCTCGTGACGCATGGCGGTCCCATACTCATGGTGCAGGTCGAAAACGAGTACGGCTCGTTCGGCAGCGACTCCGTGTACAAGGAGCAGACGCGCCGCATGCTAACGGACGCCGGCATCGATGTACCGCTCCTCACCGCAGATGGCGACGACAACTTCGCACAGGGCGCGATCCCGGGCGTGTTCGTGACCGCCACCGGCGAACAGAACTACGACTCGCTCGCCGCGCGCGCCCAACCGTTCAATCACGGCACCGGACCGAACATGGTGATGGAGCTGTATCCCGGCTGGCTCACGCACTGGGACGAACCGCTGCCATCCACGCCGCTGTCCGGATTTCTGCCGGAGTACGACAGCCTGCTCGCGCACGGCGCGAGCGTCAACCTGTACATGTTTCACGGCGGCACGAATTTCGGATTCACATCGGGCGCCAACTACACGAAGACGATGCCGATCGTGCCGAGCATGACGAGCTACGATTACGGCGCGCCGTTGTCCGAGGCCGGCTGGCCGACGCCCAAGTATTACGCGCTGCGCGATGTGATTCGCCGCCACGTCACCTACGCGATCCCCCCTGTGCCGGCGCGGTTGCCCGTCATCGCCGTCCCGCGCATCCGCCTAACGCAAACCGCCCGCCTCGCCGATCTCGTCGCGCACGCGGCGCCGGTGCGGTCGACGGCTCCGTTGTCGTTCGCCGACCTGGGCCAGGCGAGCGGCTACGTGCTGTACCGATATCATACCAGCACTGCGTTAGGCGGCGACCTCTCCGTGCCCGGCCTGCGCGATTTTGCCGAAATCTTCGTGAATGGCCGGCGCGTCGCGACGCTCGCCCGGCGCACCAGCACGTTCACGGCGCACGTGACGGTCCCGGCGAACGGCGTGCTCGACATTTTCGTCGAGAACATGGGACACATCAATTACGGCGCCAAGCTCGTCGACGATCGCAAGGGCATCGTCGAGCCGGTCACGCTCGGAAGCACGACGCTCTCCGGCTGGGAGATGTTCCGCCTCCCGTTCGACTCGGCGTCGCGCGTCAGCGGCAGCACGGCTGCGTCCGATGGCCCAACGGTGTTTCGTGGGTCGTTCACACTCGCTGCGACCGGCGATACGTTCCTCGACATGCGTGGCTGGAACCGCGGCATCGTCTTCGTGAACGGCATCAACCTCGGCCGCTACTGGCGCGTCGGACCGCAGCAGACGCTGTATCTGCCCGGCGCGTGGCTGCATCGCGGCCGCAATGACATCGAGGTGTTCGATCTCGACGGTCACGTGGCCGAGCCGAGCATATCGGGCCTCACGACGCCGATTCTCCACCAGCTCGAGAAATGATCGCAATCCGGCACGCGCATGCTCGGGCACCAGCAGCGGTCGTACGCTCCAAGCGCTTGACTGCCAGCGTGTTACTCGCTCGCTCGCGGCGAGCGCGGAACGTTGTCGTGCCTGGTCGCCATCACACGCGGCCAGGAATCGGGCGCGGAGCTGGATCTCCGGTGCAGCGATCCGAGCCAGCTCTTCGTTGTTGTATCGTGACCCCATATATCGGCGATCACGCTCCTCGTTCATCTCCACCATGAACCGGCTTCAAGGAGTGCCTGTCATGCGCACGCGTCTGCTGTTGCTCGGCACAGCCATCTCGTTCCTGGTCGTCGGCCCCGCCGCGGCCCAACAGCGCCAAGGACCACCCGGATCGCGCCGCGGTGCGCCGGGTGCCCAACCGGGCGCACAACAAGGCAGCGCGCGCGAGGGCGGCTCCGACTCGGCGGGCGCTCCGCCGATCGAGAAAGTCTCGACCACGCAGCACACCATCACCGTGGATGGCAAGGCGGTCGCCTACACCGCGCGCGCCGGCACGATGGTGCTGCGCGATTCGACGGGGAAGCCCGACGCCACCGTGTTCTACATCTCGTACACGAAAGATGGCGTGGATCCGGCGACGCGCCCGGTGACGTTCTTCTTCAACGGCGGTCCCGGTTCGGCGTCGATCTGGCTCGACGAGGGCATCATGAGCCCCAAGCATCCCGACATGGGTCCCGCCGGCTCGGAGCCGGCGCCGCCGTACGACCTGGTGGACAATCCGAACACTCCGTTAGACGTGACCGACCTGGTGCAGGTCGACGCGATGATGACGGGCTATTCGCGGCCCGCCGAGGGAGTCAAGGCGTCCGAGTTCACCGGCGCGGTGAACGACGTCCAGATGTTCGGCGCGTTCATCCGCGACTATCTGGACAAGTACGATCGCTGGGCATCGCCCAAGTATCTGTTCGGCGAGAGCTACGGCACGTTCCGCTCGGCCGGCCTGGCGAGCGAGCTGCAGGAGCGCGAAGGGATCGAGCTCAACGGCATCATGCTGTTAGGCACGGTGCTCGACTTCCAGTACATCTCGCAGAGCCCGAGCAACGACATCGCGTACGCGACGTTCCTGCCCACGTACACCGCGACGGCGTGGTACCACAAGAAGCTGCCGTCGAATCTGCAGAGCGAGTCGCTCGAGCAGGTGGTGGCCGAGTCGCGCAGCTACGCGTTCGGCGACTATCTCACGGCGCTGGCGAAGGGCAACACGCTGTCCGATGCGGAACGGCAAGCGGTGGCGCAGAAGCTGTCGTCGCTCACCGGCATCTCGCAGCAGTATCTCCTGAATACGAACCTGCGGCTGGATGCGGGCAGCTTTCGCACCGAGCTGTTGCGCGACCAGCGCCTCATGCTGGGCCGCTACGACACGCGCCTAACGGGAATCAACGGCAATCCGGCGAACCAGCGCCAGGATTACGACCCGTCGGATGTCGCGCCGTCGGGCGCGTTCATGGCCGCGTTCATGCGCTACCTGCACGACGACCTCAAGTACTCGAGCAATCTGCAGTACTACATGGGCGGTCACACTGGCCGGTGGGACTACACGTCGCTCAATTTCGCGCGCGGCTATCCGAGCGAGACCGAGTCGTTGCGTCTGGCGATGGCGAAGGATCCGTACCTGCACGTGATGGTGGGCGCGGGCTACTTCGACACGGCGACGCCGTTCGCGAACGCCGAGTACACGTTCACGCACCTGGGCTTCGACCAGACGTACAAGGACCGGGTGCAGTTCAAGTACTACCAGAGCGGACACATGGCGTATTTGAACCAGTCGTCGGCGAAGCAGCTCAAGGCCGACATCGCGTCGTTCATTGCGTCGACGCAGCACGCGGCGCCGGTGACGGCGCAGGCGGGCCACTGAGCCTCGCGGCGGCTGTCGTCAGGCTGCGTTAGGCAGATCATACGAACCTGGACGGCCCGGACACCCTCGCGGTGTCCGGGCCGTTTTGGTCGGCTGCCGGCAACGCCTGGTTGGCGCGTGAGCCGATTTCGCGCGTTTTTCCGCATCCATGGGTAACGCATTCCGCGACGACAAGCGCGCGGCAACGCGCGTTACACCATGGAGAGCCCGGCGCGTCCGGGCGGGGAGGATTCGTGTTGTACGGTCTATTTTCACTTCGCTCTGCACTTCTGCGCGGCACGCTGCTCTGCCTCGCGATCGCCGGCTGCGGCTCGTCGGACTCGCTCACGCCGCAACAGCAGGACATCGCCCAACTGAAGCAGGCCATTCAACCGCTCCAGGATCTCGAAGCGGCACAACACGCCGGCTACAGCGTCATCGTCGCCGATCCGGGCGATGGACACACGTGTCTGTCGGATCCGACGCAGGGTGCGATGGGCGTGCACTATCTGAAAGCAGCACTCGTCGACGACACTGCCATCGTCACGGAACCGGAGGCGCTGATCTACGAACCGCAGCAGGACGGCTCGGTCAAGTTCGTCGGCGTGGAATACGTGATCCCGTACAGCATCCACGGTGAGAACGAGGCGCCGCCGACGTTGTTCGGTCAACCCTTCATGAAGAACGCGACGTTCCAGCTGTGGGGGTTGCACGTGTGGGTCGGGCGGCACAACCCGAGCGGCGAGTTCGCGATGTGGAACCCGGATGTCACCTGCGAATTTGCTCAGGCCCAGGCGCAGGCGAGCCGTTAGGCACCACCGGGCCGGGCTGCTCTGCCAGAGGAGCCCGGCCTAACGCCAGCGCTTCGGGCGACGAGCTGCACCAGGTGCACCAGGGTCTCGACGGTCTTCTCGAGTCCGCGGCGCGAGTTGAATTCGAGCTTGCTGTGGAACTCGTGTCCGCCGGTGAAGATGTTGGGACACGGCAGCCCGCGGAACGTGAGCCGCGAGCCGTCGGTGCCGCCGCGGATCGGCTTGAGGTACGGCGTGAGACCGGCCAGTCGCGCCGCGTCCAACGCGAACTGCGTGATGTGCGGATGCTGGTCGAGGACTTCTTTCATGTTCTTGTAGTTCTCTTTGACCTCGATGCGCGACGTGATGCCGGGGAACCGCGCCATCGTCTCGCGCGTCAGCCGGCGCAGCATGTCCTCTTTGGCGGCAAGGCCGGACAAATCGAAGTCGCGCAGCAACACCTTCACCGTGGATTGCTCCACGTCGAGCGTGCCGACATAGGGATGCACGAACCCTTCGCGCTCTTCGGTGGTCTCGGGCAGCATGTCGCGCGGCACGTGGGCGAGGAAATCGGCCATGGCGTACATCGCGTTCACCATCACGCCCTTGGCCGTGCCCGGGTGCGCGCTCTTGCCGTGGAACGAGATCGCCGCCAAGCGGGCGCTCCACGTTTCGTCGCTCACTTCGCCTAACGTACTACCGTCCACCGTGTAGGCGAAGTCGGCCCCGAAGCCCGGCACATCGAACCGCTCGATGCCCGTGCCGATCTCCTCGTCGGCGGTGAACGCTACGCGCACGCGGCCGTGCGGAACCGTGGGATTGCGCACGAGCCTGTCGACCAGCGTCATGATCGCGGCGACACCCGCCTTGTCATCGGAGCCGAGCAGCGTGGTGCCGTCGGTGGTGATGATGTCGTCGCCGATCAGGCTGTCGAGCACCGGGTGCTGGGCCACCGTGATCACCTGCGTCGGATCGCCGGGGAGCACGATGTCGCCGCCCTGGTAGTTCCGGTGGATCACCGGATTCACGCCCGCGCCGGTCACCGCGGGCGACGTGTCCACGTGGGCGATGAAGCCGACCGTCGGCAAACGGTCTGCGTTAGGCACGGTGGACGGGACCGTCGCGTACACCATACAGTGCTCGCTCACCGACACGTCGCGCGCGCCCAACTGTTTGAGCTCGGCCGCGAGCAGATTCGCCAGCGTCCACTGCGTGAGGGTGCTCGGCGTGGTGTGCTGGTCTTCGCGCGATTGCGTGTCGATGCGCACGTAGCGCAGAAACCGATCGAGGACGCTCTCGCCCGGCAGCTCGAGGTGTGAGGACATTCGCGTGCGCGTGGTGGTGGTCATGGATCGTGGATTCGGAAGTCTACACTCCCGGTGCACCGGCGTCAGCGGCGATCCGCCTCTGGTGATTGCGTGCGCGCGCGCGTAGCATCCGGGCCACGGTTCTTCAGTTCCGCCCGACGTTTTTCCAGGAGACCAGGCCATGCGCTCCGCAGCGCGCACACTGTATCACGCGATCGGTTGGCACTCTCGTTTCGTCTCAGTCTCGTGGCGCGCCGCGGTCGGCATGGCCGCGCTCGCTTCAATGGTACCTGTGACAACAGTCGCTGCGCAAACACGCGATACGCTGCTCTCCGCGCTCAAGCTCCCAATGGAAGCCGGGTTCGCGCCGCTGGTGCCGCCGCCTCCGGGCCATCCGGTATTGCTCCGCCCCGACCGCGTGTTCGATGCGACGGGCGAGACGGCGCACGCCGGATGGGTGGTGCTGGTGGAAGGCGACAGCATCGCCGCCGTCGGGCCCGCGGCCTCGGTGCACGCGCCCGGCGGCACCGAGACGATCGCGCTGCAAGGCCTAACGCTGCTGCCCGGCCTCATCGACGCGCACTCGCACATCTTTCTGCACCCGTACAATGAAACGCTGTGGGACGACCAGGTCTTGAAGGAGCCGCAAGGCTTCCGCGTCGTCGAAGCGGTGCTCCACGTTCGCAATACGCTCATGCAGGGCTTCACGACGCTCCGCGACCTGGGCACCGAGGGCGCGGGATTCGCCGACGTCTCGATGAAGCACGCAATCGATGAAGGCCTGATTCCCGGGCCGCGTCTGCAAGTGGCGACGCGCGCGATCGTCGCGACGGCGAGCTATGGACCCGGTCCGCGCGGCTACCGGCCCGACCTCGACTTGCCGCAGGGCGGGCAGGCGGTAAGCGGCGTGCCCGAAGTGCTGGCGGCGGTGCGCGAGCAGGCGGCGCGCGGCGCCGACTGGATCAAAGTGTACGCCGACTACCGGCGCGGGCCTAACGGAAGCTCGATGCCCACGTTCAGCCAGGAAGAAATCGACGCGCTGGTGGCCGAGGCGCACTCGTCGGGCCGGCCGGTGTCGGCGCACGCGAGCACCAACGAGGGCATGCGCCGTGCGGTGATGGCCGGCGTCAATACCATCGAGCACGGCTTCGGCGGTTCGGACTCGGTGTTCCACATGATGGCCGAGCGCGGCATCGCGTACCTGCCGACGCTCACGGCCGTGGAAGCCTACTCGGAGTATTTCGAGAAATACGTGCGCGGCAAGAGCGCGCCGACGCCGTCGATGATCGAAGCCAAGCACGCGTTCCAGTTGGCGATGAAGAACAACGTGATCATCGGTTCGGGCAGCGACGTGGGCGTATTCACGCACGGCACCAACGCGCGCGAGATCGAGTGGATGGTGGAGGATGGGATGCGTCCTGCGCAGGCGCTGCTCGCGGCGACGGCGGTGGACGCCAAGATTCTGCGCATGGACAAGGAAATCGGGCGACTCGTTCCCGGGCTCAAGGCCGACATCGTGGCGGTGCAAGGCGACCCCACGCAAGACATCTCGGCCGTGAGCCGGGTTCGATTCGTGATGAAGAACGGCGTGATTTACCGTCGTTAGTCCGTTAGCCCGTTAGTCTGTTGGGCCGAGGCGGCGCGGGGGCGCGGAACGAATCCGATCGTGGCGAGGTGCTTGGCGACTCCGGGGCTGGCCGATTCTTCGGGCGGCGTGCCCCACTTGTTGACCGGCGACTGGCGGCTGGCGCCGGCCGCCAGCAGCGCGTCCACGATCGCGATGTAGGCGGCGTCGTGCCCGCGGTGCTGGCCCGATCCGTGGATCGCCCAACCCAGCGGCGATCCACCGAATTGCGAGTCGCGCACCTCGAGTGGCGCGCCTAACTCGAGCAGCAGCCGCACCATCTCGAGCTTGCCGGTCCAGGCGGCGAGGTGGAGCGCCGTACCGCCGCCCGCCGCCTCGCCGCCTAACGACGCGCCGAGCTCGAGGAGCACGCGGATCGCCGCCGGATTGTCGTGCGCGACCGCGTCCGACAGCGCCCCGCCGCCGTTCACGGCGATCGCCGCGCCGAGCTCGGCGTGCGCCGCGAGCACCGCGCGCGCGCGCGCGGCGTCGCCGT
>DATNAM010000228.1:0-3761 GCA_035572595.1 Gemmatimonadaceae bacterium
CGCGTCGAGAGCAGCATCCCGACACGACGACTGTCGGGCATGGCGCCGGCGCTCCGCGCATCACGCTCGCCGCGCAGTCGCTCGTCCTGCGACAGATAGATCCGCGGCTGCGCCGGCGTCGTCTCGTCCAACTGAACGCCCGCCAGCTCCAACAAACGCGCGCGCTGCCGTGGTACGTATTCCTTGCGCCCAACGCGCGAGAGTGCTTGCGTATAGAACACGCGCCATGCGCCGATGCGCCAGCCGAGCCGCACGCGGGCGCCCGAAGCGCGCGTGAGGAGCGCCGTGCGGAGACTGCCCTGGAGGTCTACCACCCAGTCGTAACGCCGCGCGCGAATTTCCCGCCACATGGCAGTCGTCCGGCCCGGGTCGAGCACGATGCGCTCGTGAACCAACGGATGCCCGGCAACGAGCGGTGCCCCCTCCTGCCCCACGAGGTAGTCCAGCTGCGCATCCGGAAACGCGCGCCGCAGGTCCTCGAGTAACGCAGTGGAAAGCACGACATCGCCCAGTCGGCGAAGCTGGATGAGCAGAACGCGCTGTGGTGGTCGAGGCGACATTCACGTTGCCCGGGACGGTGGCCAATATAACATTTCGGTCCTTACCAATGACACGCGTGTTCGTTTCCGAACCTTTCGCACGGTGACCGGCCCGCGCAACCGTGCCGCGCCGCATGCCTCGCGGCGCGTCTGCATCGTCCTCTTGAGCGCCGTAGGCGATGTGGTCCACACGCTGCCGGTTGTCAACGCGCTCAAGCGCGACGATCCGACGCGCCACATCACCTGGCTCCTGCAGCCCGGTCCGGCAACGCTGGTGCGCGGGCATCCGGCTGTCGACGACATCATCGTCGTCGAGCGCGCGCGCGGTTGGCGCGGGTTCGCCGACGCGCGCCGCGCGCTGCACGCCAGACAGTTCGACATCACGTTGGCGCTGCAGGATTACATCAAGGCCGGCCTGCTGACGTCGTTCACGCGCGCCCCGGTCCGCCTTGGCTTCGACCGCGCTCGCGCACGCGATCTCAACTGGCTGTTCACCAACGCGCACCTCCCGCCGCACGCGCGGCAGCACGTGCAGGATGAATACCTGGAGTTCCTGGCGGCGATGAACGTTGCCGCCGAGCCGCTCGAGTGGCGGCTTGGTCCGCGCGACGACGGACGCGCGTGGCAGCGCGAGTTCACGGCAGGCTTCGACCGTCCCATCGTTTCGCTGGTCATCGGATCGAGCCGTCCCGAAAAAGATTGGCGTCCCGACCGTTGGGCGGAGCTGGCACGCGTGCTCCGCACCGAGTACGGGCTCGCGCCGGTGATCGTCGGGGCGCGCACGGCGCGCGAAGCGGCCACCGAGCGCGCGATTCTCGCCGGCGCGCCCGGCACGGTGTCGGCGCTGGACAGCGGGCTTCCGCGCCTCACGGCGATCCTCGACGCGTCGGCGCTGGTCATCTCGTTGGACACGGGCCCGCTCCACATGGCGGTCGCGTTAGGCAGGCCCGTGGTGAGCCTGCTCGGCTATACCAATCCGGCGCGACACGGTCCGTATCGCCGGTTTCAGGACCTGGTCGTGAGCGCCTACGGTGAGACCACCCGCGACGGCCTCCTGTGCACGGACCGGCGCCCGGGCCGCATGCCGCGCATCGCCGTGCGCGACGTCCTCGACGCGGTGGACCACTGGCGCTCGACGTATGCGCGGCCAACCATCCCTCGTTAGGCGGGCCGAGCCAGGATGACGAACGTCGAGTCGAGCCACGGCGCGTGGCGCATGGCACCGTCCCAGAGGCGCGTCGCCACCGTGGGGCGCGCCCGCGGCTTGGGGTCGCCTAACACCGTCACCACCTCGAACCCGAAGCGGGTTTCCAGCAGGCGCGGCAGCGTCGCCGGCGCGTAGTAGAAGAGATGGTGAAACGAATCGTAGAACCGCCCGCGCCGGCGGCTCAACCCGAGCCGCCCGAGCACCGACTTCCCGCGCGACGCGAGCGACTCGATGTTGGGCACGCCGAGATACAGCAGCCCGTTAGGCTTGAGCAGACGGCGGGCGAGCTCGAGATACCGCGCCGGCTGCTTGGGATGCTCCAGCACCTGGTCGAGATACACGCAGTCGTACGACGCCGATTCGAGCGGCAGCGCGAAGAGATCGCCGGTGTAGATGCGCGCCCCTACCTCGAGCGCCACGCGGCGCGTGGTGGCTTCGTCCACGTCGTAGCCTTCCACCGTCCACCCGCGCGACTTGGCAACCGTGAGCTCGAGTCCGTCGCCCGAGCCGACCGAGAACAGCCGGCCCGGCGCCATGTAGCGCTCCAGCATCTCGATGTTCGCGGTCTTCTGCGCCAGGCGGAACGCGCGCGCTTCCGGGGTGCGCGGCCCTTCCGGGACGTAGCTCGCGTAGTACGCCGCCAGATACGGATCGGTGTACTGCGGATTCATGAAGCGCACGCGACAGCCGTGGCAGCGCGAGATGTACGCGCCGCGGTAATCGTAGTCGAACGCGCGCACGTCGGTGCAGCCGCACAACGGGCACACGCCTAACGGAGGATCGAAGGTGGCGTCGGCTGCGGTCACCCGGCCTCCGCATCGAGCGCCCGAAACTCGTAGCGCACGCCCACCCCGTGGAGCAGCGCCACCAACCGCCTCAACGCGAGCCCCATCACCGCGAAATAATCGCCGTCCACACGTTCCACGATCGTCGCGCCGTATCCCTGGATGCCGTACGCCCCCGCCTTGTCCATCGGCTCGCCCGTCGCCACGTACGCCGCGATCTCGTGGTCGTCGAGCGCGCGGAACGTCACACGCGTC
Organism: Gemmatimonadaceae bacterium; assembly: GCA_035572595.1. GTDB lineage: Bacteria > Gemmatimonadota > Gemmatimonadetes > Gemmatimonadales > Gemmatimonadaceae > JADGGM01. The sequence continues at coordinate 2,787 of DATNAM010000228.1, forward strand.
GACTCCACGGCCGACGCGATCCGCGCGCCGCCGTCGCGGGCCACCGCCATCGCCGTGTGCACCACGTGCGACCGGCCGCTCAGCACGCGCAGCATCCGGCGCGCGTCCTTCTGGTCCACGGGTTTCCCGAGAATCCGATCGTCCACGACCACCGTCGTGTCCGCCGAGATGACTAACGCTGCGGGATGGCGGCGTGCGACGGCGAGGCCCTTCTCGCGCGCCAGCCGCAGGACGTAGCCGGGAGCCGGCTCGCCGTCGCGAACCGACTCGTCGACGTCCGCCGGATCCACCTCGTGCGCGATGCCGATCATGCCTAACAATTCATGGCGCCGCGGCGACGCGGACGCCAGCACCACCTCGAGCGTCATCGCGTGAGACACAGCGTGACCGGTCCGTCGTTCACCAGTTCGACCTCCATGTGCGCGCCGAACTCTCCCGTCTCCACACGCGTGCCGGAATCGCGGAGCAGCGCCACGAACCGCTCGTAGAGGGGCACCGCAACCTCCGGACGCGCCGCGTCCACGAAGCTCGGACGCCGGCCTTTCCGCGCGTCGCCGTACAGCGTGAATTGCGACACCACGAGCAGCGCACCTCCCTCCACCTCCGACAACGCCCGATTCATCTTGCCGTCGTGGTCGGCGAACAACCGCAGCCCCAGGACCTTGTCGGCCATCCAGGACACGGTTTCGTCGGTATCGCTGTGGGTGAAGCCTACCAGAAGACAGAAGCCGGCGCCAATGCTGCCGGCCACGCGTCCGTCGATTAGGACCCGGGCGCGAGAGACGCGCTGGAGCAGAACGCGCACGATCCGCGCGCTCTTAAGGACGGTTAGCGCCGCGCGGCGGCGCCGGATCCGGCCGCAACCGGCGACCGGCCCGTGAGGGCGCGGACCGTCTCGCGCAGCCCATCGTCCAACGTCATCACCGGCGAGTAGCCGAGCATCGCGTGCACGCGATCGAGCGACGCGAGCGAGTC
>DATNAM010000229.1:0-3415 GCA_035572595.1 Gemmatimonadaceae bacterium
CTGGTCAAGCACAAGCTGCCGGTCAAGGTGATCATCATCAAGAACAACGTGCTGGGCGAGATCAAGTGGGAGCAGATGGTGCTCGGCGCGAATCCGGAGTTCGGCGTCGAGCTCCAGCCGATCGATTTCGCCGCCTACGCGAGGGCGTGTGGCGCGGGCGGCTTTACCATCGACAGGCCGGAGCACGCGGCAGCGGTGCTGCGCGAAGCGCTCGCCTACGACGGGCCGGCGGTCGTTGAGGCGGTCGTCGATCCTAACGAACCGCCGCTGCCGGGCAAGATCTCGACCAAACAGGCTCTGAATTTCGCAGAGGCGCTCGTGCGTGGGGAGCGCGAGGGCTGGGACATCATCAAGACTGTGCTCAAGGACAAGGTGCGGGAGGTGGTATAGGTGACGCGCCGGATCGACGCGCGCATTGAGAAGCTGGACGTCGCCGCATACACGATTCCCACCGACTTCCCCGAGGCCGACGGCACGCTCGCTTGGAACTCCACGACAATAGTGGTGGTCGAGGCGACTGCGGGCGGCGTGCGCAGCATCGGCTACTCGTACGCGGATACCGCCACGGCCCGGCTCATCCTCGATCTTCTGGCCAGCATCGTGATTGGGCGCGATGCCATGGGCGTGCCCGCGAGCTGGGATGCGATGGTGCACGCCATTCGGAATCTCGGGCGCCCCGGTATCGTGTCGATGGCGATCGCCGCGGTGGACGCCGCGCTGTGGGACCTCAAGGCGCGACTGCTCGACATCTCGTTAGTCACCTTGCTCGGTGCCGTGCGCGAGAGCGTGCCGATCTATGGCAGCGGCGGATTCACGTTGTATCCGATCGCGCGGTTGCAAGAGCAGCTCGGCGGCTGGGTCGCAGCCGGAATTCCGCGCGTCAAGATGAAGATCGGCTCGCATCCCCGTGACGACATCGACCGGGTGCGCTCGGCGCGCGACGCGATCGGACCGGTGTCGCAGGCGGCGTTGTTCGTGGACGCGAACGGCGCCTACAGCCGCAAGCAGGCGCTGGCGCAGGCCGAGGCGTTCGCGGCGTACGACGTGACGTGGTTCGAGGAGCCGGTGTCGTCGGACGATCTCGAAGGACTGCGATTGATTCGCGACCGCGCGCCTAACGGTATGGAGATCGCGGCCGGAGAATACGGGTACGACCTGTGGTATTTTCGCCGGATGCTCGATGCCGGCGCGGTGGATGTGTTGCAGGCGGACGCGTCGCGTTGCGCGGGCATCTCGACTTTTCTTCGTGTGGGCGCGTTGTGCGACGCGCGCTCGATGGCGCTGTCCGCGCACACTGCGCCGTCGCTGCACGCGCATCCGTGCTGCGCGCTCGGCAGCGTGCGCCATCTCGAGTACTTCCACGATCACGAGCGTATCGAGCACATGTTGTTCGACGGTGCGCTCACGCCGGTCGGTGGCGCCCTGCGGCCCGATCGCGCGCGACCCGGCCTGGGCCTCGAGCTCAAACGACAGGACGCTGAGCGGTGGCGCGTCCCGGCCTGAGCGACGCCGGCCGCCGAGTGATTGGCGTCGGCGGCGGCGAGTTGTTCGGCGCCGACCGGCTCGCCGCGCACGCGCGCGCGCTGGCGGCGCGCGAACATCTCGCGGCGTCCACCGGGCGGCGCGGCGGTGCGCGACGGTACGGCCGGGGACCACTCCTCGCCCGGCTGCACGCCACCGAGTCAGTGCTCGACGATGTCCGCGAGAAGCTGCAGGACGCGACCCGCCGCGGGCTCGACGTAAGTCCGGCGGGAACATGGCTGCTCGACAACTTCTTCATCGTCGCCGAGCAGGTGCGCGAGATCCGCGTCAATCTCCCGAGCGGGTATTATCACGGGCTGCCTAAACTGGCCGGTCAGGACCGGTTCGCCGGCTATCCCCGCGTGTACGAAGTCGCGATCGAGCTCATCGCTCACACCGACGGCTGTCTGGATGCGCAGAACGTCGATCTCATGGTACGCGAGTACCAGCGCGTCGCTCCGTTCACGATGGGCGAGCTGTGGGCGATGCCGGCGATGCTGCGCATGGGGCTGCTCGAGAACGTGCGCCGCATGGCGCTGCGCGCCGCGCGCGACGTGGCCGACATCGACGCGGCCGACCGATGGGTGGCACGTTTCCGAAACGCCTCCGCCCAACAGAACGGCCTTGCGCGCCTGCTTTCGGAGTTCGTCTTTCGTTCGCCCGAGCTGACGCCGGCATTTCTCACGCGGTTCCTTCTCCAGCTGCGCAGCCAACGCGCGGACTTCACGCCGCTCCTGTGGCTCGAGCAATGGATTGCCGAGGATGGGATGAGCGTGGAAGAGGCGGTGCAGCGCTCCACGCAGCGCTTGTCGCTCACGCAGCTCGTGATGGCGAACAGCATCACGAGCCTGCGTGTCGTCGCCAGCTTCGACTGGCGCAGTTTCGTCGAGGCATCGAGCGTGACCGAGGCCATCCTGCGATCCGATCCCGGACGGTTGTATGCCGGCCTGACGTTCGAGACGCGCGACCGGTATCGCCACATCGTGGAACGGCTCGCCAAGCGCTCGCGCCGGCCGGAGCCCGACGTCGCCCGGGCGGCGGTCGCCATGGCAGCGGCATCCGGATCCGCGACGCCGGACGATGTCGTTAGGCACGTCGGGTACTATCTCGTCGGCGACGGGACGCCTCGGCTCGAGCAGGCGATCGACTACGGGCCGCCGGTTGGCGAACGGATGCGACGGTGGGCCACACGCCACCCGGGTGGCGTCTACTTCGGCGCGCTCACGCTCTCCACACTCATCGCGCTCGCGCTCCTGCTCACGCCGCTACCGGGCGGCGCGACCGCGGGCGCAGTGGTCATTGCCGCGTGCCTGGCGCTCATCCCGGCGAGCGACGCGGCGATTGCCCTGGTCAATCAGCTCGTGATGTGCGTTCTGGCGCCGAGCCGCCTGTCGCGGCTCGACTTCAGTACCGGCGTGCCACGCGCGCACCGCACCATGGTGATCGTGCCGCTCCTGCTCTGCAATGCCGACGCGGTGCGCGAGGCGCTCGATCGTCTCGAGGCGCAGTATCTCGCCAATCGCGACGCCGAGATCCGCTTTGCCCTGTTAGGCGACCTGACCGACGCCGCGCAGGAGACCGTCACGGGCGACGCGCAGATCGTGAGCGCCGCGGTGCGCGGAATTCGCGCGCTGAATGCGGCCTACGCCAGTGAGCGTCCGCCATTCTATCTCTTCATCCGCCCACGACGCTGGAACGCCGGCGAGGACACGTGGATGGGCTGGGAACGGAAGCGGGGCAAGCTGGCCGAATTCAACGCGTATCTGCGCGGTGGAGCGCGCGATGCGTTTTCGACGGTCGAGGGCGACGTATCGTGGCTCGATGCCGTCCAGTACGTCATTACGCTCGATGCCGACACCGTGCTGCCGCGCGGCGCCGCGAGCGCGCTCATCGG
>DATNAM010000230.1:0-8201 GCA_035572595.1 Gemmatimonadaceae bacterium
GGCGTGGGCCGGCGTGCAGCGCTTCACGCGCAACGCCTGAGCGTTGGGCTGCCGCTGCCTAACGGCGGCGATCGTGTGCGCCGGGTCCATGGTCGGGACCCGGCGCGCACGTCGTGTCAGAAGCCGAGCTTGACGTTGATGTCGAGGAGTACGGGCTTTGGCGCCTCGTCGACGACGATGCGTTCGCGGCCCGGCCGGATGACGATCCGCTCCATCGGTCCGAGTCCGTGCCCGTTGCCGTGGTTGCGGCGCCGGAAGTACACCACGCGCGTGCCGTTCATGACATCGACACGCACCACCTTGTAGCCGTGGTCGACGAGTACGCGCCGTGTGACCTCGGTCGCATGATCCATGGTCACCATCTTCTTTGCCTGCCCCGGCGGGACCTTGTCTGCATGTCCGCGACCTTGTGCGTGAGCTGTCGCTGCGACAGTGAATGAGAGAGCCAGCCCGACGAGCGCGCTGTTGAGGAACGAGAATGATCGAGTCGACACAGAACCTCCTGGCGAGTACGGGGCGTTGCGTCATCCATGGGTTCTGACGCCTCGGTACCGTGGTGCGCAACGTCGCTCGGTGTCGGCATCCGTCGCGCATCCGACGCCGGCAGACGCCTAACGCAGGCGATCGTGCGCGGCGGGCATCTTGCCTAACCTGTAACGCGCGTTGGGCGCTGGCGTTCGATCACTCGCAGGGAATCGCCTGTCGCGCGAACGTGGCGATGTCGATGTTCGAGCCGCACACCATTACGCCGACGCGTTGGCCGGCGAGGCGATCGCGCAGCGGGCCGCATAGCGCAGCGGTGGCGGCGACGCCGGCCGGTTCCACGGCGAGCTTCATGTCGGCGAACAAGAGTCCCATCGCGCGCTGCATCTGTTCGTCGCTGATCACCACGACTTGCTCCACGAAGCGCCGCGCAAGGTCGAGGGCGTACGCCGATGCGTACGGCGCGCCAAGACTGTCCGCGATGGTGTTCACTTTTTCGAGCGACTGCGGCGAGCCGGCCGCGAGACTGCGACTCATACTGTCCGCGCCCTGCGGCTCCACTCCGAATATTTTGCAGCGCGGCTGCATCTGCTTGACAGCAGAGACGATTCCCGCAATGAGACCGCCACCCCCGATGGGCACGATCACCGCGTCGAGATCCTGCACCTGAAGACACCACTCGAGTCCGACGGTGGATGTGCCGAGCACGGTCAGCTCGCCCTCGAATGGATGGATGAAGGTGCGGCCTTCATCGGTCTGGATACGCTTCACCGTATCGAAGGCCTGATGCACGCCGTCCACCAGCACCACGTCTGCACCGTAGGCGCGGCATAACGCAACTCGCGTGGGATTGGCGGTTTTCGGCATCACCACTTTCGCACTGGTGCCGACGCTCCGCGCGGCGAACGCCACGGCAATCGCGTGATTGCCGGCGCTGACTGCGGTCACGCCGGCTCGTTTGGCGTCTTGCGACAGCGCCATGGCGTTGAGCAGCGCACCGCGCGCCTTGAACGTGCCGGTGTACTGGAACAATTCCAGTTTTAGAAAAACGCGAGTACGCGCGCCAACGACGCGCTCGACCGTGTCGCCGCGCCAGTGCCATGTGGGCGTCTCGCGAACGCGTTCGCCGAGGGTTTCGCGCGCCGACTGGATATCGGGCAGCGTGAGCAATTCGTGCGTCATGCGCACACTCTAGACGGCGGGCGGGCCCAACGCAATCAGTGCGTGAGCCGTTCCTTGCGCACCGCGCGCCACTGTCGTCCCGATTTCACGAGCGCGTAGCGTTGCTCGAACTGGAGCGGCGGTTGATAGCCCGTGGTATCGGCGGTTGGGCGATAGCGCTCGGCGACGAGATAGACCTGCGCCGTGTCCCGGGCAAGTCGAAAGACTGGCGAGAACTGCACTTTGTATCCCGCCAATTGCGCCTTGCAGACCGGAACATCACGCGGCGGTGCCGGCGCAGCTGCGCAGGATCCCTGGATCACGCCACGCGATACGAGGGCATGCGCAACAGCGGCCGGAATGGCATCCGTCGACTGCGCGCCACGCCGCCGCGGCAGCATGGCGGAATCGAGAAGCAGCACGAGCGATGGGCCGAGATCGAACGCACCGTCGAGGGCGGTTTCGTATGCTGCTGCCTGTTGGTCCGCGGAGAGATTCTCCACCTCGAGCCCTGCGCCGCGATCGTTGGCGGAGTTGCGTGCGCCCTCGCCCGAGCATGCCGCGACCAGCATCACCCCGACGATCGCCGCGCACGCTACCACTGCCCTGGCACGCAGGCGCCGGCGATGGGGCTCGGCTCGCCGCGCGACATGACTCAGCGCGACATGCCTAACCGCTCCCGCGCGCTCGTCAACACCCACGCGCGCACCGGCACCGGGCAGCTCGGCTCAACTCAATGCGCGTCGTTATCACCCCATCCGTGGTTCGGAGAGGTATCGGGGATCTCGTAGGCATGGCAGTCACGGTTGCAAAACCTAAGCCCTACGAGATCGATCCGTCACCCTCTCCAGGGCTGGGGATTCGCGGGCGGCTGGCGGCGACTCGCCGCGGCCCGTTAGAACTCCTTTGCGATCGTCGCCGCCAAACCCATCACCTGCGCTTCGTTCTTCGGCTGTATGCCAAGGCTGAAGTGGGTGTTGCCCTTCAACACGAGGAGCGAGGATTCGTCGTCAGTGACCCACCAGTACGCCTCATCGCCGATCGAAGGCGTCCCCTTCGAGTTGTCGGCGAGATACACCTTGACCTTGTCGAAGGTGTCCCTGGCAACCTTCGCCGACGACTCCTGATAGACCACGAAGTCGACGCGCGTTTGATGACCCAGCGCAAAGGGCGGCTTGGAAAAGAATTGGCAGCTCTTGCCCTCGGGTCCGTCGTACGCCGGCGCCGCGGGCGTTTCGAGCGGCGGGTCGTCAAATTTCTCGCCGAATGTGTTCTCCAGCAGCGCGATGGGGACCAGCGCACACCCAGTCGGCGCCGCGGTCTTGCTCGCGGCCGCGCCAGTGGCGTCGAATCCAACGAAGGCCAACATCAGTGCTGCGGCTGCGGCGACTCCCGACCGGAATACCATCGCGTCACCTCCACACGGGGCGGCTCCCGACGCGCTGCCGCGTCGCGTTAGGCGCCGGAACGCCGGAGCAGCCGATCCCGGAGTGCCGAGCGGCGCTCGGCGCGCGCGGATTGGCGCGCCGTTGGAAACGAGGCGCCGTCCACGCGTCGCACCTAATCGGCCGGGCGTCATGTGGCCGTCACCGCGGCGTCACCTCGCGCGTGACGCCGGTCGCTCCGTCCAACGTTCCCGCTGTAACGGACGGTGAAGTTCGCGGAGACTAGCGCTGGGGCGCCCCGCGAGCGCTCTGCGCGCCGGCAGCAGGCCGTGCGGACGCCGGCCACACGTTGTCGCTCGGGTCGCGATCGGGGAACCGGCCGTCGGGATCGAGCGTGATCTTCTCGATCTTGCGCGGTCCGAACGCCAGTGTCGCCTTGAACGTGCGACTGCCGCTGAACCACACGTCCACCGGGTAGGTGACAATCGCCGTCACGCTGTCGCGCATCACGCTGTTGTGCATCGAGCGGATCCTGGGCCCGGTGGGCGCGAACTCCACCGCCAACACCACCGGCGACGGCATCTGCCCATCCTGCCTAACCACAACCGTGGTGCGGCCGGCGGACGCCGTCACCTTCTGGATCGACCCGTCCACCGCTTCGGTGGTGAACAACCAGTAGTACCAGAACCATCCCAGGTCGCGGTGGAGCGCGTGGCTCATGTATTCCGCGTAGTCCCACGGCGAGGGGTGCTTGAATCGCCACGCTTTGGCGTATCCGCTCATCGCCCGCCACACCGCGCTGTCGCCGACGACGCCGCCCAGCATTGACAACATGAGCGGCGCCTTGCCGTACGCCTGGAACGAATACATCGGCCCGCCGTAGTTCGCATCCCACATGAGCGGCGCTTCGCGCTCGTTGCCGCTCGTGCGGCCGTAGCTCTGCCCGCGCCCGTTCAAGTTAGGCGGCTGGTGCCGGCGGTCGGCGGCCGACAGAATGTTCATGTACTGGTTGAACCCCTCGTCCATGAACCCGTACCACGTCTCGTTCGTGCCGACCATCATCGGCCACCATTGGTGGCCGATCTCATGGTCCGACGCCCGGGCGCTCGACATGATGAACGACGGATACTCCATGCCTAACTCGGGCCCGTCCACTTCGGTGAGCGTCGGAAACGTGTACGGCATCCAGAGCGTGGAGTAGAAGGCGAGGGCGTGGCGCGCGATGGCGCCCGCATCCGCGTACTCCTGCGCGTGTCCCGGCAGGTACATGATGGACACGGGGACCGTTCCCTTCCCCGGCACTTCGGCCAACGTGGCGTCCCACACGAACTGGTTGGACGTGCCCCACGCAAAGTCGCCGGCGGTGTCGGCGATGAAGTGCCAGACGAGACGACTGCCCGGCGCACCGGCGGTCGATTTCCCGGGACCACGGTCGGCAACGCCGGCGATCGTCTGCTGCGTGTCCGAGGGCGTGAGATGCGCGAGACGGTCCCGCTCGGTTTGCGTTAGGACTTCCTCGGGATTCTGCAGCACGCCGGTGGCGCCGACGATCCAGCCGGCGGGCATGTCCAGGTGCACGTCGAAGCGGCCGAAGTTGTTGTAGAACTCGGACGGACCGAGGTAGGGATCGGTGTCCCATCCGCCCTGGCGCAAATCATCGAACACGGCCACGCGCGGGTACCACTGCCCCACCTGATAGAGCGTGTCGGCCCAGCGGCCCATGCGGATGCCGCGTGTGGGCGAGACCACCTTGGGCACCTTGAAGTGCCATTCAGCGCCTATCGTCGCCGTGCCGTGCGCGGGAACGGGGTTCGGCAGCTCGATGCGCGCCGAGGTCTGGTCGAGGCCGCGCGCGAGCAGCTCGGTGGGCGCCGCCGGCGGCTGGCCGCGCTGCCGCCTAACGGGCGGCGGCGGCGCGAGATTCACCGCCGCGCCGTCCACGGTGAGCTTGGTGACCTGCATGCCGGGCGTGATGTCGGTAACCACCTCGGCCCGCGGCACGTTGGCCGAGAACAGGTTCTGGTCCAGCCGCAGCACGATGTCGTGCATCGCCGAGTCGCTGTTGTTGTGGATGACGGCGGTCTCGACACCGGAGATCGACTCGGTGGCCGAGTCGAAGCGTGCGTTGATCGTGTAATCCATCCAGAGCTGCCAGTAGTGCGGCCCCGGCGTGCCGGCCGTGTCGCGCGTGCCCGCCTCGTACGCGCGTCGGATCATGTCGGTCACGGGAATGTCGCGCCGGATCGCGCGCTCGGGCGGTTTGGCGGCCGTCGGTGTTTGCGCGCCCGCGCCGGCGAGGGCGAGCGTCGAGGCAGCACAAGCGGCAAGGATCCTACGCATCATCGGGACGAGCTCCTTGATCTGGATGAGGCCGCCACGCGCGGCCGGAACGCGCTGGAACGATAGCGCGCGGCGCACGGTCTCGGTAGAAATCGCACCCGCCCGCTCGCCTAACGAAGGCGCGAGCCTTGAACAGCGAGCTCAGGCGTGCGATATTGACGCCCGGCGCTCCTACCGATACGAAGACGGCCGCCCCGGCGACTGTACCAACCGCCGACGCCTCACGGGGCCGACTTCAGGCGCGCGCGCACCACGGCGCCCCAGTTGGAGACGACGACCAGCTCGCCCGCGTCGACACCCTGGAGGAAGATGAAGTGCGTTCCGTCGGGCATCACGTCGTAATTGGCGTGCGGATTGCCCGCGAACATGTAGGTGTCGGTCAGCACCGTGTCCCGCCTAACGACAGCGAAGGCGGGGCCGGGGCTGATCGTCGCCGCCAGGAGAAGGCCGTCGCCCCGGTAGAACAACCGGCGCCCATCGCGCGACCACACGGGCTCGATCCCGCCGTTCACCGACACCTGCACGCGGCCACCGGGCCCCGGGAACGGCTGCACCACCACCTCGTTCCGGCCCGATTCGTCGGTGGTGAAGGCGATCCACTTACCGTTAGGCGAAATGCGCGGCATGATCTCGATCGCCTGCGGGTTGGTCGCGATCGGATGCGACGTCGAATCGCCGGACACCGCTTGATAGTAGATGTCGGCGCCCAACGTATCGAGCTGGAACGCGATGTAGCGCGAATCGGGCGACATCACCGCCTCGTACACGTCGAAGTGGCCGCCGAGATCCAGCTGCGTCGCCGGGGCGCTGAGATCGGCCGGTCGCGAATAAATACCGGTGCGGGCGCCGCGATCCGACCGGTACAACACGCGCGTGCCATCCGGGGTCCACTCGGGACGCTCGTTGGTCGAGCCGTCCTCGGTTAGGCGTGTGAGCGTGCCCGAGGACAGGTCGTCCAGCCAGACGTCGCGCCGATCGCCGGCGCCGATGGTGAGGGCGATGCGCCGCCCGTCGGGTGAGAGCCGCGGAAAGCTGTAGTCCTTGGGGTCGGCGAGGAGCGTGCGCGTCGTATCGCCGGGCCCGACCATGACTAACCGCGACAGCCGCGTGCCGGTCTGATAGATGAGCGTGCCGTGCGCGAACGCGGCCCGCGCCAAGCCCGTGCTGTTGTTGACCACCACGTTGTCCAACAATTGCACCGGCGTCCCGAGCACGCGACGCTTCGCGAGGTCGATCGGCACCGCCATGATGGTGCCGACGATCGTCGCGTACACCAGATTGTTGTCGATCAATCCAAGCGGTTGGATGCCCGCCAGGTCCAACACGGTCGCATCGCCCGTGGCCAGCGATGCGATCGCGATCCTCGAGCTCGCGGGCGACGCCGTCGCCTGCCTCGCAAAAATGATGCACCGCATCGAGTCGACGACAAACGGCGCGACGGTGAACCCCTGCCCGCGCACCCGCGAGCCGAACTCGCGTAGCGCGCCTCCCCCTGCCGGTATCTCGTAGAGCGACCTGTTTCCGGACACGACGATCACACCGGTGGTCGACCAGCTCACACCGGCAAACGAGCCGGGCGCGTTACTCAACACCTGCGGAGTGCCGCCATCTACCGACACCTTGTACAACTCATTGCCGCGCACGAACACGATCCATCGCCCGTCGGGAGAAAAGCTCGGCTGCCCCGCGTCTTCCGTGCCGGGCAATGGTCGCGGGACCTCGTCGTCGAGCGAGCGGACCAGCAGCACCTCGTGCCGATTGGCGGCCTGGCCCGCGTACACCAGCGTACGGCCGTCAGGCGACACGTTGAGCAAGTTGAAGCCGAGCACATTGGTGCGCGCCGAGGGCGACGCCGGAATGGTGAAGCGGACGACGGGCGCCGAATCGGACGGCGGCGTGCGCCGTTCCCAGGCGGCCAACGCGACGGCCGCGATCGCCACCGCGCCCGCCGCCCAGAGCACCGGATCGCGGAGCCGTGCGCCTAACGGAACGCGCGCGGCGCCCGCTCCGCGCCGCGTATCGCCGGTGCGGCCCGCGCTCACCGTGGCTCCGGTCGCGTGGAGCGCATCGGCGAACTGCGCCGCGGTCGCGAACCGGTCGGCCGGCAGTTTCTCGAGCGCCGTGAGCACGGCGTGCTCGACCGCCGGCGGCACGGTGTCGCGCTGCGGGTAGAGCGGACGCGGGCGTTCGGTCATCACCTTGGCCACGATCGCCTGCGCCGTGCTGCCGGTGAACGGCGGGTCCCCCACCAGCATCTCGTACATCGTCGCGCCTAACGCGTACACGTCCACGCGGGCGGTGATGTCGCGGTCGCCCATCGCCTGCTCGGGTGCCATGTAGTGCGGCGTGCCGAGACTCATGCCGGTCTCGGTCATGCGCGCACCGCCGCTCTTGCTGGCGGCGAGCGCGATGCCGAAGTCCGCGACCAGCGCCGAGCCGTCGTGCAACAGGATGTTCTCGGGCTTGATGTCGCGATGAATCACACCGTGGCGGTGCGCGTAGTCGAGCGCGCTCGCCACCTCGGTAGCGATCTGCACCGCATCCGCGATCGGGAGCTGCTTCTCGCGCCGCAAGCGATCACGCAGCGACTCGCCTTCCACGTAGGGCATCACGTAGTACGCGGTTCCGTCCACCTCGCCGCTGTCGATGAGACCGAGGATGTGCGGATGCTGCAACGTCGCGATGGTCTTGATCTCGCGCAGGAACCGTGCGGCGCCGATGACCGCGGCGAGCTCGGGCCGCAACACTTTGACCGCGACCTTGCGCTCGTGCTTGAGATCGTACGCGAGGTACACCGTGGCCATGCCGCCCTGGCCGAGCTCGTGCTCGATC
>DATNAM010000231.1:0-22104 GCA_035572595.1 Gemmatimonadaceae bacterium
GCGACCGGCGCGGAGCGAAATCCTGGAATCGTATGGAAGCGCATGGCCGGAATGTGCGAGCCGTATTCGATCTCCGCACGTCCGTCCGCCCAACGTTCCACCATTCGCTTGATCGGATCGACCTCGCCCACCAAGCGGAACATGATCTCGCTGTCGGCGCGATCGGGGATGATGTTGGCCTCGGTTCCCCCGCGGAGCGTGCCGATGTTCACCGTGGTGTCGCCCAGCACCGGATCACGCGGCAGGTCGAGACGGCGCAGCGTCGGCAGCAGATCGAGCATCGGTTCGATGGCCGAGCGGCCGAGCTCGGGATAGGCAGAGTGCGCGGGGATGCCGGTGGTTCGGAGGTAGACGCGAAGCGAACCCTTGGCACCCGACGCGAGCGTGCTCTCGGTGGGCTCGCCATTGACGAGGAAGCGGCTCGTCGCCTGGAGATGGTTCGCCGCGCGCGCACCATCGGATCCGCGCTCTTCGCCAACCACGAACAGCAAGTCAACGCGTTCTTCGCCGTCGCGTGCGAGCTGATCGGCGGCAACCAGCATCGCCGCGGCGATGCCTTTGGCGTCGCAGGCACCACGTCCGGCGAGGTGGTCGCCCTCGAGCGACGGCCTGATGTACGGAGGAACGGTATCGAGGTGGGTGGAGAACGCGACGCCGTTGCCGGCGCGGGAGGCCCAAACGTTTCCCCGTCCTTTGGTGACCTCTTGAACGGTCACGTTCCAGCCGCGGGCCACGAGCCATCGGGCGACGAAATCGACTGCGCGTCCTTCGTCGCCGGAGGGCGATTCGATCGCCATGAGCTCGGCGGCGAGTGCAACGACGTCGGTCATGGCGCAACAAATTAGTCCGACATGCAATGCTATGCTACGGCGCTCGGGGCCGTTGGCGGCTATGGTCGCTGCACGCTCGTGCGTCGCTCGGAGGGGAGGCGATTCGCTGGAGCGCAAGGGGTGTCGGCGTTGACAGCGGGAGGGAAAATTGGTAGGATTGCAAGGCCCGAATATATGCCGAAGATAACCAGTAATCAACATTCAGAATGCACTTGATCTCTATATACCTAAATCGCTGACGGCACACGGTTTAGTTACAGATATCAACATAGATTGCCTGGGAGCCGGTTACGCTGCCTTACGAACGCGTTTCTCCACCGTTAGTCCGAGCGACGTCCGCGTCGCGTAAGGCCGTGCGTGAGGCAGCTGCCCCGCACGATCCCACCCCTCGGCGCGCGCCATCGAGGGTGCCTCTTCCTGCGAGCGAGGCCGCGTCCCGGGGAGACGGCGCCAGATGCACCCGTATCATGCACATGTGGACGCGTCTCGACGCCTGCGACGAGCACGTCACGAGCATGTTGCAGTTGTATCTCGTCGAGCACGTCGCGTCGCACGGAGCTCAACGACACGTGGTGTCCAAAGACGCGCATGGTTGGCGCTGCACGCGATCCGATCAATGCAGCGCCGTGGCCGTCGCACAGGCAGAACACGAGCGCGCTGAACGCATGCACGAGAGGCCCAAATGATCGTCATGAAGCGGGTGTACGAGGCCGCCGATGAGCACGACGGCTACCGTGTGTTAGTCGATCGGCTCTGGCCGCGCGGCGTGAGCAAAGAGCGGGCGAAACTCGACGATTGGGCGAAGACCATCGCGCCCTCGGACGACCTGCGCCATTGGTACAACCACGATCCCGCCAAGTGGGACGAGTTCCAGCAGCGCTACGCGAAGGAGCTCGAGCATCCCGATGCCCAAGCGGTGCTCGATGCACTGGCGCGGCGTGCCAAGCGGGGACGCGTCACCCTGCTCTACTCCGCCAAAGATGGCCCCATCAGCAACGCCGCCGCGCTCGCAACCCTACTCGCCGGCCGGTCGAAGCACCGTTAGGCAAAACGGGAGGACTGTCGGGTACGAGACTCGTCGCCAAACATATGACGGCGCAGGAGCGCCGTTTGCCGACATTGGACTTTGACGGCCAACACCGCTAGCGTAGACCCATGAGCGATATGAGCCTGTGGGAAGCGGACCACCCGGGCGTGTCCCCGGAATGGTGGCGCAGTCGGAAGCACAACATCCCGATCCGCGCGTACACGGCATTCGAACACTTCCACGACCGACTCTGGATCTACCGGAATCAGCAGACCGAAGAGCACCTGCATGACGTGAAGGTCGCCGTGCAGTCGCTCGTCGCCGCCATCAATCAGGTGACGGACATCAACCTGAAGTTGGTGCGCGTGAAAGTCGGAGTCGCCGCCAAGTATCCGAACCTGCTGTTGGCGCTGCGCAATTTCCTGGAGATCCTCACGCCGCACGTGGTTCCCGACGCGTATCGGGACTTCTAAGGCGCTCGTTATCCGCCTAACGGGACGGATCCGCGATCTGCGCGCGGCGTAGCGCGTGCGCGCGCACGTGCGCACGTGCGCCGACCAACTCGGCGACGGGAGAATGCCCGGGGCGGGAATCGAACCCGCACTCCCCGCTAGGGGAAAGGGATTTTAAGTCCCTCGCGTCTGCCTTTTCGCCACCCGGGCAAGGAGCGCCATCGGCTCCCTGGAACAACACAGGGACACGGGCTCGAGAGCCGCATGTCCCTGTGATCGTATCTCGTACATCGTGGAGAGCGGGAAACGGGACTCGAACCCGCGACCCCAACCTTGGCAAGGTTGTGCTCTACCAACTGAGCTATTCCCGCAGTCGCACCAAAGCTAGCGGCGGCTCACCGGGCAAACAAGAGCACTTGGTCGGGCGCACTCGGGCGCGTCGTCACGGCGACGGCAGCGCCGGAATGGTCGTGCTGTACTGCGTATTGATCGCCTGAATCATCAAGTTCGCCAGCAACATGTGCGCGGCCGCGGCAGGATGGATGCCGTCGAGCGAAATGAAATCGCCAAACGGCTTCGTGGGCTGCGTGAGGTCGGGCAGCGTTGGGATCTGCCCTGTTTCACGCAAATCGAGCAGCGTCGGATTCGGATCGAAATACGCCCAACCTTTCGTGGTCGCGGTCTGTTGGATGAACGCGTTGTAGCCCGCCACGGCCTGCGTCACCGCGGCGATTTCGTTCGCGTCTAACACAAACACTTCGCCAAGTCCGTTGGCGTGGTTCTCGAGGGCATGACACGCGATCGTGTCCGGCGCGGCGCCGGCCTGCATCGCCTGCAGCAATTGAAAGTTGATGATCGATTGCGTCGCCGGCGTGCAGCTCGTGTCCACCGTGATCGGCGCACCGACGGCGAATTCGAGCGCCGGCAGCACACCGGGGGCAAACACCGCCGCGGCCGGGAAGAACACCGGCGCGGCCGCCACGTTCACCACGCCAATCAAAATTCCACCTTTGATCGTGCCGCCCGCGGCGAGACCATTCATCATCGCGTTGTAATTCTTCTCGAACGCGACCTCGCTCGTCACGCCCGGCGAGACGCCCGGCAGCGAATCGAGGACGCCGCTGAGCGCGGCCGGCAGTACGTCGTTGTTGCCGATCCAGATGCTCACGAACGTCGGCTTGGCATCGAGTGCGCGCTGCACCTGTGTCTTGCCGCCAAGGATGAACGTCGTGAGCGGCCCGCCACCGCCGGTGCCGGTGGGACTCGCGGGATCGAACGACGCGGCGCCGGGCACAGCCACGTTGTTCAAGATCTTGACGCCGGACACCTGCGACCGGAAAAAGCACGTGGTGGATGTGCCGCCCCCAACGCGCGTGCCTTTGGGAAAGCTGTCGATCGGCGGCGGACAACCGGGATCGACCAGGCTCGCGAGCGTGAACGGCGTGTTCATCTGCTGCGCGAGCAACACCGGATACGCCTGGTGCTGCGTGGAGTCGTTGATCCCGCCGGATTGGAAACCGGCCGTGATGCTGTTGCCGAGCGACACGTAGCTCGCGAACAGCGGATCGACTGGGGGTGGGGGCACCACCAGGTCTTTGGTCGGATTGCACGCCGCAAGCGCCGCTATCGCGACGACCGCCAGCGCGCCGGCGACGACATTTCGCTGTCGAGACATCGAAGATTCTCCCGTATGCGTGGCCGGTGGCGTCAGAAGTTGGCGCGGATGCTGAGTGAGATGACGTTGGCGTCGAGCGTGTAGAACCCGGAGTTCAGGTCTAACGCAGTCTGCGACGGGTCCGTCCGCTCGACGATGCGGCCGCGGCGGCCGCTGGTGTCGACGTGCAGATAGGCGGCGTCGAACGTGTAGCGCGGCGACAGCGGGACGCCAAAGCCCACCGTGTAGTTCCGGCGATTCATGTCGGGCAGGAGCGGCGTGACGGTGGCGTCGGGCGCGGGCGACTTCACGTACGTGAAGCCTAACCGACCCTTGATGCCGACGGGGAACGAGTGCTCGGCGCCGAGGCGGATCGACCACGAGTTCTCATAGTCTTCGAGGAGCGATCGGTTCTGACCGCTCGCCGGTCCGTTGAACGTGATCGGCAGCTTGTCGAACGACGAGAACTGCGTCCACTCGAAATCGCCCTCGATGCGCGTATTCACCAGGCCGGAGTACCCGACGCCCGCCTGGAACTGCGCGGGATGCGTGATGCGCGTGGACACCGTCTGCGCGCTGAGCGGCTGGCCCGGCGCGAACTCGCTGCTCAACACGGCGTCCACCGGCGTGCCGGCCGGGAGGTCGAGCGGATTGCCCGCCGGCAGCACGAGGTTGGTGAGGATCTGCGCGAACGTCGCCTTTGCGTTGTCATAGTGAAAATCGAGCTTCGACAGGTACCGCGCGCCGACGTCCCAGTCCGGGCCTAACGCACCGTGCACGCCGACGTTGAAGCCGAACGCGGTGCCGCTGCCGGTGAGCTTGGCCCGCGCGAACTCGGTCTGCGCGGCCACGCCTAACTGGCCGAACGTCAGGCCGGGTTGGACGAATTGCTGCGCGAGGTCGAGCGACTGCCGGAGCTGGACCTGCGAATAGCCGATCACCGGACCGCCGCCGATCTCCCAGTTGGGCGCGAAGCGATAGGCGAAATTCGGCTGTATGTACACCGACGCGAGCGACGCCTTGAGCGCCTCGAAGCGTCCCGGGAACGTGTTGCTCCACTGCGAGGTCAGGCCGTACGGCACGTACACGCCCAGCCCCGCTGCCCAACGATCATCCTTGGAGCCGTAGTTCACGAACACGTCCGGTGGAAACTCCACCGGCACGTCGCCTTTGGAGAACCGGCGCGACGTGTCCGCGGTGAAGCCGCCGCCGACCGTGATGGCCGACACCCCCGCATAGACGCTCCAACCCTCGAGCGACGCGGCGGCGGCGGGATTCCAGTAGATGACGGACGGGTCCTTGCACGGTGACGCGGTGACGGCTTGCCCGCGCGCCACGGCGCAGCTCCCGATTTCGTTCAGTTGGAATCCCTGCGCATGCACCGCGACGGGAGCGCCGCACGCCAGCAGGATGAGGAGTGATCGGGGGCGCAGCACGGTCATGAGTCTCTCCTTCGTTGGAGTCGCGTGCGGATCACGATGTCGCGCGCCGATAACACTACGAGGGTTGGTCAGGACGGGAAAGGTGGCGTGGCTCGCGCGGGCACCCCGGCGCGCCGCTCACGGCCGGACGCCGAGGGCGTGGACCGCGTACCAGGTGGACCAGGCGAGGAGTCCGGCGACCGCGGCGTCGCCGCCGTTCGCGGTCGCGCGGCCCTCGGCATCCACGAACTCGGCGGCAATCCCGTTGTCGAGCGCGGCGCGGCGAAGCCATTGCAGCACCTCGGGCGCCTCCGGGCCTAACAATCGCCCGCATTGCTCGGCTAACGCATGCGGCTCCGCGCCTAACCCGCGAACGGTACGACGGTACACGGAGTCGAAGCGCTCGACCGCGTCGTACAGCGGCAGCCAATATGGCGAGGCATTCGGGTCGCCCTCGGCGCCGGAGTTGCCGAGGAGATCGATCGAGGTCGCGAAGAGCACCTTGCCCTCGCGCTCGATCGAGAAGTGGCGGCGCAACGCGGCGCGCACGGCTTCCGGATCTTCCACCGATCGCGCGCTTTCTTCGTCCAGCGTGCGCTTGAGCACGTCGAGCGCCTGCGCGACGACGGCGTTGCCGTGCAGCGTGAATGGATGTCCGGCCGGCGCACCCGACAACGTGACCTCGGTCGAATAGAGCGGCACGCGTTCGTCGCGTCGCCCGGAGAGATCGTCCCACGATGCATAGAGCGCGTCGGCGACAGCGGGCTCATCGACGATCTGATCGTCGCCGGTCTCGCGGATGTAGCGATCGGTGGCGATCGCGTACGACGCCACCCCCTCGAGCGAGAAGCCGGGCTCGAACATCGTCCCGTCCAGATAGTGCACGCCGCTGCCGGGCGCGTAGCCGTGCAGCTCGCACGCGCGCAGCAAGAGCTCGCGCGCCAGCGATGCGTCCGCCAACTGGATGGCCGGAAGGGTCCAGCCTAACGCATCCCAATCGCGCGTCGTCACGCCGCGGCCGTTCCACGGCGCCCGAGAGCGAACGAGATAGAAGTGCGCGTCGTCCAACGCACGGCCGGCGCCGTAGAAATACGCGAACAGCAGGTTGCGATTGATGAGCCGGTCGATGCCGTCGTGCCCAACGGTCTGCTCGAGCTCCTGCAGCGCGTCGCGCGTCATGGTCAGCAGCTCGCTCCATCCGCGGCGGCGCATCACAGCCACGGTCGCTTCGGCGCCGTCGCGCTCCGGACCGGCGGCGATGTAAAACGCCGCGCCGGCGCGGGCGCCAGGCTCGATGCGCAACGGCCGGCGCACCGTGAACCGCGACTCGCCGGCGCGGAGCTCGCACACGCCGTCGGCATCGGCGGCAACGGCGAGCGCCGCGAGGCCCGGCTGCGCGCTGCCCTCGAGTACCACCACGCCATCGCTCGCCGCTTCGATGCGATGCGCATCGTCCGTTGGGCGCGCGGTGCGCACCCGCAACTGACGATGGCCGAGCGTTCCCTCCAGCGTGAGGTTTACCTCGAGCGCGCGTTGGGTGCGATTCTCGAACGCGAACGCGTACACCGCGCCCGCGATGTCGGCATCGCGGCCGTAGGGTGCGAACAGCGTTCCGCGGACGACGAGTCCGTCCAGATTGCACGTGAACGTGGGCAGCCAGTTCATCGCGCGTTCCCACGCCAGTCCCTGCTCTCCCATTTCGCGGCGCACCCCATCGATGTACACGACGGGCTTGAGCAGCGGCGGACCGCCGCCCGAGAGAAAGTCAGGCGATCCGGCGAACTCCACCGCCGCTCGCGCGCCGCGGTGCAACACGCCAAGCGCGTGCAACGCGCCGTCGGCCGGATGGATGCACGGCAGCGCGAGCCAGTGATTGCCGGTCAGCTGCCACGGAACGACGGACTGGGGAGTCGGATTCACGAGCGACGCATCACGAGAGGTGGGGCCACCCGTGCGGCGTGCACAGGCGTTGCAATGCGTGCAATATACGAGACGACGAGAGCGTGCGACGACCACGCCGAACGTTGACAACCGTGGAGTGTAATGACAGACTTGCCCGCGATCTTGCCCTCGCTCCCGCCGTTCCCACCGTCATCTCCGGACGCAGCGCACCCATTGTTGTTTCGCTCGCTTGGTCGCGCGCCCGGGTGGATGCGGGGCTTGGCTCTCGTCGTCGTCGCGACGATGGCCGCGACGGCGCCGCTCCATGCGCAGACGGTGCTCGGCTACGGTGACGATGCAACCACCATCCCTGGCGGCACGATCCGCGTCGGGTTGTTGGACACGTGGTCGCGCTGGTTCCAGGAGTACGACGCAACGTCGGGCGCGTCCATTCAGACGCGCTCGCAAACGCGCATCACGCCCTTCACGCTCGACTTGGGGATCACCGACCGATTGATGCTCTCGGCATCGGTGCCGTCCGTCGGGACCAAAGAAATTGCGACGTACTTTCCAAACGCGCCGCTCGACCTGCACGCCGACTCGCTGCGCACGTTCAACCGCAGCGGACTTGGCGACGCGACGGCGACGCTCAAGTTCGTGTGGTTGGGGCACCAATCGGAGAAGGAGCGCATCGCGCCGCACGGGATCCGCGTGCGGAGCGCGCTCACCGCGAGCGCGGTGGTCGGGACCGGCGCGCCGGCGCGCTCGTCCGATCAGTTCGGGTTGGGCACGGGCGAGGGCGAATCGGGAGTGCAGGCCGCTTCGTTCTGGGACGTGTTGGCGGGGCAGACGTTCTGGGCCAGCGTCGCGCTGCGCTACGAGCACCATCTGCAGGACACGCGATCGCTGCGCGTGGGCGCCGGCACGCCGGGCGATCCGTTCGATCCCACCGCGACGCCGCTCGATGTGACCCGTCAGTTAGGCGACGCCTATTCCATCGACATTGCGCCGAGGCTCTCGTTAGGCGAATATCTGTCGATCGGCGCGCGATACCAGTACGCGCACGAGAAGGCCGGGACCTTCGCCGGCTCGTTGAGCATCGTGGACAGCGCCGGCAACGTGTCTGAGCTCAATGCGGCCACGCTCGGGCCGGCGTCGGAGTTCACGGACCAGTGGGTGGGCCTGGGCGTCGTGTACTCGAGCGTGGCGGCGAGCGAGCGCGGCAACGGCAACTTCCCGTTCGAGCTGACGCTGCAATACCGGCGGTCGGTTTCCCTCTCGGGTGGACGTCCCGAACGCGGCGAATGGGCCGCCGGGTTGCGATTCTACCAGAAATTGTGGGGACGGGGCGTGGCCGGACGCGACGCGCCTAACGCAAATCAGCCGCGCCGCGAGCCGTGATTTCGCGCGCGCTTGGCCGTCCTGGGCGGCGCGGACACGGCAACGGCGGGCGCGGCCGCGTTCGCCAGTAGCTCGCGCGCGTGGGCGAGACCGGTCTCGCTGCCCGCGTCGCCGCCCAGCATTCGCGCAATTTCCTGGACCCGCTCGTCGTCGCGCACGACGTGCGTGTCGGTGGTGGTGATGCCGCCGCGCGCGCCTTTGCTCACCACCACGTGATGGTGCGCGCGCGCCGCGATCTGCGCGAGATGGGTGATCGCGAGCACTTGGTGATGCGCGGCGACGCGGCGCATGGTGTCGCCCACCTGGAGTCCGACGCGGCCGCCGATCCCGGCGTCGACCTCGTCGAACACGAGGGTCGGCACGCGATCGACGCGCGCGAGGATGGTTTTGAGCGCCAGCATGATGCGCGACAGCTCGCCGCCCGACGCCACGCGCGCCAACGGCCGTGCATCGTGCCCCACGTTGAGCGCCACGAGGAACTCGACGTCCTCGGCTCCGTTAGGCGACGGCGCGGGGCGCGGCACGAGGCGCGCGCTGAACCTGCCGTCGGGGAGGCCGAGCTCGGGGAGCAGCGCATCGATTTCGGCGCCCAGGCGGCGCGCGCCATCGCGGCGTCGCACCGTGAGCTCGCCGGCCGCGGCCGTGAACGCGTCGCGCGCCGCGGCGTGCCGCTGCTCGAGCTGGCGGATGTCGAGCGCGGCCGTGTCCACGAGATCGAGCTCGGCGCGGGCGCTGCGGCCGGCCTCGATCGCGTCGGCCACCGTTGGGCCGTACTTTTTCGTGAGGCGGAACACGATGTCGCGGCGCCGCTCGACGTCGGCCAGCCGCGCCGGATCGAGGTCGACGCCGGCCGCATAGTCTTCCAGCGCGCGGGCCAGCTCGTCCAGGGCGTAGTACCCGCTGTCGAACAGCTCCTGCAAGCGCGACAGCGACGGGTCGATGCGCTGAATGGTGCCTAACGAACGCTGGACGTGGCCGAGGGTTGGCAGGATGGCGTCCTCGGACTGCTGGAGCGCGTCGGCCATCGACTGCGCCAGCGTGCGCAGCTCATCGGCATGCTCGAGTCGTCGTGCCTCTTCCTCGAGCGACTCCGCTTCGCCCGGCTGCAGCTTGGCGTCTTCGATTTCCTGCGCCACGTGGCGCAGGTAATCGGCGCGACGCTCGGCCTCGGCGGCGCGGCGGCGCAAGGTTTCGATTTCCGATTCGAGGCCGTGCATCGTGTCGTAGCGGTCGCGCACGGCGGCGGCGGCGGCCGTGGCGCCGGCGAACGCGTCCAGCAATTCGCGCTGGGAGTCGGGATCGAGCAGCGCCTGCGCTTCGTGCTGGCCGTGCAGGTTCACGAGCGTGCGGCCGACATCGGCCAGCACTCCGGCGGTGGTGGCCGCGTCGTTGATCCACGCGCGCGTGCGTCCCGCCGACGACACTTCGCGGCGCAGCACCACGAGCCCGTCGTTCGCGTCGATGCCATGCGCGTCGAGCAGGGCTTTGATCGGGGCGCTGGTTCCGGCGTCGAACACGCCTTCCACCGTGGCCTTGTCGGCCCCGGTGCGAATGAGGTCGGCGCTGGCGCGCTCGCCTAACAGCAGGGCGAGCGCGCCGACGACGATGGACTTCCCCGCCCCCGTCTCGCCGGTGAGGACGTTGAACCCCGGCTCGAGCGGCAAGGTGAGGCTATCGATGATCGCGAAGTTCCGGATGCGCAGCTCGGTCAGCACCTGTCGTTCTCGTCGCGCTCCCGAAGTCCGCCCCATGTGAGCTTGCGCCGCATGCGGCTGAAGAACGTTGCGCCACGGAAATTCACCAGGAGCACCGGGCGGTCCGCTCGCCGGACCGTGAGGGTGTCTCCGGTGCCGAATGTCGTACCGGTTTGGCCGTCGATCGTAACCAAAAGCTCTTCGGGCCCATCTTCTACTTGCACGACCACCTCGGCGGACGGCGGCAGGACCACCGGGCGCACGGCGAGGGTGTGCGGCGAGATCGGTGTGAGCACGATCGATTCGACGGTCGGCACGACCACCGGGCCGCCGGCGGAGAGGCTGTACGCCGTCGATCCGGTCGGCGTCGACACGATGAGACCGTCGGCGACAAACGCACCGATGAGCTCGCCATTCACCGACACGCGCAGATGGACCACGCGCGCGAAGCCGCCCTTGTGCAGCACCACGTCATTGAGCGCGCGCCGCCGGTCGGACTGCGCGCGCGACGTGCGCGCCTCGAGTGCCATGCGGTGCTGGACGGTGTAATCGCCTTGAGCAAACCGTTCGAGCGCGCTCTCGAGCTCCTCGCCCGCGCACGCGGTGAGGAAGCCGAGGCGTCCCAGGTTGACGCCGAGGATCGGGATCTGGCGGCCCGCGACGAGCCGGGCGCCGCGGAGCATCGTGCCGTCGCCGCCTAACGTTAGCAGCGCGTCGATGCGCGTCGGATCGTCGAGGAGCTCGCCGTCGGCGCCGGCGTCGAGCAGCTCGTCCTCATAGAGGAGCGTCATGCCGAGCTCGGGGCCGCGGCGCTTGAGCGTGAGCAGCACGTCGGTGAGCCGCTCGTACCGGCGATTGCCGACCACCCCGAGACGCGTCACTCGGCGAGCGCCTCGGTCTCGTGCAGCGCGCGGATGCGGCGGGCGATGCCGGCCGCGTCGAGTCCGGTGAGCTCGAGCTGTCGCGAGCGCGGCGCCTGCTCGATGAAGCGGTCGGGCACGCCGAGCACCGACACGTGGACGGCGGGCTCCAGCTTCGCGATGACGGTGGACATGAACGCACCGAATCCGTTCACCACCGTGCCTTCCTCGACCACCAGGACGCGCTTGTGGTGCGCGAGGATCGCCGTGAGCGTGACCTCATCGTAGGGCTTGAGGTACCGGCAGTTGACGACGGTGCAGTCGATGCCATCGGTTGCCAGCTGCTCGGCGGCGGCGAGGGCCGGCAGCACCGACGTGCCGACGGCGAGTATGGCGTAGTCGCCGCCCTGGCGCAGCACCTCCCACGTGCCTAACGGAGCGGCCGCGATGCCGGCGGCCGGCGGTACCGCATCGGGCGCGGCGTCGCGCGGATAGCGAATGGAGAACGGCCCCTGCGTGTGGTCGAGCGCGGCTTTGAGGAGCGCGATCATCTCGGTGCCGTTCTTGGGGGCGGTGACCACCATGCCGGGCACGGCGAGCAGGTACGCGATGTCGTACAGGCCCATGTGCGTCGGACCATCTTCACCCACGAGGCCCGCGCGATCCATACAGAAGATGACGGGCAGGTGCTGGATGGCGACGTCGTGAATGAGGTTGTCGTAGGCGCGCTGGAGGAACGTAGAATAGATGGCGCACACGGGGTGAATGCCGCGCGTGGCCATGCCGGCCGCGAACGTGACCGCGTGTCCTTCGGCGATGCCGACGTCGAAATGCCGCCCGGGAAAACTCTTGGCAAAGATGTTCGTCCCGGTGCCGGCGGGCATGGCCGCGGTGACGGCCACGAAATCCTTGCGCTCAGCGCCTAACTCCGTTAGACCTTTGCCGAACACCGCCGTGTACGTGGGGTTCGATGTCGACGCGCGCCGCTGCTTGCCGGTGGCCGGATCGTGGCCCGGCGGGAGCGCGTGCCATTTCTCGGAGTGCTCGCCGGCCGGAAATCCCTTGCCCTTCTGCGTGATCACGTGCACCAGTCGCGGCGTGCGCATGCCCTTCACCGCCTCGAGCGTGTCGATGAGCACGTCCATGTCGTGGCCATCGATCGGGCCGAAGTAGCGGAAGCCGAGCTCCTCGAACAACACGCCGGGCGTGAGGAAGCTCTTCATGCTCTCCTCCCACCGCCGCACGATCGTGCCGAGGCCTGAGAGCGGACCGGGCAGCTCATCGACCACGAACCCGATGGCGCCGCGCACGCGGTTGTAAATCGGATTCCGCTGGATGGAGCCCAGGTAGCGCGAGATGGCGCCGACGTTCGGCGCGATCGACATCTCGTTGTCGTTGAGGACGACGATGATGTCGCGATCCGACGCGCCGGCGTTGTTGAGCCCCTCGTACGACAAACCGCTGGTGAGCGCGCCGTCGCCGACCACCGCGGCCACGCGGAAGTCTTCGCCTCTCAAGTCGCGCGCCGTCGCGATGCCTAACGCAGCCGAGATGGCCGTGGCCGCGTGGCCGGCGCCGAACGCGTCGTAGGGGCTCTCGTCGCGCTTGAGGAAGCCCGAGAGGCCGCCTTCCTGGCGCAGCGTCTCGAACTGTCCCTTGCGGCCGGTGAGCATCTTGTGCGGATAGCCCTGGTGTCCGACGTCCCACACGATTTTGTCGTGCGGCGTGTCGAGCACGTAGTGCAGCGCCACCGACAGCTCGACGACGCCGAGTCCCGCGCCAATGTGGCCGCCGGTGCGGGAGCAGCTGTCGATCAATGCCGCGCGAATGTCCGCCGACAGCGTGCGCAATTGCTCGCGCGTGAGCGTCTTGAGATCGGCGGGACTATTGATGCGATCGAGAATGGACATGCGAGAATGTGTCAGGGACTACGAGGTACGCACGACGACGAATCGCGCCAGGCGCTCCAGCGCCGGCGTGAGCAACCCTTGCTCCCGTAAGGCATCGCACGCCTGCCGCGTGAGCGCATCCGCGCGATCGACCGCGCCCGCGATACCCAAGAGCGTCGGGTACGTGCTCTTGCCCAACGCGGCATCGCGGCCCGCCGTCTTGCCCAACTGCGCCGTGGTGGACGTGACGTCCAGCACGTCGTCGGCGATCTGGAAGGCCAGGCCCACGGCCTGTCCGTAGCGATCGAGCGCGCCGGCCTGCGCGGGCGACGCGCACGCGGCGATGCCGCCCAAGCGAACCGACGCCGAAATGAGCGCGCCGGTCTTGGCGCCGTGGACCCGCTCGAGATCGGCGAGCGACAACGTGTGCCCCTCGCCGGCCAAGTCGAGGAGCTGTCCGCCCACCATGCCTCCCGCACCCGATGCACGCATCAGTTCTCGAACGATGGCGCCGCGGGCGTCGAGCGGCAACCCGAGCGCGCCCGCGGCGTCGCACGCGGCGCGGGCGGCGAGGGGCACCATCGCGATGCCGGCCGTGGCGGCGACCACCGCGCCGTGCACCTTGTGCGTCGTGGGGCGCCCGCGGCGCATGTCATCGTCGTCCATGCACGGGAGGTCGTCGTGGACGAGCGAGTAGGCGTGCACGATCTCGACCGACGCCGCGAGCGCGCTCGCGTCCGCGGTGCCGCCGGACGAGCGGTACGCGGCGAGTAGGAGCAGCGCGCGCAGGCGCTTGCCTTCGCCGAGCATGCTGTACCGGATCGCGTCGGCGACGTCGTTAGGCACGCCGTCCAGCGCGCGCGCGCACAGCGCGTGGAGCGCCGCGTCGACGCGGGCGCGGTCGGCCGCGAACTGGTCGGCGACCGGGTCAGCCGTCGAAGTGGCCAAGCTCGAACGTTCCATCGGCGCGTTCGATGAGCACGCGCACTTGGGCCTCGGCGCGCTCGAGCGCCTTGGATGCCGATCGCAATCGCTCGACGCCTTCCTCGAAGAGCGCGAGGGCGCGGTCGAGCGCGACGTCCTCGCGTCCGAGCTCGGCGACGATCGCTTCGATGCGCGTGAGATCTTCTTCGTACGACATGGCTCAGCCCTCCGCCGGGCGCGCCTCGGGCGCCGGCAACGAGCGCTCGGTGCGCGCGTCCACGCGGCCGTCCCGAAGCCGGAGCCGGAACGGCTGGCCGGCCTCGAACTGCGCCGCGTTCATGAGCGGGCGGCCCGACTCGTCGGTGGCGAGCGCATAGCCTCTGCCTAACGTAGCCAGCGGGCTCAGGGCATCGAGACGGCCGGCGGCCACCTCGAGGCGCGCCCTACGCCTAACGGTAAGCCGCTCGAGCGCGTCGCGCATGTCGCCCGCCGTTTCCTCGAGGTGGCGGCGGGCGCGAACGGCGCGCCGCTCGAGGCCGACGCGCAGGTCCACGGCCCGCGTCGCCAGACGCGCCCGCACCTCGGCCAGCACGGGGACCGCCGCTTCGGCCGCCGCCGACGGCGTGGCGGCACGGAGGTCGGCGACCAGATCGCAGAGCGACACGTCCACCTCGTGGCCCACGGCCGAGATCGTGGGGATGGCGCACGCCGCCAGGGCGCGCGCCACGCGCTCGTCGTTGAATACCCACAGGTCTTCGCGGGATCCGCCGCCGCGGCCGACGATCACCGTGTCCACATCGCGCCACCGGCTCACGCGCCGGATGGCCGACACGATCTCGCGCGCCGCGCCGTCGCCCTGCACGCGGGCCGGCACCACGACGATCTCGACGATCGGACACCGCCGCCTAACGACGGCGATGATGTCGCGCAGCGCCGCGCCGTCGGGGCTCGTGACCACGGCGATGCGGCGCGGGCACGCGCTCACGCGCCGCTTGCGCGACGGATCGAGCAAGCCTTCCGCGGTGAGCCGTTTGATGGATTGGTCGAGGGCTTTCCGCCAGAGCCCGTCGCCCGATGCCTCGAGCCGGACGACCGCCAGGTGCATGTCGCCCTGCGCCGGGTACACCGACATTCTGCCTAACGCAGTCACCTGCATCCCGTCGTCCGGCGGCGCCGGCATGCGCCGCGCCTCGGTCGCCCACATCACGCACCGCACGCGGGCCGTAGCGTCGCGCAGCGAGAAGTACCAGTGCCCGTTGCGATGGGCCGAGAAGTTGGCGACCTCGCCCCGCACCCAGAGCGGCGGGAACGCGCCTTCGACGATGTCGCGCGCCGTGCGGGTGAGCGTGGACACGCTGATCGCGCTCTCGGGCGACGCGCCCGGGTCTACGTTAGGCGCCGGCTCTTCGCGTCGCGCGTGCGCGGCGCGCGGCCGCGACGGTGCACCGGCCGGCTCGAACAGGTCGGGGATTTGGGGCGGCGCCGCGCGCCGCGGGCCGGGCTTGGTCACGCCGTCTGCTCCGCAGCGCGCACCGTATTCCGCAGCAACAGCGCGATGGTCATGGGCCCCACGCCGCCCGGCACCGGCGTGATGAGCGACGCAACCTGGCGCGCGCTCTCGAAGTCCACGTCCCCCACGAGGCGATATCCCGATTTGGCCGTTGCATCGTCGACGCGATTGATGCCGACGTCGATCACCACCGCGCCCGGTCGGATCATGTCGCCCGTTACCATCCGCGGCCGGCCCGCCGCCACGATGAGAATGTCGGCGCGCTTGGTGTGCTCGGCCAGGTTGCGCGTCGCGCTGTGGCACACGGTGACGGTGGCGTTCGCGCCCGCCGCGTTCTGCACCATCAGCGCCATCATCGGCTTCCCGACGATGTTGCTGCGCCCGACGATCACGCACTCCGCTCCGCGCGTCTGGACGCCGCTCCGAACCAGCAGCTCCTGCACGCCGGCCGGCGTGCACGGCACGAACCCGTCGCGCTCGCCGATGAGATTCTTGCCCACGTTCACCGGATGAAATCCGTCCACGTCTTTCTCCGGCCGTATCCGCCTAACGACCGCGTCGGCGTCGATCTGCCCGGGCAGCGGCATCTGTACGAGAATGCCGTGCACCGCGGGGTCGGCGTTGAGCGCCTCGACGTGCGCCAGCAGCTCCGCCTGCGACGTGGTTGCCGGCAGGCGGATGGTGGCGCTGCGCATGCCCGCTTCCTCCGTCGCCTTCCCCTTGCTGCGCACGTACACCGCGCTCGCCGGGTCATCGCCCACCAGCACCACCGTTAGGCCGGGCACGATGCCGCGCTGCGCCAACTGCCGGACGTCGCGCGCCACCTCGCCGCGGATCTCCCGCGCGATCGCGACGCCGTCGATCAACTCAGCGGGCAAAGTCCACCGCTCGCTGCTCGCGGATCACCACCACTTTGATCTGCCCCGGATACTGGAGCTCGCCCTCGATGCGGCGCGCGATCTCTTCACTGAGCGACGTCATGCGCACGTCGTCCACGTCATCGGGATTCACGATCACGCGAATTTCGCGGCCCGCCTGAATGGCGAACACCTTGTCGACTCCCGTGTAGCTGGCCGCGATGCGCTCCAGGCCCTCGAGACGCTTCACGTACGTCTCGAACGCCTCGCGACGGGCACCCGGACGCGAGCCCGAGATCGCATCGGCCGCCTGCACCAGCACCGACACCTCGCTCTCGTGCGGCACGTCGTCGTGGTGCGCGGCGATGCAATTCACGATCAGCGGATTCTCGCCGTATTTGGTGGCGACTTCCACGCCTAACTGCACGTGCGTCCCCTCGTGCTCGTGCGTCAGCACCTTGCCCACGTCGTGCAGCAACGCGCCGCGCTTGGCCATCGTGACGTCGAGACCGAGCTCGGCTGCCATGATGCCGGCCAGGTGCGCCACTTCCTTGGAATGTTGCAGGATGTTCTGGCCGTAGCTGGTGCGGTAGTGCATGCGTCCGACGAGCTTCACCAACTCGGCGTGCAGCCCGTGCGCGCCCACTTCGTAGGCCGCCTGCTCGCCCATTTCCTGGATGGCCGCCTCGACTTCCTTGCGCGATTTGGCCACGACCTCTTCGATGCGCCCGGGATGAATGCGTCCGTCGGCCACCAGTTTCTGCAGCGCCAGCCGCGCGACTTCGCGCCGCACCGGTTCGAAGCACGACACGACGACGGTGTCCGGCGTGTCGTCGATGATGACGTCCACACCCGTGGCGAGCTCGAATGCGCGGATGTTGCGCCCCTCGCGGCCGATGATGCGTCCTTTCATTTCATCGTTGGGCAGCGACACCGACGACACGCTGATCTCGGACGTGTGCTCGGCCGCAATGCGCTGCACGGCGAGCGCGACGATTTTCTTGGCCTCGCGCTCGGCGTTGCGTCGCGCGGATTCGCGAATCTCCCGGACAGTATTTGCCGCCTCGGCCTGGGCTTCCTCGGCGAGACGGCTCAAGAGTTCGGCTTTCGCATCCCGTGCGGACATGCCCGCCAACTGCTCGAGCCGTCGTCGCTCTTCGGCGACCATCTTCTCGAGCTCGCCCTCGCGGTCGCCGACGATTTTCTCGCGGCGGCCCAGATCGCTTCCGCGGCGGCCGATCTCTTTGTCGCGCTGGTCGAGGATGTCGTATTTGCGGTCCAGACCGGTTTCACGCTCCTGCATCCGGCGCTCGGCGCGATCGAGCTCTTCGCGCCGCTTGGACGCTTCGCTCTCCCAGGCCTCGCGCAGCTTGATGTTTTCTTCTTTGCCGGCGACGATCGCTGATTTTCTCAGCGTCTCCGCTTCGCGGCGGGCGTCTTCGGTGATGCGGGTTGCGGTTTCTTCAGCCGTGGATTTGGCCAGAGATTGCGCGCGTCGTTCAGCGCTGCGCCCCGCCACACGTCCGAGTACAAAAAAAACCGCGACGGCGAGGACGAGCACTACGCCAAACGCGGCATACAGCGCGGTTACGCTCATTGGATCTATGCTCCAACGCGACGCACGCGTCACGCGATCGTGGAAACGCCTCAGGGGGTCGCGCCCAATCGCGTAACAATTGTCGGCCCAGCACCGACGTAGGGTGCGAGGCGGACAACGCTAACTGCAACCGGGACATGCGACTAGGAGAAAACCCTTGAGGACTGACAAAAAACTACGCGCGGCGGGTGTCTTGAAGCAAGGGTTTGGGGTCGGGTGCTACCGCTTCTGGGGTGGAAGCATCCGCCGGACTTCGGACGAGATCGCTCGCATGCGGTCCGCGAGCTCCTCGGGTCCTTGGCGCGACTTGAACAACTCTGACGTGATTTGCATGGCGGCGAGGATCGCGGCCTTCTGCGATTCGACGACAACACCAGCGTTCATGAGCGCGCGAATGGTTGCGTCGACGTGGTCGGCCACGGCTCGCGTATGCTCCGGCGTCTCATCGCTGCGGATGGCGTACTCCTCGCCCAGGATCGTGACTTTCACGGTCGATTTGTGGGCGACGCTCATCGATCGGCTCCGAGTTCATGTTGCTGTCTCAAGAATCGCAAACGGTCGAGCAACTGTTTCGTGCGCTGCTGTGCGCTGTCCAAGCGCCGGCGCAGCTCGTCGTTCTCGCGTTCCAGGTCGCCGCGTGCACCACTTTTGGCGCCGCCGCCAGATCCGTTCGACACTGTCCGCAAACGTGATTCCGCTTCGTGCGCCCGACGTCGCCAGGACGCCATCTCCTCGGCGAGCGCGTGGATGAGCTGTTCGAGCTCCAGAAACGCGGCGAGATCAGGTCGTTCGTTGTCGGACACCGAGTTCTCCTTCGAGAGTACGCAGGAGCTTTTCGCGACGACCTGCTACCTCCTTGTCACGTAGAGTGCGCTCCGGATGGCGGAACGTCAATCGCCATGCAAGGCTGCGATGTCCGTTGGGCACCCCATCGCCGCGATATTCATCGAACAGGACCAATTGTTCCAGCAACTCTCCGCTCGCGGTGCGAATGACCTGTTCCACGCGCGACGCCGGCATGTCATTCGGCACGACCAGGGCCAGATCGAATTCCGCCGCCGGTGTTTCGGGCAGCGGCCGATACTGCGCGTGTCTGGTTGGCGGGCGCTGAGGTGCCGATTCGTATCGCGATGCACCGCGGTCGGCGACAAAAGCAGACCCGACCACCAGCAGCGTAAGCTCCACACCGTAGGCCGGCGCGGCCCACACCGGGGCGTCGAGCGCGACGCGACGTACTCCGCCGCGGCGCGAGCCATCTACCATGATCGACCAGAGCCACTCGCGTTCCGCGTTCGAGTCGATTGACACGGACGACGCCGGGAATGCCGCCGCCGCGAGCTCCTGCGCGAGGCCCTTCGCGTCCCACTCATCGAAATCCGGCGGACGCATCTCGGTCCAGTGCGGCGGCCGGCGATGTCCCATAATGATGAATGCAGCGCGAAGCTCTTCGAGCGGCAGCACGTCACGCGTCGGCAGAAACACCGAGCCGATCTCGAACAGCCGCACGTCGCGCTGCATGCGCGCCAGATTGTATTCGGCGCGCCGGGCGAGGGTCTCGAGCAGATCGCGGCGCAGGTAGGCTTCGCTCTCGGCGATCGGGTTGGACACGCGGACGAATCCCTGCTCCGCTCCTTTGACGAACGGAATCGGCCGCGCCTCGAGTAGTCCGCGCGCGACGAGCGCATCGCGCACGCGACGCGACACGATCTCGAGCTCCGACTCGGGCACGGTGCCCGGGCGGAACGGGCGCAGCTCGTTGGAGAACGAATCGTATCCGCGGCGGCGCGCGACTTCTTCCACGAGATCGACTTCGCGGGCCACGTCGGGCCGCCACGACGGCACCGTCACCTGGAGCGCGCCCTCGCGGGCACCGAGCTCGAAGCCTAACGGAGTGAGCAAGGCCACGATCTCGTTCTGCGGCACCGCATCGCCCAACAGTTTCGCGACGCGCGGAGGGCGCAGCGTGATCGTGCGATTGGCGCGCGGCGCGGGGTAGAGATCGCCGGGCGCGCCGTCCACGCGACCACCGGCCACCGCGGCGACGATCTCGACGACGCGCGCGAGGGCGCGCGGCGGCAGCTCGATGTCGACGTGGCGCTCGAACCGGTAGCTGGCGTCGGTCGAGAGGCCGAGCGCGCGGCGCGCGCGGCGCACGCGCACGGGATCGAAGTGCGCGACCTCGATGAAGATCGCGGTCGTCTCGGCGGTCACTTCGCTGTCGGCGCCGCCCATCACGCCGGCCACCGCTTGCGCGCGGTCGTGATCGGCGATGACGGTGGTGGTCGGGTCGAGCGTCCGCGTGGCGCCGTCGAGCGTCGCCATGCGCTCACCGGCGCGCGCACGGCGGACGACGATCTCGCCGCCGCCTAACTTTGCCGCGTCGAACGCGTGCACGGGCTGGCCGAGCTCGTGGAGCACGAAGTTGGTGGCGTCGACCACGTTGTTGATCGAGCGTCCGCCGACGGACGTGAT
Source organism: Gemmatimonadaceae bacterium (assembly GCA_035572595.1). Taxonomy (GTDB): domain Bacteria; phylum Gemmatimonadota; class Gemmatimonadetes; order Gemmatimonadales; family Gemmatimonadaceae; genus JADGGM01. The sequence goes on from DATNAM010000231.1 coordinate 20,470, forward strand.
GCGCTCCGCCAGCCAGGCCGGGCTCGGGGCCACGGTGATGTTTCGCATCACGACGCCCATGTAGCGCGGGCATCCGTCGGCGTCCTCGAGGCGGACGTGGATGCCGCCGATGGTCATGTCGTTGGTGCCGCGGATCGCGGCCGGCAGCGCCGCGCTCACGGCGCCGGGCACGGGCGGCAGCACCACGCGGGTGCCCACCGATGCGGCGAGCTCGCGCGCCAGGCCGGCGTGCGAGAGCAGGTCCGGCCGGTTCGGCGTGACGTCGATCACCAAACGCGTGTCGCCTAACGGAATGGCCTCGAGCAGCGGCGTGCCCGGCGCGGCCTGCGTCTCGAGCTCGAGAATCCCCTCGTGGTCGTCGCTCAACCGCAGCTCGCGGGCCGAGCACAGCATGCCGTTGGAGAGGGCGCCGCGAATTTTGCGGCGCTCGAGCACCAGGCCGCCGGGCAGCGTGGTGCCGACGGGCGCGAACGGATACACGCCGCCGGCCTTTACGTTAGGCGCGCCGCAGACGACATCGAGCAGCGTGCCGCCGCCGGCGTCGACCTTGGTCACCCACAGGTGATCCGAGTCCGGGTGCCGCCCCGCCTCCACCACGCGCCCGACGACCACCCCGTGCAGGTCGTCGCGCAGGCGCACCATCTCGTCCACCGTGCAGCAATGCGCGGTGATGAGCGCACTCATGCGCTCGGCCGAGAGCGGAACGGTGAGCAGCGAAGCCAGCCAGGCGTGTGACGCGTTCATGTCGCGAACTGTTCGAGGAAGCGGACATCGGAGTCGTACAGTAACCGGATGTCGGGAATGCCGTACCGTAGATCGGCGATCCGTCCCGGTCCCATGCCGAATGCCCAACCGGTGTACTTCTCGGCATCCACGCCCGCGGACTCGAGCACCGCGGGATGGATCATCCCCGAGCCGAGGATCTCCATCCAGCCTGTGCCCTTGCACGCTGCGCATCCCGATCCGCCGCAGATGGTGCAACGCACGTCCATTTCTGCCGACGGTTCCGTGAACGGGAAATAGCTCGGCCTGAATCGCGTCTCGGTTTTCCCGAAGAACCGCGTGGCGAAATGTGTGAGCGTCGCCTTGAGGTCGACGAAGATCACATCTTGATCCACGGCCATACCTTCGATCTGCACGAATACCGGCGCGTGCGACGCATCGAAGAAGTCCCGTCGGAAGGCATTGCCCGGCGCCAGAATGCGAATGGGCGGCGGGTACGATTGGAGCGTGCGCACCTGCACCGGCGACGTGTGCGTCCGCAGCAGCGCGCCGGTGCCGAGGTAGAGCGTGTCGTGCGAATCCATGACCGGGTGCTCGGGCGGGAAGTTGAGCGCGCCGAAGTTGTACCAGTCGTGCTCGGCCTCGGGTCCTGTGGCGACGGTGAACGACAACTCGCGGAAGATCTCGACGATTTCCTCGACGACGAGGGTGACGGGGTGCTTGGCGCCGCGCCATTGGTGGCGCGCGGGCATGGTGCGGTCGAGCGCGGGGGCGGCGGGAGCGGTCGCGGCGAGCGCGGCGCGGCGTTCATCGAGGGCGGACTCGATCGCGGCCTTGAGCCGGTTCACGGCGGCGCCGGCGTCGCGGCGCGCATCGGGAGGCAGGCCCGGGAGCGCGCGCATGAGCTCCGTT
>DATNAM010000232.1:0-2910 GCA_035572595.1 Gemmatimonadaceae bacterium
CCCACGGGAAACTTGGACTCGACGAACGGCGAAGCCGTGATGGAATTGCTGCGCGACCTGCATCGCCAGGGTGCCACGATCATCATGGTGACGCACGATCCGCGCTATGCGGCGCACGCCGACCGGTCGATCCATTTGTTCGACGGCCGCGTGGTGGAAGACGAGACAGGCGCCAAAGAACAGGCCGACGAGTCGCAGCTTCGCGAAAGCGGATTCTAACCGCGGGGAAGCGGCGGCTGGCGCAGCCTTGGGGAATGGGGAGGCGGGGCGGCCGTTAGGCCGCCCCGGGGGACACGGGCGAGAGGCCCGACCCCTGCCCCATTCCCTACGGCGGCCGTTAGGCCGCCGTCTTCCCTCAGGGAACCGCTTCCCCAAGGCGGCGCGAGCCGCCGCTTCCCCGAGGACTCCGTGTCCGACCTCACCTACGCCCTCCGCTCCCTCCGCCGGACCCCGGGATTCACGGCGGCCGCCGTCCTCTGCCTTGCGTTAGGCATCGGCGCCACGAGCACCGTGTTCGGCATCGTCGACGCGCTCTTCTTCCGGCCGCCCCCGGGCGTCGGCGATCCCGGCGGCATCGTCAGGCCGTACATCAACGAGCGCGCCAAGTACGTGATGATGAACAACGCGCCCACCGTCTCGTACATCACGTACCAAACGTGGCGCGACGGGCTCAAGTCGCTCTCGGGCCTCGCCGCGTTCTCCGCGCTGAACCTGAGCGCCGGACTCGGCACCGCGGCGCGCCGCGTGGATGGGTTTCTCGTCACCGGGAGTTATTTCTCGGTGCTGCGCGTCCAACCCACGCTCGGCCGGTTCTTCGCCGCCGAAGATGACAAAGGACCGGGCAGCGCACCGACCGCCGTCATAAGCCACGCATACTGGCAGCGCGCTTACGGCGGCGATCGCGCGGTGGTCGGCAAACAGATCACGCTCGACGGACACGAGTACACGATCATCGGCGTCGCACCCACCGACTTTCACGGCGTCGACGCCGCCAACGCCGATGTGTGGATCCCGATCTCGCTCGCGAAGCTCGTCGGCTATCCCTCGATGTACCTCACGTCCAACAACGCACTGTGGCTGCAAACCGTGGGTCGCTTGGCGCCCGGCGTCAGTCGCGAGACGGCGCGCGCCGAGATGGAATCGATGTACCGCCATCTCGCGCAGACGCGCGACACGATGGAGACGCGCAATCCGCACTTGACGCTCGGCCCCATTCTCGCGGCGCGCGGTCCCAGCACATCAGACAGCGCGCGCATCGCGCGCTGGCTCGCCCTCGCCGCGGCGCTCGTCTTGGCCATCGCCTGCGCCAACACGGCCAACCTGCTGCTCGCGCGCGCTACCGTTAGGCGAAAGGAAATTGCCGTGCGGCTGTCGCTCGGCGCCAGCGGAGCACGGTTGACCCGCCAACTGCTCGTCGAGAGCATCGTGCTCGCTCTGTTAGGCGCGGCCGCGGGACTCGCGCTCGCCTTCTGGGGCTCGGACCTCGTGCCAGCGATCGGCTTGCCCCCTCTCAGCTTCTTCGCGCAGGGACGCGTGCTGGTCTTCACCTCGGCGGCGGCAATCGCATGCGGTCTGTTGTTCGGCCTCGCGCCGGCGTGGGCGGCAACCCGCGCCGACGTCGCCGGCGCGCTAAAGGAAGGCGCGCGCGAAGGCATTGACCGCCGATCGCGTCTGCGCACCAGTCTCATGATCGTCCAGATCGCGCTCGCCGTCGTGCTCCTCACGGGCGCCGGTATGTTCGTGCACAGCCTCCGAAACACCGAGTCCGTGAACCTCGGCATGGATACGCAGCATCTGCTCGCCGTGTCGGTAGACCTCTCGGTCATCGGATACAAGGACAGCGCCAGCGCTCGGTTCGATGAGCTCGCGCGACAGCGCCTCGATGCGCTGCCAGGGATCCGGAGCGCCTCGCTGGCCGGCGCAGTGCCGGTCACCGGCATGCTCATGATCAACGATTTTCGCGTACCCGATGCCGCGACGCCGACGCACTCGATGTCGGATGCGACCGACCTCATGAGTGCAATGAACGGACCCGATGCGGCGCTCACGTGGAACTCCGGCGCGGACTACTTCACCACGATCGGAACGCCGATCCTCGCCGGGCGCGACTTCGGCGCCGCGGATGTGGAGTCGAATGCGCACGTCGTGATCGTCAACCAGGCGTTCGCCACGCGGATGTGGCCCGGAAAGACCGCGTTAGGCCACTGCGTCGATATGCAGGATCAAAACAGCAAGTGGGTGTGTTACAGCGTCGTTGGCGTCGTCGCCAATGCAAAGTACGCCAACATCGTCGAGACGCAGCGCCAGTCGTTCTGGACACCGATCACGGCAAGCATGGGGTCGATGAACATCCTGGTGCGCACGGCGGGCGATCCGGCGGCAGCGGTCACGAATGTCCGACGCGCACTGGCATCGCTCGCGCCGGGTCTGCCGTACATCGAAGTCAAGCCGTACACCGAGATATTGCGCCCGCAGTTGCAGCCGCGGCTCCTCGGCGCTTCGATGTTCAGTGTGTTCGGACTGCTCGCACTCGTGCTGGCCGCGATCGGGCTGTACGGGCTCATGTCCTACCTGGTGGGCCAGCGTACACGCGAGCTCGGCCTTCGCATGGCGCTCGGCGCCCAGCGACGCAACGTGCTCACCATGGTGCTCCGCCGCGCACTCGTCATGACGTTAGGCGGGCTCGCCATTGGGCTCGTCGGCGCGCTCGCGTCGGCCCGTCTCATCACGCATCTGCTTTATCAAGTGGGCGCCGCCGATCCATCCAGCATCGTGGCCGTCGTCGTCGTCCTCGTGGCCACGGCAATCGTTGCGGCCTGGATCCCGGCGTATCGCGCCTCTCGCGTCGACCCCATGGTGGCGCTGCGAGCCGAATGACAGGTTACCATTAAAGCATCACCTTTGCGGACG
>DATNAM010000233.1:0-13585 GCA_035572595.1 Gemmatimonadaceae bacterium
ACTTGAGATCCGGCTCGGCCTTGAGCGCGATGTAGAAGCTGAACGCGAAGTTTCCGTTAGGCGCGCGCGAGAAGTGGAAGATCGCCCGCCAGTCGTGCATGTCGCGCTGCAGGCCCACGTCCTGATCCGAGAACTGGTGCAGCTCGAAGTCGTAGCCCGTCGACCACTGGATCGCCCACTTGGGCGTGAGGCTGAACGAGGTGTTCGCGCGCAGCGTCGTGAGCGCCGGCGTCACGAACGGCGCGCCGCCCGCGATCGTTTGCTGCAACGTGTCGGCCGGCTGCGGCGTGCTCAGGCAGCGCTGATAGTTGATCGGGTCGTTGATCAGCACCTGACACGTCGCGCGCGGATCGATCACGCGCGCGCCCGGAATCGGCCGGCTCCGCGACGACGAGAACTGGAACGACGCCGTCCATCCGGCGCCGGTCGGGATGCCTAACGGTTGGCGGAGACCACCCGGCCCCGCGATCTGCGGCTGTTGATTGAGCGCCTGCTGCGACGCGTTGGCCGTCGTGTCGCCGTTGCCGAAGATCTTGGACAGCGCCGTGATCGGATTGTTGTTCTTCCCGATCGTGAACGACGCCGTGATCCCGGTGCGGAACGGCTTGAACTTCGCCGTGTCGCTCTGCAGGTCGCCCTGGAACAACGAGTACTGCACGGCCAGATCGAAGCCGGGCAGCAGGTCCGAGCTCACCCGATAGCCGAACGTCGAGGTATTGAACCCCGACACGTGCGTCACCTTGGCGCGCTCGAAGTCGTAGCTCAAGGGATCGAAACTGAGCGCGAGCAGTTTGATCTTCTGTCCCGCGTCCGGATTCGTGTCGTTCTTGCTCTTGAGCTTCGCCTCGATCACCTGATCCAGCTGCACCGTCATGTTCTCCTGCGCCAGGCCGCCCAAGTACGTCGCTCGGGTCTTGTTGAGGGCCTGCAGGAATTGGTCGCTGACATCCGCCGCCGGAGCATACGTGAACGTGAGGCGCGGCGAGATCGAATGACGGATACGCGTGAAGGGACCAAAGCCCGGGTAGAATCCGAATAAAGTCGGCGAGCTCGAGATCCCGTACTGCAGCGTCTTCGATTGACTCACAAATTGGCCGCCGCTCAGTTGGCTGCGCACCCAGAATCCGCTCGTCGGGTCCGCGTTCACGATGCCGATGAACGGCGACAGCTTGAGCGTGCTCTGCATGAGCGAGGGCAGACTGATGCTCGTCTGCCAGTCGATCGACGTCAGGTAGCTCTTGGCGTACATGCGGCGCGTGATGAGCGCGCCCGTGTTGAAGTCGCGCACGTCGAACGCCTGCGGAAAGTCGTTCTCCTTGTCCGAGAGTTGGAAGGCGTTGTTCCACGTGAATCCGAAAATGCGCAGCGGCGTTTGGAATGCCGCCGTGGTATTGCGCTGGCTCGCATTGACGCGCGACGTGTCGAACGGCTCTCCGTTAGTCCCAGGCGTGAACACGGTCGGCGCCGCGTCCATGTGCAGGTTCTCGGTGTTGTTCAAGGAGAATCCCGGCGACCAGAGGAACCACGATCCGACGGCTATCGGCTTGGACGACAGGCTCACGTTGGGGAAGTTCTCGTCGATCTCTTTGCGGCCCGTGTACTGCGTGCGCGTACCACCGATGCTGAGGTTCGCCGGCCCGAGCCCCTGCTGGAAGTTGACCGCGGACGCGATCGCGGCGAGCGCCTGCGCCACATTGAACGCCTGCTGCCGGATCGCCGTGGTGTTGCTCGAGTAGTTGATCGACGCGTTGAGGCTGCTGCTCTGCGAGAATTGTTGTTGGTGCGACCACGAGACGTTGGTGCTCTTCTCGCCATCGCTGAACGTCGAATACGAGAGGCCGATGCGTCCGGCCAGGAACCGGTCGAGCCAGCGATACTCGAATTCGCCGTTCCAGCGCGTCCACCCGATGTTGCCGTTCTGGTCGTTGTTGCCGCTTCGCCAATCGAGCGACGTCGTCGCATCCATATAGTCGTTGATCGCGAAGTAGTAGCCGAGGTTGTCGACTTCGCGCTGATACGACGCGGATGTGCGCACGATGTCGGAGAGGCCGAAGCGCGGCGGGATGATCCCGCTGCGGCGCCCAACGCGCATGTCCTGGAAGATGAACGGCAGCCACAGGACGGGAATGTCCTGGATGTAGAGCACGGCCGGCCGTGCGACGAGCAGCCGTCGCGTGACCATCTTGAGCTCTTTCGACTGGAAGTGGTAGTGCGGGTCGGGCAGATCGCAGCTCGTCACCGAGCCATCGAGCGCGTAGGACGTGTTGTGTCCGTGGCCCGTGGTATCGCCGGCGACCGCGCCGCGCTGTCCGCCAATAAACCACGTTTGGCTCGCTTGCGTGGACGATGTCGTTAGGCGTTCAGCGATGCCCTTGTGGTGGCCGAGGTCGTACTCCAGGCCGCCCAGCGTCACCAGATCCGCCGTCTGGGCGCCGGGATCGCGCAGCACCGTGGTATCGTTGAGCGCGTTGCGCGCGATGACGATGCGCGACGAATCGTTGTACTGGATGGTGTCGGACACGAGCACCGTCTGCTCGCGCTGCACGGCGCTCGCCCCGGACAATCGCAGCTGATGGCTCTGCGTGCTGAAGACCGCGGTGTTGCCCTGGTAGCGCGTGGTGACGTACCCGGCGCGATTCATGAGCGCGTCCATCACCGAATCGGACTCGTTCCACTTGACGAGGTCTTTCTTCTGGAGCGAGTCGGCGCGCGTGGTGTCGCCCGGCGCGCGCAGGGTGCGCCGCGTGGTGTCGGGAAAAATCGGCGGCACGTTGGGCGGCGGCGGCGTGACCGGGATTCCCTGGGCGGCCGCGCTGCCTAACGGCAGCGCGATGACGGCCGCGGCCGCGAACGTGCGCCAGATCACGCCGTCGCTCCGCGCCGCTCCGCGCCCTCCACCTCGTCGACCAACTCGGCATCCCGCTTGGCCTGGCGCTTGCGCCGCCGCTTGTACACCGCGTACGTGAGCACCACGCTCACCTCGTACAGGAAGTACAGCGGCACGGCCATGGCGATCGTCGTCCAGACCAGATCGCCCGGGGTCAGGAACGCCCCGATGATCACGCACGCCACGATCGCGTGGCGGCGGTACTTGTTCAGAAACTGCGGCGTCACGATGCCTAACGCCGCCAACGCGAGGATCACGATCGGCAGCTCGAAGCACAGGCCGAACGCCAGCGCCATGCTCGTGGCGAAGCCGAAATACTCGGTGGCCGTGATCATCGGCTCGAGCGCCTGCGTCTGAAAGCTCATGAGCCACTCGACGGCGAGCGGCAGTACGACGAAGAACGACAGGCACACGCCGGACAAGAACAGGAACGTCGCGAACACGAACAACGGAATCACGACTTTCTTCTCGTGCTTGTACAACGCCGGCGCGACGAACGCCCAGCCTTGATAGATGATGAACGGCAGCGCGATCACCACGCCCAACACGATCGACGCGTTGAGCACGATCGTGAACGGGTCGCCGGGATGCGTGTACACGAGCTTCCGCCCGTGCAGGTACGGCTTGATCGGGCCCTCGAGGAGCCCGATCACGTCGATTTTCATGAGAAGTACGAACGCGATGGCGACGCCGACGATCAGCGCGGCAAGTGCCCAGATGATGCGCCAGCGAAGTTCCTCGAGGTGATCGAGGAATGGCATTTCGCCGCCCGTCTGCCGGTCCACAGGGGAATCCACCGCGTCTCGCCTGCGATCACTTCAAGTCGCGCAGATGATCGCGCGCCAACGCGGCCTCATCCGACTGCGGATACGACGAGATGAGCTGGTTGAGCAGTGCGCGCGCGGCGGTGGCGTTGCCCTGTTGTTCCAGATACAGCGCGCGCTTGTACAACGCCGTTGGCGCGTGCGGCGACTTGGGATACTTCTGCACGACCATCGAGTACGCGCTGTCGGCGGCGGCCGCATTGCCCTGCGCCCGGTAGGCCTCGCCCAAATAGAACTGGGCTTCGGGCGCGATGTCGGCGGTGGAATAGTCCTGCAGCAGCTTCTGGAACGCCTGCACCGCCGTGCTCGGACTGCCGCGCTGCAACTGCTCCATGCCTAACTGATAGAGCTGGTTCGGCCCCGGTTCGTTGGACCCGGGCGCGCCCGGCGCCGGCATGGCCGCGGCCGACGACGTCGCGCCGGCCTTGCCCGGCGCGGCGCTGCTTGGCGGCGCCCCCTCCCCCACGTCCTGATTGCGCTGCTCGATCGACGCCCGCAGCTCCTGCAACCGGTTCTGACTCTGTCCGGTGAGCTGCTGGATCTGCAGCAACTGCTCGTTCACGTCGTGCAGGTCGCCGCGCACGTCACCCTGCAGCCGCACCACGTGCCCGCTCACTGTGCCTAACGAATCGCGCACCAGCCCGAGCGTCGCGATCACCTGGGCGAGCTGGGCCGCGTGCACCGAATCCGAGCGCACGTTCGCCAAGCGCAGCGAATCGATCTGCCCCTGCAACAACTTCATGTCGTTGCTGGTGGCGAAGCACGCGCCGGTCGCCACCAGGGCGACCGGCGCGAGACGGCGAAGGACGGTCTTCATGGGGCTCCCTTGATCTGATCGGCACCGGCCGTGATCTCGAAGCCATCGCGGCGATTCTGCGACCACGACGACTCGTCGTGACCCGTGGCGACGGGATGCTCTTCGCCGTAGCTGATGATGTCGATCCGGTCGGCCGAAATACCGTGGTCGGTGAGATACCGCTTGGCCGACGCCGCGCGGCGCTGGCCGAGTGCCAGGTTGTATTCGTCGGAGCCGCGCTCGTCGGTGTTGCCGCCGACGCGGATCTTCACGTCGGGGCTCGCGTTGAGAATCGTGATCTTGGAATCGAGCGATGAGCGCGCGTCATCCTTGAGCGCATCGCTGTCGAAGTCGAAATAGATCACCTGCGTGAGCGCCTTGGTCGCCGCATCCCGCCCGTTCCGCAACCGGTCGGCATCCGCCTGCGCTTTGGCGATCGAATCGCGCCGCGCGGCGTCCGCCCGTGCAATCGAATCGCGGCGCGCGTTCTCCGCGTTGATGCTGTCCTGATTCGGTCCCTGCGCCGGAGCCGGCGCAGTTTTAGGCGCGGGGTGCGAGCACGCCACGGCCGCTGCCGCGGCAACGACGAGGACGGAAACGAGGCGGGTCTTACCAGTCATGAGGAATTCCTCGGGTGAGATGTGATTCAGCGCAGAGCGAACGACTACGGTGCACCCGTGCCGCGCGACCAGGCGGCGAGTCGCGCGCCGGCGTCGTGCGTCAATTGTCGGGCGCGCCCAGACTCGGCATCGAGTACGAAAATCTCTTTCACGCCGGTGCGCGACGACGTGAACGCGAGATGACGCCCGTCGGGCGCCCATGTGGGATCCTCATTGATCCCCTCGCTCGTCAACTGCTTCACCGTCCGATCGCGTAACGTGATGGTCGTGATCTGGAAACGACCATCGAGCTGCGACTGAAACGCGATCAGCCGGCCATCCGGCGACCAGTCCGGATTGCTCCGGTAGTTCTGATCGCCAAAGTTGAACGCCGTCAACAGATCGACATTCGACCCGTCCGCGTCCGACGTATACACCTCGGGGTGCCCGGCCCGTCCCGACGTGAACGCCAACCGGGCTCCGTCAGGACTGAACGTCGGCGACACGTTGTCGGACCCCCGCCCAACCGTGACGCGCCGCGCTTCGCCGCTGCCGGACGCACTCACCATGTAGAGATCGGTCCCGTTCTCCGCGCCGTGAGCGTAGCAGAGCCACTGCCCATCCGGTGAGAACGCCGGCGTGATGTTGAGCCCACCGGGCGTCGACGTCACCGTGTGCTGGCGACCCGTCGCGATATCCCGGATGACGATGTTCCACCCCGTACGCGCCAGCTCGCTGAATGCGATGGTATGCCCGTCCGGCGCCCACGCCGGCGCCAACACCGTGCCCGCCTCGCTCACGGCGTGCTCGCCGAACCCGTCAGAGTCTATAACGTAAATACGATTGCCGCGCACGTACAGGATGCGCGTGGCCGCGATGCCGTGCACGCCGGTGATCCATTGCTCGATCTGGTCGGACATCGCATGCACGCTCATGCGCCAGTCCTCGGTGTTGGGCGCGCCGGACACCGTGATGTCGTGCGACGCGCCCAGCTTCTTCGCCGCCACGTCGTACACGTTCACGTGCGCGGTGCTCCCCATCACCGAGATCTGCACCACCGCCGCCGCGCTCAGCGATTTCCAGATCGTGAAATCGATGGCGTTCTTCGACGCTTGCGTGCGCGCCGTCTGTGCAACGGCGTCGCCGCCGATGACCTCGATGCGATCGCCGTAGTCGAAGTCGCGCGCGACGATCGCCTGGATGGAATCGCCGCCCGGACCGCTCACCGGAAACACGACGACACCCGGTTTGGTCCCCGGCTGGTACGTGAGGCCGATGCGGACGCCGCGCGTCGTGTCCTGCTGCTGCGCCGTCGCACACGCGGGGACGAGACACGCCGCGAGGACCGCGGCGCACGTGATCAGTCGCTGCGTCAGCTGCATCTAGTGAAGCACCCGTGGGTCGAAGCTGAAAATGACCGGCAGCACGTCGTCGGCGAAGCCGGAAGGGAGCGGACCGAACGCTTTCACCTGCGCCGCTTGATCGACCGCGCCCTGACACTCGAGGTCGAACGCGAAGTTCCCCGAGCGTGTCATGAACCGGAAGTCCGACACCGATCCATCACGGCGAATGAGGAACATTACCTCGGCCGTGTTGTTGGTGTTCCCGGGCGGATGGAAGCGCAGCGCGATCTGGCGCACAATGTTTTCGAGATAACCGGGAAACGGAAACTCGACACCTTCGGTGCTGACGCTCGCGACGTCGGTTCCGCGCCCGCCTTCGGGGCCGCCGCCCGCTTTGGGCGGCGGTGTGGTCGGTTTGGCCGGCGCTATGTCGGGCGTCGGCGTGGCCGGCGGCGTTTTTTTGCGCGGCGGTGCCTTGGTCTTCACCGGCATCGGCATCGCCTTCTGGATCTGCTCCGCTCGTTTAGGCACGGGCGGCGCTTTCTCGACCGGCGCCGTGGTGGGCGGCGTGGGCGTGACGACGCCCGCGGCGCGCGGGCCCGGCGGCGCGGCCACGATGTTGACGCGGTACATCGGCGGCAGCACGGGCGACGCCGTGGGATGGATCAGCACAAACGCCGCCACCACGGCGCCGTGGAACACAACCGACAAGCCTAACGGACCGCCGAGTCGGGCGCCGCGGGATTCGCTGCGCGCGGCCGCGCTCACTTCGTGATGTCCTCGGGTTGGGCGACGAGTCCGACGTCGCCGACGCCGGCGCCGCGCATCACCGCCAAGACCTGCACCACCGTTCCGTAGGGCACACCCCGATCGGCCCGCAAGTAAATGCCGTTGCGGCCGCGCTGTCCGGCCAGCGCCTTGAACGTCGAGCGGAACTCCGCATAGGTGAACTTGTCCTCGTCCACGTAGATCTGCCCCGCGTGGTCGATCGACACCACGAGGCTCGACCGCGCCTCGAGCGGCCGCGCTTCCGCCACCGGCAGCGCGATGTCCACGCCGCCCTGCATCATCGGCGCGGTGATCATGAAGATTATCATGAGGAGCATCATCACGTCGATGAGACTCACCACGTTGATGTCCGCGTTGAGCGGCAGCCCCTTCCCTCGCGTGCGACGCGACATCTAGATCCGGCCCTCGCGCACCATCATCGCGATGATCTCCGTGCCGAAGCCCTCGAGCTCGTTCTCGAACCGATTCAATCGCGCGGCGAAGATGTTGTACCCGAACACCGCGGGAATGGCCACCGCGAGGGCGGCCGCCGTGGCCGTCAGCGCCTCGGCCACGCCCGGCGCGACCGCGCTCAGGTTGCCGGAGCCCTTGGTGGCGATGCCCATGAACGCGTCGATCACGCCTAACACGGTGCCGAAGAGTCCGATGAGCGGACTCACCGAGCCGATCGTCGCCAGCCACGGAATGAAGTGCGACAGGCGATCGCGCTCTTCCGACGTCTCCGAGTCGAGCACCAGGCGCAACGCCTCGACTTGCGATCCGCTGAGCGGCGAGCTGCTCGCCGCTTCGCGCAGCGCGCCCGGCTTCATCTCGGCGAAGAAGTTGACCGCACGCGAGAAGATGCGCGTGAACGGGCTGGCGGGACTGCGTCGCACGAGGCCGGTGGCCGTATCGAGCGCCGGCGTGCGCACGAATTCGCGCGTGAACGCGCGGCCCACGCGATCGGTTTTCCGGAACTCCATCCATTTGGCGAGCATGATCGCCCAACTGACGAGCGACAGCACCACGAGCAGGCCCAACACGATTTGCGTCACCAGCGACGCGTGCGTGATCATGTCGATGGGCGCCGTTGGAATGGCGCCGCCGATTTGCGCGACCACGGGAACAGGACCGATCACGAGCGAGCCTCCGAGCGGCGTTGCTTGAACCAATCGTACGTTAGGCGAAGACCATCATCGAGCGCGACGGTGGGATGCCAGCCGAGCACGCGCCCCGCTTTCTCGTTCGCGACCGCCGAGCGCAGTTGTTCGCCGGCTCGCGCCGGCGCGTGCTGGATCGCACTCGACGATCCGGACAGTTTCTTGAGCGCGGCCGCGAGTTGCACCACGTCGGTCTCGACCGACGTGCCGATGTTGAACGCGCGGCTGTCGAGCGCCGACGCCGGCGGTAGCGTGGCCGACGACGCCAGGACGTTGGCCCGCGCGACGTCGCCCGCGTACACGTAGTCGCGCGTCTGCGTGCCGTCGCCGAATACCGTGAGCGCGGTGCCATCGATCAGGCGATCGCAAAAGATTGCGACCACGCCGGCCTCGCCGTGCGGATCCTGTCGCGGGCCGTACACGTTGGAATACCGCAGCGCGACCGTGTCGAGTCCGTGCACGCGCGCGAAGTACCCCATGTAGTACTCGACGCTGAGCTTCGCCGTCCCGTACGGCGATTGCGGATCCTTTGCCGCCGACTCGGCCGTCGGCGGCTGCACGAGATCGCCGTACACCGCGCCGCCCGTCGACGAGAAGACGAAGCGCGTGCGCGGCGGCTTCCCGTTACCCGAGGCGCGCACGGCCTCCAGCAAGTTCAGCGATCCGCCGATGTTCAGTTGGGCATCGCCAGCCGGGTCACCCACGCTCTTGCGCACATCGATCTGCGCGGCCAGGTGACAGATCACATCGAAGCGGCCTTCGCGCACGAGGCGCGCGGCATCCGCCGACGTGATGTCGAGGTTGTGAAATTCCGCTTCGGGGGGAACCTGATCGCGCTTGCCTGTCGAGAGATTGTCGAGAACTGTGACCTGATCGCCGGCCTTCACGAAGGCCTGCGCGACGTGGGATCCGATGAATCCCGCGCCGCCGGTGATGAGCGTGCGTCGCCCCATCAGCGGCCCTCGGCGTTAGGCGTGTCGTCCGGCGGCGCGCCGCGCTCCGCGCGCTCCAACCCGAACAGGTATCGGAGAGCATCGACGATCGCCAGACCGCGTCCATTCGCCGATGCCGCGCGCAATCGCACGCTCGGCTCGTGCAGGAATTTGTTCATCAGGGCTCGAGAAAAAAGGTCGACGGCGGCCCGGTCATCGGGCGCCAGGTGCGCGAGCTTCTTCAAGGCGCGCGCCAACTCGTCCTCGCGCACCCGGTCCATCTGCGAGCGAAATGTGCGCAGGACCGGCACCGCCGCCAACCCGGCCAGCCATTGCCAGTACACTTCGACCTCTTCCGCAATCACCGACTCGGCAGAAGGTAGTTCCTGCCGGCGCCGCTCCAAGTTCGCGGCCACCACCGAGCGCAGGTCGTCGAGGTCGTACAAGAACACGTTGTCGAGCGTGCCGACATCGGCCGCGACATCGCGCGGCAATGCGATGTCGAGAATGCAGAGCGGCCGGTCGCCGCGCTGGCGCATCGCCGGCTCCACGTGCGCACGCTCGACAATCGGATGCGGCGCCGCGGTGGAGCACAGCAGCACGTCCACATCGGCGAGCCGATCCCAGCACTCTTCGTAGCGCAGCGCTTCGCCGCCGTGCCGCGCCGCCAGCGCGACCGCGCGCTCGTACGTGCGATTCGCCACGATCGCCGTGCGGACGCCCTCGCTCACCAGACATTCGAGCGCAAGGTCGGCCATGTCGCCGGCGCCCAGGACCATCGCGCGGTGTCCGGTGAGCGTGCCGAAGATTTTCTTCGACAGTTGAACCGCCGCCGAGCTCACCGACGCCGCGCCGCGCCCAACGGCAGTCTCCTCGCGCACGCGCGACGCCACGAGCAGCGACGACTGGAACAGCCGGTTGAGAATCGCGCGCGACGTGCTGCGGCTCGCCTCCCACGCGTCGCGCACCTGGCCCTTGATCTGCGCCTCGCCGAGGATCATCGAGTCGAGACCCGACGCGACGCGATAGAGATGCGCCGCCGCCTCGCGGTCGCGGCGTACGTAGCCGTGCGCGGCGGCGTCCGCGGCTCCGCCTAACCGACGCGAGAGCTGCGACCAGATTCCCGGCGCCGCAGCTTCCTCGCCTTCCACCACGTACACCTCGGTGCGGTTGCACGTCGACAGGAGCGCCAGTTCCGCGGCGCCGGTGGCACGCGACAGTTCCTCGAGGACGCGCGGCGTCTCGTGCGGCGGAACGGCGACCTGTTCGCGCACGTCGATCGGCGCGGTGTGATGGCTCAAGCCGGCGACGATCAACGCCACGCCGCCATCTCCTGGGCGAATGCGCCGCTCTCGACGGCGTCGCAGAAATCATCGCCGACCAGCGCGGCCGATGCGCGCTTCCACTCCTCGCGCGCGTCCGAATCGAGCAGGCGGCGGCGCAGGCTTGCGAGCCTGCTCACGGCGGCGGCGTATCGCGCGTCGAAGCGCGCCCCGATCGCGTCGCGCACGCGCGCGGCGACGCCGGGCACGCCGCCGGCGGTGACCGCCACCACCAGATCGCCGGCGCGGTGCGTGGCGAGCGTGATGAAGGTGCCGGCGCGCGGGTCGTCGGCCACGTTCACCAACGCGCCTAACGCTCGTGCGGCGCCGGCCACGCGCGCGTTCACCGCGGCGTCGTCGGTGGCGGCGACGACCAGCGTCGTGCGCCCCTGCGTTCCGTTAGGCGTGAGATCCGACGCCGCGAACGGCCGCGCGTCGATCGTGCACCGCTCGCCCGCCAGCGACCGCACGCCCGCGCTCGGCACCTCGGCGATTAGGCGCACGTGCGCGCCCGCGTCCAACAACGCCCGCGCCTTCCGTTCGGCTACGCTGCCCCCGCCCACGATCACCGCGTCCACGCGCGCGCCGTCGAGCGCGATCGGGTACGCACTCACAGGAAACGTCCCTTGAGCGGGTCCATCACGCGGAACGCGATGTACAGCACCACGACGCCGGCGAAGAGCACGTTGGTGAGCATCGCCGCGCGATGCGCGGACCAGCCGCGCACCACGCGCCCGATCGTCAGCGCCGTGACCGCGAGCCACGCGCTGTACGCCCACACCATTTTGATGGCGTGTCCGGTGCGGTACTCGAGCGCATAACTCGACGCGAGTCCGATCCCTACCGTGAGCGCCAACCATCCCGCCACGACCGCGACGTGATTCACGCGATCGAGCGTCTCGAGCGGCGGAAAAAAGCGGAAGATCGCACCGAATCGCCGCGACTTGAGCTCGCGCCGTTCGACGAGATACATGACGCCCGCACCCGCCGCGGTCGCGAACGCCGCGATGCCGAGGAAGCTGAGCGCGATGTGCGACGTGAGCCACACGCCGCGCATGCCTTGGGCTTCCGGACCGGGCACCATGCCGGCCACCATTGCAAAGCCCGTGAGCAGTGCCGCGAATGGTGCCGCGAAGAGCGTGAGGCTCACTTCGCGCGCCAGCGCTTCCACGGCGATGAGCGTGATGGCGACGAGTACCGCCGCGAACGACATCGCCGGCCCGAGACCCGTGAGTGGCGGCTCGCGATGGATGCGCACGAAATCGCCGAGCGCCACCAGGTGAATCGCGATGCCAGCCGCCAGGACCCAGACGACGCTGCGTACTGGAGCGCGAATCGGGCGCGCAAACGGAATGGCCGCCAATCCCGCAGCAGCGAGATACAACGCGATGGCGACGGCGTGCGCGAGGGCGATCATGTCGGAGCGTAATCTACTGAGGATCAGGCAGATCCGTACATGGGCCTCCCAACTTTCTTCGTGCACAAACGCCAACGGGGAAGGCGAGCAATCGCCTTCCCCGTCAGTCTATGGCGCTACCGTGCCGTGCTCGTGCGCGGCGCGACAACAGGTCACGGCATCCGCGCGCTCAAGCGAGCAGGCGTGCCCCATTGAATGGACGGTTGACGCTGATCCAAAATGATCGCGGTGGTGCCGTGATCGGTCACCTTCACCACCTGGGCCAGCGCAATGGGTTCTTCGGGAAGCGTGATCTGGTTGGCAGTACCGGGAATGAGCGCCTTCTCACGCGCACGATACAGCGTGAACTCGTCGCCGATTTTCACACCATCATGCGACGTCGCATCGAGAATGATGTAGGCGCCGATCGACGGCAGGACGGCGCGCGACGGAACGTACACGACCTTGCTCTCGGGACCCAGCGCGAGAGGCGCGGCCTTCGCGTCGGTTGACATGTTGAAGCGCTCGAGCGGGATGACGCCCTGCCCAATGAGCACTTCATCGTACTGCTGAATGATGCGGACCGTCGTTGCTTCGCCGCCGTTGTCGGTGGCTTCGACCTGTACGATCGCGGTGGGCTGCATGACCTGGCCGCCACCGGGCAGCACTGCGCCGCGATTGAAGACCATCAAGCGATCGCCCTTGGCGGCAACGATCCCGGCTGGGAGCGTGATGTAGGCGCGTGTCTCGGGTCCGAGTCGTTCGGCCACAGCTTCGGTCTTGGCGATGCCGGGAAGCTCCGCGGTCGCGACGAGCTTGCCCTGGCCCTTGGGGCCGCCCACTGCGTCGAGCCACGGCGCCGCATAAAACTCACCGACGCGAACCGGCGTGTGCTTGTAATCGAACGAGCTGGACTGGAGCTCCGATCCACCCGAGAGGCGCCTCTTGAGCTCTTCACGGAAGACCGTTGGTCCCCCGGAGCGCATGGGCACGGCTTCGGGCTCGAAGCGCGGCTCGCTCTGATCGGCGACGACGTTCTGCACGCTGCCACCGGGGATGTGCAACACCTGGCCGGGATAGATCCAGTGCGGGTCGTGCACGGTCGTCGTGTTGATGCGATAGATCTCGGGCCACAAGAACGGGTCATTCAGGTACGCCTGCGAAAGATCCCAAAGCGTGTCGCCCTTCTTGACGGTGTGCGTTTGACCGGCGGTGGTGTCCGACGGATTCGCGGACTGCGCGCTGTCGGCCGGCGCTGCAACCACGGTGGCCACTGGAGTACGCGTGGTGTCGGGCGCCTGTGACGCAGCGTGCGGATCCGTGGGAGCCGGGGACTGCGTGGGCGGCGTTTGTGGAGTGGGAGTCGACGGCGACGTCGAATCTTGTTGGGCGGGGAGCGCCGTTGTGACGGCCGCTGCGGCGAGCAGCGCGACTAACCAGCCAGCACGACTGTTCGGGCGCATGGCCGACTGCCCATGAGCTGCGGAGTGCGTGAACGGACGCATGTACGCCTCATGATCGGTGCGAGAACCAGCGGGAGCGATGAGGAAGTCCGGGC
>DATNAM010000234.1:0-11526 GCA_035572595.1 Gemmatimonadaceae bacterium
GCGCACCATGAGCGCGCACCCCGGCGTGCTCGCGGTGTAGTGGCCAAACACGGAATCGATCCGCGCCGCGACAGACGGCGCGATGGTCTGCGCGTGCGCGTCGCTCCGGCCGACGGCCGCAATCAGCGCGGTGAACGCGAGTCGTCTCCAGGCGCGAAAGTGCATGACGGTGACGGTAGCTCGCGCATCGGTGCGAGGGCAAGGCTTTGGGCTTGACCGCGGGCGCGTCAACGGGCGAGGAGCTACAGGCCTGTCGCCTCCAGGTACTCCGCGACCGCCTCGACGGCCGTGCCGATCCCTGCGTAGCCGATGTACCCGTCGGGCCGCACCAGGAAGAGTGCGCCTTCCACCGCGCCGCCGTATGCTCGCCGAACGTGCTCTTCCTCGTCGATGAGATGGTCCGCTCCGGACGCGTGCTGCGCGGCGTCGATGCGGTGCACGTGCAGCGTGCGCGGAAACCGGTCGCCTAACCGGCCAAGCGCGAGCGCATCGCGCGGGCCTAACGCGAGCAGCGTGAACCACGGTCCGCGAAAGAGGTCGAACAGACGCATGGAGCGTCCGGTCGCATCGCGCACGGGCGCATCGGGCGCGCGATCGCCAGGCCTGAGCGGCGATGACGCTGGCGCATTGCCGCGGCTGAGCGTGCAGCCGCGGTAATTGAGCCCGAGCTGCAGCGTCGCTGCGTCGCGGCTCATGTGCTTGACGTCGTCGCGAAAGATCTGCCGGTGCAGCGTGGTGGTGATGCCGAGGAGCCAGGCCGCGATCGGAAGGCGCTCCTCTTCATAGGTATCAAGGAGCGACTCGGACGCGCCGTCGAGCACCGCGGCGAGCTTCCACCCCAGATTGTACGCGTCCTGGATTCCCGTGTTCATACCCTGACCGCCGGCGGGCGAGTGGACGTGCGCCGCGTCGCCGCCCAGGAACACCCGCCTAACGCGAAACCGGTCCACCATGCGAACGTTCGCGCGGTAGAGCGAGAGCCACGTCGGGTTGGAGAGGCGGATGTCGGAGCGCCCGGTGCGCACATCGACGACCTGCTGGAAGCGCTCGAGCGATGGCTCGTCCTGCTCACCGGGTCCGATCTGCGCCTGGAGCTGAAAGCTGTCCGTGGACGGGAGCGGGCAGAGCGCGACTCCGCCGTCGGGATGTTTGAGCCACGTGTGCCAGTGGTCGCGATCGAGCGCCGAGGCGCGGACATCGCCAACGAGCATACGCTCATCCGTCCACGTCTCGCCTTCGAACGGGATCTCGAGCGTCTTGCGGACGAAGCTCCGTCCGCCGTCGGCGGCGACGAGATACGCTGCCCGCACCCGTTCGACGGCGTCGCCCGCGCGGAGCGTCGCGGTGACCGCGTGCTCGTCCTGTTCGAGCGCGACGAGCTCAGTTTGCAACTCGACCCGCCGCCCCCACTCCGTTAGGCGTGCGCGCAAAATCTCTTCGACCCGGAATTGCGGGATGATGAGCGGGCTTGCGTAGGGCGTGTCTGGCGTTGGCTGCCGTCCCGCGTACAGATCCTGAACGCCCATGACGGCGCTGCCGTCGTACGCCTTGAAAGGCAGATGAAACCGGCCGTGCTCGATGATGCGGTCGATGACGCCGAGGTCGTCGAGCACTTCGAGGCTGCGTGGCTGGAGGCCCTTGCCACGCGAGCCGGCGAAATAGGCCGGCGCTTTGTCGATGAGCCGAAAGGTGACGCCGCGTCTGGCGAGCTCGCAGGCGAGGGTGAGCCCGGTGGGTCCCGCTCCTACGATCAGTACGTCCGCGTCGGACGCATTCTTGGTAATCATTACGTGCTCCGACTCCAGCCTCCGTGCACTGTCCGATTGCGGCAGGACCGCCAGCGGAAACCTGCTATCCGGGGCGACTTGCGGCGAGTGTCCGTCGCCTCGACCCGTACCAAATTCACGCACATCAGCCCGGATGGTTGCGCCGCGAGGTTCGGGTGGCCGGGTGGACTCGTCGCGCGCCTCATCAGAGAATTAGGACGTAAAAAGTATTCGCAATTTCGGAGATGCTCCCTGGAGCCCCCATGTCGGAGGCGGCCTGGTGTGGCGATGAACGCAAACACGCCGCATCTTGGACCTGTCGCGCGACCGCACCGGCAGGAGACAGCCATGACCAGTACCACAGCACCCCGATCGACGGACCTCGGAATCCGCTCCGTTGCACCAACGTTTCTCGTCTCCGACGTCGCCACCACCGTCGCGTGGTACTGCGACCACCTCGGCTTCCACCTGGCGGGCTACGCGCCGGCCCAGCCGCCCTACGTCTACGCCAGCATCATGCGCGGGCCGGTCGAGCTCATGCTGCTGTCGCTCGCCGGCTACGAGAAGCCAGACCTCCGCACCCGGCGCCCGGTCGGACTCTGGGATGCCTATGTCCGCGTCGACGGCGCCGCGGCGCTCTTCGAGACCGTCCAAGGACAGCCGTTCGTGCAACAGCCGCTCGCACACCAGCCGTACGGCGATTGGGAGTTCGAGGTCCGCGATCCCAACGGCTACGTGCTCGTGTTCGGCGGCGCCGCCTAACGCTACCTGAGCATGTCCGATCCCACCCCATCGTTCGAATCGGTCAGCGTCGCGGCGATCCTCGCCCAACGCAGCCGCGAAGACCGCAGCGCGCTGCTCGACGACCTCGTGCTGATGCTATCCGAGGTCGTCCCCGGCGTCCAGGTCGAACGCGGCCTCCTCCGCCGGCGCGTCAACGCGGTCCGCCTGCCGCTCGGCGACCGCGTATACCTCATCAAGCGTGCCGCCAACGACACCTTCGAAACGAGCCGGCAGCAGAAGGTGCGCGGCGTCGTCATCCGCACCGATCCCATGGACGTCGATGCCTTCCTGGCTGAGTTAGGCAGCGCGCTCGACACCGAATTGCGGCGCACCGAGCGCGGCCGCGACGCCATTCGCGCGTGGCTCGACACCACGAACTCGTAAGTCACCGGAGACCAACCACCATGCCCGACTACGTTCCAGGTTCCGCCGCCAGCCTCCCCAAAGGCGCCGAACAACGCCTCCGCGCCATGCGCGGTACGGGCGACCGGCCAGCCTTCTTTACCAGCGACCTGTCGGTCGATGAATTCCTCCTCGTCGAACACGCCGGGTTCGAAGCGTTAGGCCTCGTCCTCGGCTCCTGCATCTATCATGTGGGATTCCAGTGGCAGAAATGGAGCGTCAGCCAGGAGCTCCCCATCCTCACGCGCGCGATGTACGACGCGCGCGAGCTGGCCATGACCCGCATGGAAGAAGAAGCCGACCTGTTAGGCGCAGACGGCATCGTCGGCGTGCGGCTCGTGTTCAAACAGTATGCTATGGACGAAGGCGTCCTCGAGTTCCAGGCCGTCGGCACCGCGATCCGCCATCGCGAACGCGCCGGCAGCATGCGCACCAAGGACAACCGACCCTTCACGTCGGACCTGAGCGGACAGGACTTGTGGAAGCTCGTGCGCGGCGGCTACCGGCCCGTGAGTCTGGCCATGGGCGCGTGCGTCTATCACATCGCCCACCTGAGCTTCATGCAGGCGCTCAAGCAGGTCGGCCGCAACCAGGAAATGACCATCTATACCGAAGCCACCTACGCCGCGCGCGAGATGGCCCTCGAGCGGATGCAGGCCGAAGCGGTCCAACGCGGCGGCGTCGGCGTCGTCGGCGCGCGCGTGGAAGAATCCAACTGGGGCTGGGGATCCAACGCCATCGAGTTCTTCGCCGTTGGGACCGCAGTAGCACCCATCGCCGGCCCAGCCCAACGCGATGAGCTCGAGGCCGTGCAGCGCGTCGTAACCTTTGACAGCACATCTTGATGAACACGCAGCGATTCAGCGTACGCCGCGCGGCGCCCGTCGCGGCTGCCCTTCTGTTCGCCGCCGCCCCGTGCCTAACGGCACAGGACTCGGCGTCCGCCAAGCCGACTTTCGCCGATGGCATGGCCCAGGTCGTGCCCGCGTTCGCCGACTCCAGCACCTGGATCCGCCAGGACCTCTGGGTCGAGACTGGCTTCGACAGCGACCAGGATGGCATACCCGATCGCGTCCACGTCGACGTCACACGCCCCCGCCAAACCGACACCGATGGACTCAAGGTCGCCGTGATCTACGGCTCGAGCCCGTACTACGCCGGCGTGTCGCGCGATCAGGTCGATTGGGATGTGCGCCAGGAGCTCAATGCCCAACCGAAGCCGCGCGGCCACATGGAATCCGCGCCGTATAACGGAACGCGCACCCGCATCTCACCCGAGTTGGTGAACGAATGGGTGCCGCGCGGGTTCGCGGTCGTCCACTCCGAAGCACCCGGCACCGGCCGCTCGCAAGGATGCCCAACGGTCGGCGACGTCCCCGAGCGCACGGCGATGGAATACGTCATCGAGTGGCTCAACGGACGCGCCAAAGGCTACACCACAGAAACCGGCTCCGAGGAGGTGAAGGCCACGTGGTCCACCGGCAAGGTCGGCATGATGGGCACGTCGTACGAGGGGACGCTCCCGCTCGCCGCCGCGACCACCGGCGTCCAGGGACTCGAGGTGGTGATCCCCGTTTCGCCTAACACATCGTACTACCACTACTATCGGTCCAACGGCCTGGTCCGCTCGCCCGGCGGATACCTCGGTGAAGACGTCGACGTGCTCTACGACTTCATTGCCAGCGGCGACACCGCCGACCGCGCCACGTGCGAGCGGTTGTACAAGAACGGACTCTTCGCCAAAGGACAGGACCGCGCCACCGGCGACTACAACGACTTTTGGGCCAAGCGCGACCTCCTGCCGTTCGTGAAGAACATCAAAGCCGCGGTGCTGCTCGCGCACGGACTCAACGACTACAACGTCGTGTCCGAGCACAGCGTCCGCATCTACAACGAGATGAAAAAGGACGGTCTGCCGGTGTCGTTGTACCTGCACCAGGGCGGACACGGCGGCAACCCGCCAGCCGCGATGGTGAATCGGTGGTTCAGCCACTATTTGTATGGCGTCGACAACGGCGTCGAGAAGGATCCGCCGGTCTGGATCGTGGAGGACTCGGCCGCGCAGGCGCCCGAGCCGATCATCGCCGCCGCGAAAGTCGCCGAGGATTCCGTTCGCCGTGCCGCCGGCAGCGGCGCGATGGTCGCGCCCGCCGCTCCCGCTGGACGCCGCCGTCGCCGTCCGCCCGCCGGACCGCCGACGCCGTTCGCGTCCTTCCCCGTCCCGGGCTCGACGCCGGTGGCGTTCCATCCCACGGCCGGCGGCCGCGGCATCGCGCTGCTCGCCTTCTCGGCCGCGCCTAACGGAAAGGACATGCTGGTCGACGACGTCGCCTTTAGCGGCAGCGCCAACGCCAGTGCCGCGCACTCCGAGCACCGCTTGCTCTACGCAACCCCGATGTTCAAGGACACCGTCCACATCTCGGGCACGCCGCGCGTCACGCTGCGCATCGCGTCGAGCAAACCGGCAGTGAATCTCAGCGTGTGGCTGGTGATGCTCCCGTACGATTCGGCCGATGTGGGCTCGCAGAGCCACGCCGGCCTCATCTCACGCGGATGGGCAGACCCGCAGAACTACAAGTCGCTGACGAACGGCGGCAACTACGACTCCGAGCAGCCGGGCCAGACGCTCGTGCCGGGCAAGTTCTACGATCTCACGTTCGATCTCGAGCCTGACGATGAATTCGTGCCGCCCGGCAAGCGATTGGCGGTGATGATCATGTCGAGCGACCGCGAATTCACGCTGTGGCCCGAAGCGGGCACGCAGCTCACGGTCGACCTCGCACATTCGTCGTTCTCGATTCCGATCGTGGGGGGACGCGGCGCGCTCGGCGCCGCGGGCATGAAGTAAGCACGCGTCGGTCGCGGCTCAGCAGCGCGACCGCGCCGCTTCGTACGCCAGATCGCAGCCGCCGACCCGCCGATCGAGTGCACTTGGAACCACCACGCGATGCGACGGTATTTTGTGGCGTCGGCGCCGGCGCACACATCAGGCCGGCCATCACGTGCCGGGCTCGGCCTCACGCGACGGCTCGGCCCCGGCATTCCCTCGATTATCGTTGAGCCATGAAATCGATGAACCGCCGCGAAGCGCTGAAGCTCGCAGCCGCGCTGGGCGCGTCGCTGGCGTGGAAGCCGCGGATTCCGCGTTTCACCGATCCATCGTGGCCGGAGCGCCGCGATCTCTTTCCGCAGGGCGTCGCATCGGGCGATCCGTATCCCGACAGCGTGTTGATCTGGACGCGCCGTCCGCCGGTGGATGACGATACCGCCACCCGCCTAACGGCACAGGTCGCCGAAGACGTCGCCTTCCACGCGATCGTCGCCGAGACGACCGCGACGGTGTCGGCCGATTCCGATTGGACGTGCCGCGTGTTGGCCGCGGGCCTCAAGCCGCGCCGCGAATACTGGTATCGGTTCATCGATGATCGCGGGAACGCGAGCCGCATCGGCCGCACCCTCACCGCGCCGGCCGAGCACGATACGAAGCCGCTCAACTTCATGTTCGTGTCGTGCCAGAACGTGCAGCAGGGCGCGTGCAACGCGTATCGTCGCATGATTTTCGAGGACGAGCGCAAGCCGGTGAACGAGCGCTCGAGCTTCGTGCTGCACGTCGGCGACTTCGTGTACGAGATCGTGTGGTATCCGGAAGACCGTCCGCAGGGCATGTACGACCGTCGCATCCGCGACATCGTCCGCTATCCGGACGGCGAGAAGCACGCCGACTTCCACGTGCCGACCACGGTGGACGGATATCGCGCGCTCTACCGCGCGTACCTGGCCGATCCCGATCTGCAGGACGCGCGCGCGCGCTGGCCGTTCATCTGCATGTGGGACAACCACGAGTTCTCGTGGAAGGGATGGCAGAGCCAGGAGAATTTCGGGAAGGGCGTGGTGCCCGCGCAGACGCGCAAGGTCGCGGCGGCTGAGGCGTGGTGGGACTACCAGCCGGCGCGGGTGATCAAGTCGGGCCCGGGCGGTCTCAACGAGTTCCATCCGCCGGCGGTGCGCGATGCTCCGTTAGGCAATGTGGA
Organism: Gemmatimonadaceae bacterium; assembly: GCA_035572595.1. Classification (GTDB taxonomy): domain Bacteria; phylum Gemmatimonadota; class Gemmatimonadetes; order Gemmatimonadales; family Gemmatimonadaceae; genus JADGGM01. Next base: position 6,983 of record DATNAM010000234.1, read on the forward strand.
TGCCGACGGACTGGGCGAGGACCCCGGCAACCTGGCCGCGATCGGCGCGCTCACGCTCTACCGCACGTTCCGGTTAGGCACGCACGTCGAGCTGATCCTCACCGACAATCGCTCCTATCGCTCCGAGCCGCTCACCGACCGCGCCGAGTGGGCGCCGTTCCGGCAGCACGGCATCCCGTTCTTCGAGTCGCAGGATGCGCTCACGGTGCTCGACGCCGGCCGCGCCGCGCACCAGGGCTCGCCCCCGGCGGCGGTCGAGGTCGGCGGCGCCAATCTGCCTAACCCAAGGCGGACGGCGCCGCCCGGCACCGTGCTCGGCGCGCGGCAGAAAGCGTGGTTCTTCGAGCGGCTGCGCGATTCGCAGGCGCCGTGGAAGGTATGGGGCAATTCGATCGGATCCGTCGATTGGCGCGCCGACCTGCAGCATCTGCCACAGGCAGCGGGCGCCAAATGGACCGCGCCCGGCTACGGCGTGATCACCGAGGACGACTGGTCCGCGTATCGCACCGAGCGCAACGCGATTCTCGACGCGATTCGCACGCATGGGATCACGGGCTTCGTGTCGATTGCCGGGGACCGGCACGCGTTCACGGCCGGCCGCATGTCACCGGGATTGCCGCCGGAAAAATTCGAGCCCGTGGGCGTCGAGTTCATCACCGGGTCCATTTCGGCGCCCGGTCTCGAGGAAGCGGCGAAGTACGCGATCCCGAAGGATTTTCCGTATCGGGCGTTGTACTTTCACGATGCGCCGTCGGGTCCGGTGGCCGCGATCAACGCGTTGCTGCGCCACGGCGTGAAGACGTGTCTGGCGCTGCAAGAAGACGGGGACACGGCCCGCGCGTTAGCCGTGCGCAATCCCGACGTAGCGCCGCATCTGTCGTTCGTCGATCTGGGCGGCCACGGCTACGCGGCCGTTCGTGCCACCGGCGACGCGCTCGACGTGGAGTTTGTGTGCGTGCCGCGTCCCATCGAGCGCGCGACGGGCGAAGACGGCGGACCGATTCTCTATCGCATCGCGCACCACGTGCGGCGGTGGAGCGCGGGCGAGGCGCCCGAGCTCGAGCGCCACGACCTCGAGGGTACGCCGCCGCTACTCGCCTAACGGCGGTGGTTGAGGCGATCCCAGGCATCGCGCACTGCGTCCTTCACGTGCTCCCATCGTGCATCGCCCCGGTGCGCGTAGTCGTCCCAGCCCGCCCGCAGGTCGCTCTCGACCTCTCCCCATCGGCGTCCCACGTAGCGCACGCGCGACTCGGCGCCGTAGCGATAGCCGGGCCAGTAGTACTCGAACGTGCGGTCGGCCACCACGTACGGCTGATCCACCCAGTGATCGCGCCAGTAGCGCTCTTCGGCGGTCAGGTCCAGCTGATCGTTCGTCGCTCCGAATCCCTGCGTGGGATTCACGTCTCGGTTAGTCATGTGATGTCCTCCCCTGGGATGCGCCGGTTGTGCTCGCCCACCGACATTCCTCGAAGACCTGGTCACTTCGACGTGCGGCACCAGAGATGTTGGAGCGCAGAGACGATGCCACGCGGCGACCCAGGCACAGACTGTCGCACTAATGTCGAGCTCGGTTCGTACGGCACGTTCTAGAAGTGTGAAAGCCGCTCGCGGTGGCTGGCGTTCGGACGCCAGAACGCTAAGTTCGGCAGACTCCTACTCACCCCAGCGGAAGCGCAGCCACTTCCGCGACTTCGTCCGAGGACCCTCTATGAGATTCGTGCGTCAAGCGCGCCGATTGGTGTCGCCATCGACGACGCTCACCGCGGCGATCGCGGTGTTGTCCGCCGTGGCATGCGCGCCTTCCACGTCCCAACTGGCCTCGACGGCGCCGGTGTCAGCAGGCCGGTTGTCCGGAGGCCCGCCCAACCCCGACCCGCGCGTCGGACTCAAAGCCGGACTCTACGACGCCGGCACGGCCTTCTGGAACATGAAGCTCGTGTCCACGACGCCGCCGCAAGACAAATTCCTCCACAGCACGAATAGCGACCTGGCGTTTACCGGCCACTACGCGATTCAGGGGAATTACAACGGCTTCCAGGTGTGGGATATCAGCGACCCGTCGCATCCCACGCTCACCAAGGGCTATTTCTGCCCCGCGTCGCAGAGCGACGTCTCGACCTATCGCAACCTGCTCTTCGTGTCGGCCGAAGGATTGAGCGGCCGCCTCGACTGCGGCGGCGAAGGCGTGCACGACACGGTGAGCAACGAGCGCGTCCGCGGCCTGCGCATCTTCGACATCAGCGACATCCAGAATCCGAAGTACGTCGCCAACGTGCAGACGTGCCGCGGGTCGCACACGCACACCGTGCTCGTCGACCCCAAGGATCCGGCCGACGTCTACGTCTACATCTCGGGATCGGCCGGCGTCCGTTCGCCTAACGAACTCACGGGCTGCTCCAAGGGCAAACCATCCGATGATCCCAACTCGGCGCTGTTCCGGATCGAAGTGATCAAGGTGCCGTTGGCGAATCCCGAGCAGGCGGCCATCGTCAGCTCGCCGCGCATCTTCAACGACCTCGTCGCGCCAGAGCATCACGGCGAAGCGCCGGCGGACAAGGAAGCGATCGCGGCGGCACGCGCCAAAGGCGCGTTCGTCGTGAACATTCCCATCCTCGGCGAAGACATGGTGTTGCCGTCGCGGTTCGTCACTCCGATGCTGGACAGCGTGGTGAAAGCGCGCGGCGGCACCGGTGCGGCGACGGCGGCCGACAGCGCGGCGTTGCGTGAGGCGTTGCCGGGCATGATCGCCAAGATGTTAGGCAGCACGCCGGGCAGCGGGCCGCGTCCCGGCCCAACGCAGTGCCACGACATCACGGTGTATCCGGCCATCGGACTCGCCGGCGGCGCGTGCGAAGGCTATGGCATGCTGCTCGACATTCACGACCCCGAGCATCCGACGCGACTCTACGCCGCGAGCGATTCCAACTTCTCGTATTGGCACTCGGCGACGTTCAACAACGACGGCACCAAGCTGCTCTTCTCCGACGAGTGGGGCGGCGGCGGCCAGCCCAAGTGCCGCGCGACGGATCCCAAGCAGTGGGGCGGTGACGCGATCTTCACGATCGAAGGCAAGGCGCTCCACTTCCAGAGCTACTACAAGATGTCGGCGCCGCAAACATCGTTCGAGAACTGCGTGGCGCACAACGGATCGCTCATTCCGATTCCCGGGCGCGACGTGATGGTGCAGTCGTGGTATCAGGGCGGCATCTCGGTGTTCGACTTCACCGACGCCGCGCATCCGAAGGAGATCGCCTTCTTCGATCGCGGTCCGATCGACTCCACGCGCATGGAAGACGGCGGCACGTGGTCGGCGTACTGGTACAACGGCGTGATCGTGAGCTCCGAAATCGCGCGCGGACTCGACATTCTCGAGTTGACGCCCAACCCGATGCTCACGCAGAACGAAATCGACGCGGCAAAGTCCGTGCACTTGACGTACCTCAACGTGCAGGGCCAGCCCAAGTACGAATGGCCGGCGACCTTCGCGCTGGCGCGCGCGTACGTCGACCAGCTCGAGCGGTCGAACGGTCTGTCCTCGTCCAACATCGCGTCCGTTAGGAAGGCATTGGTCGGCGCCGAGCGGGCGTCGGGCGATGCGCGGAAAACGGCGCTGACGCAGCTGGCGTCGCAGATCGATGGCGACGCGAACGGTTCATCGGACGCGGCCAAGGTGCAGAAGCTGGCCACGGCGGTGCGCGACCTGGCCGGGGCAGGGATGTGAGCACTGGTGCCTAACGCCAGTATCTTCGAACCGACGCAGGCGAACGACCCGGTGCGCATCGCGCGTACCGGGTCGTTTCGCGCCGCGGCGTGATGCACGCGCCATCGCTGCTCGCCGGCCTGCTGCTGGCGGCGGCTGCGTTCGTCGCGGCGACACTCGCCGCGGTGACCGGCTTCGGCGGAGCGGCTGTACTGTTGCCCGTGCTCGTCGCGATTTTTGGCATCCGCGAGGCGGTTCCGATTCTCACCGTCGCGCAGCTCATCGGCAATGGCAGCCGCGTCTGGTTCAATCGTCGAGAGCTCGAATGGCGCGTAGTCGCGTGGTTCGCGCTCGGGGCCGTCCCGTGCGGGTTTGCCGGAGGACTTCTGTTCGCACGCGCGCCGCTCTCGGCGCTCACCAGGCTTCTCGGCGCGTTTCTGATTCTCGTTGTGGTGTGGCGGCGGCTGCATCCAGGTCCGCCGCGCCGGCCGCCGGTCGAGAGCTTCGCCGCGATCGGTGCGGGCGCGAGCTTCCTCTCGGCGCTGCTGGGCAGCGTTGGGCCGATTATGGCCCCGTTCTTCCTGGCGTTCGGTTTGGTGAAGGGTGCATACATCGGAACCGAGGCGCTGTCGACGGTCGTCATGCACATCGTGAAGCTGGTTGCCTATCACCAGGGCTCGCTGCTCGGGACGGCGCCGCTCATAGCGGGACTCGCACTGGGTCCGATCATGATCGTCGGCTCATGGGCCGGCAAGCGAATCGTGGATCGGCTGCCCGAGTGGATTTTCGTTTTGCTGATCGAGGTTACTCTCGTGGCGGCGGGACTGCTGTTCTTGATCCG
>DATNAM010000235.1:0-5834 GCA_035572595.1 Gemmatimonadaceae bacterium
GATACTGCCGGAGCTCGACACGATGATCGGCGGGGGACTCATCACGCTGGAACGCGCCAACGTGATCATGTACCGCCCCCACAATCAGAGCGAGGAAGGCGCCGACGACTGGTCGCTCGACCTGGGTCGAGCCTAACGGCGGGGCCGCAATGCTTCGATGATGCCGGCGCGGTTTTGATACCGCGCCGCCCGGCGCCCCCCGCCATCCTGTGCGCCATGCTCGCCGCCATTCTCTCCGCCGCAATCCTCGGCATCGAAGCCTACGACGTCACCGTCGAAGTCGACGCCGCCCGCGGTCTCCCGGCCTGGACCATCGTCGGACTGCCCGCCGGCGCAGTCAAAGAAAGCCGCGAGCGCGTCGGCGCCGCGCTCCTCAACTCCGGTTTCACGCTGCCGCCTCGGCGCGTGACCGTGAACCTGGCCCCCGCGGATCGGAAAAAAGATGGAACCGCGTTCGATCTTCCCATCGCGTTAGGCATCCTGGTCGCCACCGGCCAGCTCGCGCCGGAAGGGCTCGCGTCCATCATCGCCGTCGGCGAGCTCGGCCTCGATGGCTCGTTGCGCCCCGTGCGCGGCGCGCTGCCCATCGCCCGCCTCGCCGCCCAACGCCCAACGGCCACACTCGTCCTGCCCCCGGGCAACGTCGCCGAAGCGGCGCTCGTCACCGCGGTGCCGCTCTGCACTCCGCCTAACTTGGCCGCGCTCATCGCCGGGCTCCGTGAACGCCGCCTCACGCCGACCTGCGTCGAGCCGGTGCCCGAGCCGCCCGACCCCCAAGCGCCGGACTTCGCCGACGTCGCCGGCCAGGAAACCGCGAAACGCGCCCTCGAAATTGCCGCGGCCGGCGGTCACAACGTCCTCATGGTCGGGCCCCCCGGCGCAGGGAAAACCATGCTCGCACGCCGACTCCCCGGCATCCTGCCCGCACTCCAAGAATCGGAAGCGCTCGAAGTCACAGGCATACAGTCAGTGGCAGGTCTCATCGATCCCCACCGCCCACGAACCTCCGCTCGCCCCTTTCGCGCCCCACACCACACCATCTCCGACGCAGGCCTCATCGGCGGTGGCAACCCGCCCCGACCGGGCGAAGTCAGCCTCGCCCACTTAGGCGTCCTCTTCCTCGATGAGCTCCTCGAGTTCCGCCGCCACGTCATGGAATCGCTCCGCCAACCCATGGAAGACGGCCGCGTCGTCATCGCCCGCGCGGCACACACCGTCTCGTTCCCGGCACGATTCACCCTCATCGGCGCCATGAACCCGTGCCCCTGCGGCAACGCCGGCGACCCCACGCGCCGATGCTCCTGCGCCGCGGGCGAGATCGTCCGCTACCGCGCCCGCCTCAGCGGACCCATGACCGACCGCATCGACCTCCACGTCCCGTTAGGCCCGGTCGGCCTCCGCACCCTCATGGCCCCGCGCCGCGGCGAATCCTCGGCGGCCATCCGCCGCCGCGTGGAAGCGGCCCGCGACCGCCAACGCACCCGCTATGGCTCCACTCCCCACTGCTCCTGCAACGCCCAGGCACCCCCCTCATCCCTCGACCTCCACTCGGCCCTCGCACCCGACGCGCGCACCATGCTCGATCGCGCCGCCGACCGCGTCGCCCTCACCGCTCGCGGATATCACCGCGTGATCAAAGTCGCACGCACCATCGCTGACCTGGACGCCGAACCCGTCATCGGGCTGCCGCATCTCGCCGAAGCGCTCCGGTACCGCCCCGCCGATGTCCACCGCGACGCTCTCTCCCTCCATGCCTAACGGGGCCCACCGCAACTCGGCTCGGCAGGCGGGCCGGACGGTCTCGCCCGCCACAGCCCAGGTCGCCGGCCGAATGCCACGAGCGGCGCGCGCCCGCGCTCGCCGTGACGCACAACGGCAACGCGCGTCGCACTGATGGGATTCCAATGGCCGCGCGACCGACGTACCTCAAGTGTGGCACGCGTCCTGTACTGCTCGATGCACGCCGTCGCGGATCGCGCGCCGCACGACCGGGGTACATCGAAAGCCACCCCCGCACTTCAAGTCGCGCGCGTCACCAAAAGGAGCGCAGTTCCAATGTCCCAACGACGTTCGCCCCTCCCGCCGCCGAATGTCTGGCGGCGCGCAGCATGGCTCGCGCTCGCCGCGCCCCTGCTCATCGCCGCGCGCCACGTCGCCACACCCCCGCAACTCGGCACCATCGTCATCAATGGGTCGGTGCGCGACAGCATGAACGCCATCTGGAGCCGCAGCAACCAACACTGGAACGAGCTCGCCGGTGAAAACACCCTCACCCAAATGCTCGGCGCCGGTAAACCGACCCAACGGGAATACATGGGATGCATGCAGGGATCGATCTCCCACGACACCCTCTTCGTCACCGCAACGATGCCGTCGCATAACATGCGACAGCTCCAGTTCGCCGTTACCGGCGATTGCGATAGCATCGCCGACTTCGTCGGCGCATGGCACACACACCCGTATCGCGCCGCGCCCGATGGTCACGCACTGAAGGAAGCCGGCCTCTCCAAACAAGATCTCGCCACCTTCTCCCGCGGCGATGACCCAGCCGTGCTCGTAGTCTGGGATGTCGACTCGCTCGATGCCGCCGCGCGTGGCCCCGATGGCAACGTCCTCCACCCCATCACCGTGGTCATGCACTGATCGTTCGCGCACTTCCGCCCGCGCGGTGGCCAGGACTACGTTTCCCGCATGCAGCCAGTCCTGACCGAGATAGCGAGGGCGGATGTCGCAACGGCATCCCCATCCGAAAGCGAATCGTCCGGCCCCACCAACTCCACCCAGGAAAAAGAACAGCGCCTCGTCGCCTGGCTCGCCGCACGCCAATCGGTCATTCTGGGTTTCTCGGGCGGCGTCGACTCGGCCTACCTCGCTTGCGTGGCGCTCGAAACACTCGGGCCGTCGCGATTCCTCGCGGTGATCGGCCGCTCGCCCTCGTACCCGGATGCCCAGTGGGACGCAGCCCGATCACTCGGCGCGCGCTTCAACATCCCGGTGCTCGAGATCGACACGCACGAGATGCTCGACCCGAACTACGTCGCCAATCCATCCAACCGCTGCTACTTCTGTAAGTCCGAGCTCTGGACCGTGCTCGCTGCCGTGGCAGATGCGCGCGGATTCGAGACCATCATCGATGGCACCAACGCCGATGACCTGACCGATTGGCGCCCCGGAACCCAAGCCGCACACGAACACGCCGTCCTCTCGCCCCTCGCCGAGCTCGGGTTCACGAAATCCGAGATCCGCGAGTTGTCGCGCGAGCGCGGACTGCCCACCTGGTCGCAACCCAGTTCGCCGTGCCTGTCGTCGCGCCTGCCTTACGGAAGCGCCGTGACGATCGAACGCCTGCAGCAAATCGAACGCGCCGAAGCGGCGCTGCGCGCGCTCGGCCTAACGGGCGATCTCCGCGTGCGACACCATGGCGACCTCGCGCGCGTCGAAATCCCGGCCGCCCAACTGGACACGTGGCTCGCCGCACCCAAGCTGCGCGCACTCACCGACGCCGTCCGCGCGGCCGGGTTCGCGCGCGCGTCGCTCGACCTCAAAGGATTCCGCTCCGGTTCGCTCAACGTCCTCGGTGCGGCTCGAGGCGCGTGAGCGAACATCCGCTCGCCACCGCGCTCGCGACGCTCGGGGTCGACGCCCGCGTCGAAGCGCGTGACACGCTGGCCGTGCTCACCGTGCCTAACGGAGAGGCGGCGGCCCGCCTGCGCGATCCGGCGATCCGGCGCTCGGTGCTGGCGCTCGCCACGACGCACGGCTTCAAGACGGTGGCGCTCGAGCTCGAGATCGCCGCGGATGACCGTGCGCCTCTTCCTGGCCATTAACCTGCCGGCGCCCGTCCGGCGCGACATTCGCGCGGCCACGGCGCCCATGCGCGACGCGACGCCGGATCATCGCTCCGTGAAATGGGTCGATGACGACCACCTCCACATCACGCTCAAGTTCCTCGGCGAACAACCCGATGACGCGGTCGCCGCACTCCAGACCGCGCTCGACGCAGCCATCTCGTCGCATCTCGAGTTCACCCTGACCCTGGGCGGACTCGGCGCATTCCCAAACCTTCGCGCACCGCGTGTCGTATGGATGGGCGTGACACCGGAACCGAAACTCGAGCTCCTGCAGCACGACGTCGAACGCACGTGCGCGGCGTTGGGCTATCCGTTGGACGCGCGCGCGTTCCGCCCGCACATCACCATTGGCCGAGCGCGTGAGGGCGTCGCGCCCAACGACGCGCGGGCGATTGCCGCTGCCGCACGCGTCGTCCGATTCGCGGCCAGCGCGCCGGCGCGAAGCGTCGACGTGATGCGGAGCGAGCTCGGTCCGCACGGTTCGCGACACACACTGCTCGCTTCGGCCCCGCTCGGCGGAGCGGCCTGATGGGGTGCCTCCGCTCCGTCGGATGTCTCGTGATGCTCGGCGTCGTTGGCAGCGCGGCCTGGTTGCTCCGCGCCGACTGGGAGCCCGCGGCCAAACGCGCCGTCTCCGGTGTGCTGTCGTCTCCGGAACAGTCCGCTGCGATTCATTGGGAGCCGATCAGCGCCGAAGGCAGCTCGCGGGCGCGGGACGCAGTGGACAAGCTCGGCGCGCGCAGCGGCCCGGTGTTCGCGAACGTGGCGCCGGGTGATCTTGCGAGTTACGTGTTCGATGCGCTCACGCGCGAGCTGCCGCAGTCGGCGTCCAACGTCGAGGCGGCGGCGATCGGCGAACAACTGGCCATGCGCGCCGACGTACGACTGGCCGATTTCGGCGGCGCGTCGTCGCTCGGTCCGCTGGCCGGCATGCTGGGCGATCGCGAGCCGGTCCAATTCACCGGCTCGCTCGCGATCACCCAGCCCGGACTCGCGGAGTTCCGGGTGTCGAGTCTCACGATCAAGGATCTCGCGGTGCCGTCAGCCATGATTCCAACGCTCGTACAACGCATGGGCCGCGGTGCGCGGCCGCCCGGCGCCTCGCCTAACGCAATGGCCTTCGCGGTGCCGCGGTACATCGCCGATGTGCGCGTGCACGATGGCAAGGTCACCCTGTACAAGACGGTGCCATGAGCCAACGCATCCTGGTGGCCGACGATGAGAAGGGCATCCGCGCCGCGTTAGGCCAACTGCTCGAGTACGAGGGCTACGAGGTGCGCGCCGTGGGCACGGCCATCGACGCCATCGCCGAGTTCGAGAAGTGGCGGCCGCAGCTCTCGTTCCTCGACGTGAAGATGGGCGGCATCGATGGCCTCGAGGCGCTCAAGAAAATCCGCCAGATCGATCCGGCGGCGATCGTCGTCATGATCAGCGGACACGGCACCATTCAGACGGCGGTCGAGGCGACGCAGCTCGGCGCCTACGACTTCCTCGAGAAACCGCTCGACACCGATCGCATTCTCGTGACGCTGCGCAACGCGCTCCGCCACGGCAACCTCCAGGAGGAGAACAGCCGCCTCCGCGAAACGATCGAGTCGCGCTACGAAATCGTCGGCAAATCGTTCGCGATTCGCTCGCTCATCGAGAAGATCGAGCGCGTCGCGCCGACGCCCGCGCGCGTCCTCATCAACGGCGAAAACGGCACGGGCAAGGAGCTCGTCGCCCGCGCGGTGCACCGGTTGTCCTCGCGCTCGGCGAATCCATTCATCGAGGTCAACTGCGCGGCGATCCCCAGCGAATTGATCGAAAGCGAATTGTTCGGTCACATGAAGGGCTCGTTCACCGGTGCCATCGCGGACCGCGCCGGAAAGTTCGAGCAGGCGAACACCGGCACGCTCTTCCTCGACGAAGTCGGCGACATGCCGCTGCCCACGCAAATCAAGTTGCTCCGCGTGCTCGAAAGCGGCGAGATCACCCGCGTCG
>DATNAM010000236.1:0-2274 GCA_035572595.1 Gemmatimonadaceae bacterium
TTCCGTTGGCCCGCATGCCGCGACCGCCGCCGCCAGTACTGGAATGTCGATCAAAAACCGCCGCCGTACCGCGTCGATGGATCGGCGGGAGGAAGGAGCTCGGCTATCACTCATACGTTCTCTCGGTCAGAGATTGTGGACGCGATGTCCACCTGCAGTACTCTGCCTCGCGCCAACGCTGCGCGCAACGCCATGCCCGCGCCTAACCCGCGGCCGGAGATTACCGGCCGACTCGCCCGAGTAGCAGGGCCAATCAGACTCGACGCACGACGGCAAGTATGCCCCCCATCACTCGGCGTCGAGGTGGCATTCCCATTCCCCGTTCCCTTGTCCCCATTCCCCGTCCCTATGGTGCCCGGCATCATTGTGTGCCAACTTTGATTCCATGCGACGACTCCTGCTGACCGCGTTACTCACCGCGCCGTTGCTGTCGGCGGCACCGCACGCCGAGAAGACCTACCAGGTGGGCCGTATCGAGACGCGGTTGGGCGAGATCCTGTTCGTGCTCGATGATCAGACGCCCCGCCACAAGGCGAGCTTCGTCACGCTGGCCGGCGAGCACTACTGGGACACGCTCACCTTCAATCGCGTCATCAAGAACTTCGTGGCGCAGGGCGGATGCCCCGACACCCCCGAAGGATTTTCCAAGTCTCCGTATCTGCTCGCGCCCGAGTTCCGGCCCGAGCTGCGCCACGTGTACGGCGCCGTAGGCGCGGGGCGCGACGACAACCCCAAGCAACTATCCGCGGGGTGTCAGTTCTACATTGTCGCCAACAAGGCGGGATTGCCGCGGCTCGACGACCACTACACGGTATACGGCCAGGTGTTCAAGGGCATGGACGTGGTCGAGGCCATCGTGTCGCAGCCCAAGGACTCGACCAACAAGCCGCTCACGCCGATCCCGCTTCACATCGACGTGATCGACATGAGCGGAGCGGATCTCCAGCGCCAGGGGTATGTCCCCAAGTAGATCGTTAGGCACAAGCACGCGACCTCAACCCAGGACAGGACTCATGATCGCACGTACGTCCGCATTGCTGCTCGCCGCTGTCGTTGCCGCTGCCTCCACGTCGCCCGCGGTCGCACAGGGTGCGCCGACGGCCACCGAGCCGGGCGCATCGCAGTTGGCGCTCGCCAATCTGCCGGCCAAGAATGGAGCCACGCTCACCGTCACCACGCCGGCGTTCAAAGCCGGGAGCGACATTCCGTTCGAGAACACGCAATATCGCGGCAACATCTTTCCCGGGCTCGAGTGGACCGCCGGCCCATCGGGCACCAAGTCGTACGTGGTCATTCTCCAGGACGGCGACGCGATGCACAACGGCGCGCCGATCTTCCATTGGAGCATGATCAACATCCCGTCGTCGGTGACCAAGCTCGACGCGAAGTTGTCCGCGCCGCCCGAGGGCGCGTCGTACGGGCCTAACATTCGTGGCACCAACCAGCCGTACATGGGCCCGCATACGCCCGCCGGCCCCAAGCACCGGTATCACTTCCAGGTTTTTGCGTTGGACACGACGATCCCGTCGGACGGAGCGGGCAGCTACGATGCGCTCACCGGCGCGATGAAGGGACATGTGTTGGCGAGCGGCGAGGTGATTGGGTTAGGCCAGATCGCGCCGGGGGCGTCGCACTGATGCAGCTCGCGGCAACTCCGGATGCGATCGAGTCGGCGCGCGCGCGGTTGCGCGGCATCGCGGTGCGCACACCGCTGGTACCGCTCGAGGTGCCAGGCCGTGCGCAGCCCATTCGACTCAAGCTCGAAACGCTGCAGCCCGTCGGCTCGTTCAAGATCCGCGGAGCGGGCTCGGCGATCACGGCCGCATCGCGCGACCGGCTGGCGCATGGCGTGTACACGGCGAGCGCGGGCAACATGGCGCAGGGTGTGGCGTGGTGTGCGCGCGCCGTGGGCGTGCCGTGCACGGTGATCGTCCCCGAGCACGCGCCGTCGGCCAAGATCTCGGCCGTCGAACGGTTAGGCGCGACCGTGGTGCGCGTGCCGCTCGATCGCTGGTGGCAGGTGATGGTCGAGCGCAGCTATCCGGGTATGGATGGTTTGTTCGTGCACCCGGTGTCCGATCCCGATGTCATCGCCGGCAACGCGACGATCGCCGCCGAGATTCTGGAGGACGCGCCTAACACAGAAACGGTCCTCGTGCCGTTCGGCGGCGGCGGCCTCTCGTGCGGGATCGCGCTCGGACTGCGCGCACGCGGATCCAAAGCGCGTGTCTTTGCGTGCGAGGTGGAGACCGCGGCGCCGCTCGCGGCGTCGCT
>DATNAM010000237.1:0-7445 GCA_035572595.1 Gemmatimonadaceae bacterium
CAGCTCGTGGAGCGCATCATCGGGCCCGGCACCACCGGCACCGGCGGTACGTTAGGCGCACGCTATCTGGCCCGCACCGTGTCACAGCGGTTCTTTCCCGTGCTGTGGGACGTGCGATCGCGATTCTTCGGCGCGCCGCCGGCGGCCCGGTAATGTCGGATGCCTGGCGCGACATCAGCATCGCGCTCGCACCGGGCGCGCCCGAGTGGCCGGGCGACACGCCGTATTCGTGCCGCTGGACCCAGGAGCTCGCGCGCGGCGACACGGTGAACCTGTCGGCCATCACCACCAGTCCGCACGTGGGCACGCACGCCGACGCGCCGCGGCACGTGCATGATGGGTGGTCGGCGTCCGACGATTTACCGCTCGACGTATTCGCCGGACCGGCCGTGGTCTGCTCGTTCGAGCGGGTCGACACCCTACCCCACGTGCGCATCGAGCGGCTGTTGCTGCGCACCGGATTTTCCACGGCCGCCGGCGCGTTCCCGCCCGACTGGCCGGTGCTCAGCGTTAGGCACGTGGATGCGCTGCTGGCGCGCGGCCTCAAGCTCCTCGGCGTGGACGCGCCGTCGGTCGACGCGCGGCACAGCACCGGCCTCGAGGTGCATCACGCCTTGTTCGGCGGCGGAGCGTACAACCTCGAGAACCTGGACCTCCGCGATGTCCCGGATGGCGCCTACGACCTGATCGCCCTGCCGATCAAAGTGGTCGGTCTGGACGCCGCGCCCGTCCGCGCCGTGCTGAGGGCGGCGCCCGCTCGTCCATAGGGGGGTCGAGTACTCGGCGCGCCTCGGGCACCCGGGCGGACGCCGCAGGAATTCGTTACTTTCCACGCATGCCTCAGCCCATCTATCTCGATCACGCGGCCACCACTCCGGTGCGCCGCGAGGTGTTCGAGGCCATGGAGCCGTTCTACGGTCCGCGCTTCGGCAATCCGTCCAGCACGCACCGGTGGGGTCGCGACGCCCGTGCCGCGCTCGACGCGGCGCGCGAACGGTTAGCCACGTGCCTCGGTGCCCAGTCGTCGGAGGTGTTTTTCACCTCGGGCGGCACCGAGGGCGACAACACCGCGATCGTCGGTCCGTACATGGCCGTGCGCGACTCGGGCAAGCGGGCCGTGGTCACCACGCCGATCGAGCACAAGGCTGTGTTGGGCGCGATGCACTTCGCGCACGCGCAGGGCGCGGAGGAGCGCATCCTGTCGATGTCGCACGCCGGCGTCGTGGACCGCGCGTCGTACGACGCGCTCGTGCGTCCGGACGTCGCGGTGGTGTCGGTGATGTGGGTGAACAACGAGATCGGCGTCGTGCAGGACATCGCGGCGCTGGCCACCGTCGCCAAAAGCCGCGCCGTGTTGTTCCACACCGACGGCGTGCAGGCGTTCGGCAAGGTGGCGATCGACGCGCGCGCGGTGCCGTTCGACCTACTCACGTTTTCGGGCCACAAGATCGGCGCGCCCAAGGGCATCGGCGGCCTGTACGTTAGGCACGGGACGCCGTGCGAGCCCCTGCTGCACGGCGGGTCGCAGAATCGCGGGCTCAGGCCCGGCACCGAGAACGTCGCCGCGGCCGTGGGCCTGGCGCGCGCCGCCGAGCTGGCGATCGCCGAGCGCGAGGCCGAGATGCGCCGGTTAGGCGTGCTGCGCGACCGGCTCGAGCGCACCATTCTCGCGCGCGTACCGGACGCGGTGGTGAACGGCGGCGGCGGTCCGCGGGCGCCGCACATCCTCAACGTGTCCGTGCCCGGCACCGACAGCGAGTCGATGCTCATGGCCCTCGACCTGGCCGGCGTGGCCTGCTCGTCGGGCTCGGCGTGTACGAGCGGCAGCGTGGACCCGTCGCACGTGCTGGCTGCGTTAGGCGTGCCGCGCGAGCTCGCCGTGGCGGCCGTGCGCATGAGCCTGGGCTCGCTCACCACCGACGACGCGATCGACCGCGTCTCGGAGCTCTTCCCGGCGCTCGTCGCCAAGGCGCGCCGCCTCGCCGGCGCCGCGGCCTGATGTCCGGCACGCGCGGCCGCGTCCTCGCGGCCATGTCGGGCGGCGTGGATTCGTCGGTCGCCGCCGCGCTGCTCGCCGAGCAGGGCTACGAGGTGATCGGGGCGACGATGAAGCTCTTCTGCTATGGCGATCACGTCCCCGACCGCCCGTGCTGCTCGCTCGACTCGATCGACGACGCGCGCCGCGTGTGCGAGCAGATCGGCATCCCGCACTACGTGCTCAATCTCGAGAGCGCGTTCGGCCGCGACGTGATCGACGACTTCGTGAGCGAGTACGCGGCCGGCCGCACGCCCATTCCGTGCGTGCGGTGCAACACGTTCACCAAGTTCCGCGACCTGCTGCACAAGGCCCAAGCGCTCGAGTGCGACTGGATCGCTACCGGCCATTACGCCCGTGCGTTAGGCGGCGAGCTGCTGCGCGGCGCCGACCCGGCCAAGGACCAGAGTTATTTTCTGTGGGGCATCGACCGCGCCGTGGTCCGGCGGATGCTCCTCCCCGTGGGCGCGCTGAGCAAGCCCGAGACGCGCCGCCGCGCCCATGCGTTAGGCCTGGACGTGGTGGCCGAAAAGCGCGAGAGTCAGGACATCTGCTTCGTGCCCGACGGCGACCACGCCGCCGTGCTGGCGCGCCACCTGGGCCCCGACGCGCCGGCGCTGGCGCCGGGCCGGTTCGTCGACTCCGCCGGCCGCCCGTTAGGCGAGCACCAGGGCTATGCCCGGTTCACCGTCGGCCAGCGCCGCGGCCTTCCCGGCGGCTCGCCCGAGCCGCTCTACGTGATCGCCATCCGTCCCGACACCCGCGAGGTGGTCATCGGCCCCAAGGCCGAACTGTTAGGCCGCGGCGTGATCGCCCGCAGTGTGAACTGGCTCGTGGACGCCCCGCCGTCCGCCGGCGACCACGTGCACGTCCAGGTTCGCCACCGCGCTCCAGCCGCCCCCGCCGAGATCGTCCGCCTCGAGAACGGCGAAATCGAGCTCGCCCTGGATGAGCCGGTGTCCGCGATCACCCCCGGCCAATCGCTGGTGATGTTCGACGGCGACCGGGTGTTGGGCGGCGCCTTGATCGCCGCCTCGCGCGCCGCACGCCCCACGCTCCCCATCCTCGCCGCCTAACGCCGGTCTGTCAGACCGAAGCGACCTCCACCTCGCGTTCCGCTCGGGCCCACGCCCCCCCCGCGCCCCCTTCCCTTTTCCCCCTTCCCCCAGCGCGCCGCACGGCGCGCGCTTCCCCGCCCCTAGTATTTGAGTCCGCCCGCCGCCGCAAACTGCTTGAGCATGTCCTCCTGCTCCGGCGACAACGTCTCCGGCACCACGATCGACACCTCGACGATCATGTCCCCATGCTCGCCGTCCTTCTCGATGCCCTGACCGCGCACCCGGAACCGCTTCCCCGACGGCGTCCCCTTGGGAATCGTGATCTTGACCCACTTCCCGCCCAGCGTCTTGAGCCGTACCTTGCTGCCTAACATCGCCTGCGCGATGTTGAGCGGCACGTGCGCCACGATGTCCAGCCCCTCGCGCGCGAAGAACCGGTCCGTGGCCACCTGGAACGTGATGAGCAGATCGCCCGGCGGCCCGCCGTTCTGACCCTTCCCGCCCTGTCCGCTGAGCCGCACCCGCGTCCCGGTGTCGGTGCCCGGCGGCACCGTGATGTTCACCGTGCGGCGCGCCCGCGTCTCGCCGGCGCCGTTGCAGGTGGGACACCGCTCAGTGGGAATCTGTCCGCGGCCCAGGCACATCGGACACGGCCGGTTCACCGCGAATCCGCCCTGCCCGAACGACACCACGCCGCGCCCGCTGCACTCGGGACAGATCTTGAACGACGCGCCCGGCGCCGCCCCCGACCCGTGGCAGGTGGGACACTCCTCGTTCACTTCGAGCGTCACCGGAACCTTGCCGCCTAACGCAGCCACGCGGAACGGCACCTCGAGCGACACCTCCACCGACTGCCCGCGCTCGGCCTGCCGGCTGCGCGACGGACCCTGCCGGGCGCCGCCCCCTCCGAACATCGACGCGAACATCTCGCCTAACCCGCCGAGTCCGCCGATGTCGAAGTCTTCGAAGTGGATGTTGCCGCCCGCGTCGCGCGCCCCGCCCGCGCCCGGCGGCGGCCCGCGCCGCGCCGGACCGCCGGGCCCGCCGCCGCCGAAGCCCGAGAACGCGCCTAACCGGCGCATCTCGTCGTATTGCTTCCGCTTGGCTTCGTCGCCCAACACGGTGTACGCCTCGGAGATCTCCTTGAAGCGCTCCGCCGCCTTCGCCTCACCCTGATTCGCATCGGGGTGAAATTTCTTCGCCAGCTTGCGGTATTGCTTCTTGATCTCGTCCTGCGATGCCGACGCCGACACGCCAAGCACGGCGTAGAAGTCCTTGCTCTGGGCCATGCTCGCTACGCGCTCGTCACTCGGACCACTGCTTCACCACGACCCGCGCCGGTCGCAGCAGCTGGCCTTGCAGGACGTAACCCGGCTGGTACACCTGCGCGATGAGATGATCATCCTCCGGCGACAACGCACGCTCGGTTGCCACCGCCTCGTGCAGCTCGGGATTGAACGGCTGGTCCACCGGATTCACCACCTCGACCCCCACGTTCGACAGCGCGCGCAGCAGCTTCTTCTGCACAGCGTCGACGCCGGTTACGATCGACGCCGGATCGACCCGCGCGGCGTCCACCGCCGTCACCCGGCCCAGATCGTCCACCGAGTCCAGTAGCTGTCGAATCAAGTCGCCCTGAGCGCGTACCGCGATCTCCTGCCGCTCGCGCATCATCCGCTTGCGGAAGTTGTCGAACTCGGCCGCGAGCCGCAGGTATTTGTCCTTTTGCTCGTCGAGCTGACGCTCGAGCGCCGACTGTGCCTCGGATACATCCGCGGCGCCACCCTCGGCGCCGGAATCGGCCGCGTCACCGCCGCGTGATGCGTCGTCCGCGGGCGAGCGGCCGGCCCCGGACTGCTCCTTCGAGGCACTCGTCCTGAAATCGTCTGGCACTTTTGATCCTCTTGCGCAGTGAAAAGCGCCGGCCCGCACGAATGCCGTTCTGGGCCGCCGCGAAGTCGTAATCTCCGTCCGCTCCGCGCCAGGTGCAACGGGTATGCCCTCGGCGTATGCCAGTCCGGCAGATCCCTTATCAGCTCGCGCCAGTGATGGTGCGACGCACCTGATCGAGCGCCGCCTGTGCACTCCGCCGTCGCACGTCCTCTCGATCGCCAAGATAGCGTCGCACCGTCGCGCGGGCGTCACCGTTCACATCGGTCGCCACCCACACCGTACCGACCGGCTTGTCCGGCGTCCCGCCCGACGGCCCCGCGATACCCGTGATTCCGATCCCAATGTCCGTGCCGAGTGCGGCGCGCACGCCCGCTGCCATCGCGCGAGCCACCGGTTCGCTCACCGCACCATGCTCTCGAACCAGGTCCGCCGGAACGCCCAGGGCCGACGTTTTCACACGATCTTCGTAGGCCACCACGCCGCCCACGTACACGTCGCTCGAGCCGGGTATCGCCGTGATGCGCTCGCCCAACATCCCACCGGTGCAGCTCTCTGCGGTTGCGACGTGAAGACCTCGCGCGCGACACGCGTCGAGCACCACCGCGGCCAGATTCTGCGCGTCGCGCCCGTAGACATATCGTTCGGCGTGGGATCGAAGTTTCGTCTCCGCGGCGTCGAGCGCCGCCACGGCCTGGTCGCGCGGCAGATCGTGCGCGGTGAGGCGCAGGTCGACGCCCTCCCATCCGGGAAGAAACGCCAGCGGCAGACCGTTCACGGCGTCGTGCCCGTCTTCGCCCAACAACTCGGCTAACGCGGATTCGCCGATGCCCGTGGTGCGCACGGTGCGCGACAGCACCACCGCGCCGTTGGATGCATAGCGCTTGGTGAGCATCGGCACGATGGCGTGGGTGGCCATCGCGCGCATCTCGTGCGGCACACCGGGCAGCATCGCCACCCATCGACCGCGCTCGTCCTCGATCCAGAGACCGGGCGCGCTGCCGTTCGGATTGTCGAGGACGGTGGCGCCCTCGGGCACCATCGCCTGCACTGCGTTAGACGCGGGCATGTTGGTGTAGCCGTACTTCTGGAAGCGCGCCGCGATGCGCGCCATCAAAGCATCGTCCATGCGCAGCTCGCGGCCGAAGAGCTGTGCCATGGCCGGCCGCGTGCGGTCATCGGCCGTGGGGCCGAGTCCGCCGGTGGTGATCACGGCGCCGGTGCGGTCCAAGGCGTTGCGCACCGCTTGGACGATGCGGTCGGGCTCGTCGCCCACGGTGGTCCGCCACACGATTTCGACGCCGATCTCCGAGAGCGTGCGCGCGAGAAACGCGGCGTTGGTATCTATGGTGAAGCCGAGCAGAAGCTCGTCGCCGATCGTGACCAGTTCGAGGCGCATGAGAGCGTGAGTGCGAGAAAGTGCGGGCCGGCCTCATGCGAACACGCGCGCGTACCTCCTGAGGTACAGGCCGAGCGAGTACACGGTGAGCGCGACGGCCACCGTCATCGTCACGACGCCGACGATGCCGTTGAAGTTCGCGAAGGCGCGCCACCAGTCGCTGTTCCACAGCCAGTGGAACGCGGCCGCTTTGGCGGCGAACCAGAAGTAGGCCGACCCGACCCACACGCACTGGAATCCGGTTTTCCATTTGGCGGGGCCGATGGCGGCGATGACGGTGCCCCGGCGCGCGGCGGCCTGTCGGAACACGGTCATGAAGAGCTCTCTGCCTAACACAACGACCAGCACCCACAGCGGCATGGCGGCCTCGCCCCACGGCGTGACGAAGCGCATGTCGAGCACGGTGCCGTGTCCCGATTGCAGCAGGAAGATGGGCACGAGCGTCGACAGGAGCAGGGCCTTGTCGGCGAGCGGATCGAGGAGTTTGCCGAGGTCGGTGACGAGGTTGCGCGTGCGGGCGAGCGCGCCGTCCCAGTAGTCGCTGACGGCCGCGATCACGTAGATCACGAAGCCGGCCAGCTTGAGCTCCCACGAATCGGCGAACGGGAGGATGAAGATGAGCGGCGTGGCGAGGATGCGGCTCATCGTCAGCGCGTTAGGCAGGTTCATGCCTGCGCTCCCGGGCCGCGGCGCCCGCGCCACGTAGTTAGGCGAGCGTCTTGAGCACCAGCTTGCTCACGGCCTTGAGCGTGTCGAACACGCCCTCTCCCGTGACCGCTACTGCTTCGAAATAAGGGGCGCGCTCCACCCATTCGCCGCTCGGGATCTGCTCGATGAGGTTTTCGCCCGCGTGGTACGGATCGGGGGTCACCCGCTGCCGGGGTGGCTCCCGCACCTCCCAGCCCGGATTCAACGCGCCCTGCAGCTCGGTCACTTGCGCCGCGTTAGGCAGGTCGCGCTTGTTGTACTGCACGACGAACGGCATCGTGGTCAGATCGTACCCGTACTCCTGCATGTTGTCGTACAGGTTCTGCATCGCCTCCAGATTCGCTTCCATCCGCTC
>DATNAM010000238.1:0-3825 GCA_035572595.1 Gemmatimonadaceae bacterium
GACGATCAGTCGGGCGCCGTTGCGGTGATGGTTGTCTCTGACGCGTTTGCGCGCGAGCAGTTCGGCGAGCCGGCGCATGCTATCGGCCAAAGCGTGATTTTGAACGGCGCCGCCCGCACCGTCGTCGGCGTCATTCCCGATCAGTGGCGCTACCCGTCGCGCACCGAGGCGTGGCTGCCGATCAGCACCGGCGGCTACACTGGCTTCAGCAACGGAGTGCTCGATCCGTCGTCGCGCGGCAATCGCAACCTGGAAGTACTCGGCGCGCTACGGCGCGGCGTGTCGATCGACGACGCGCGCCGCGACCTGCGCGGCATCGCCGCGCGACTTCAGCACGATTGGCCGGGATCGAACGCCGAGATGACCACCACGATGATTCCACTGCGCGAGCAGTACATCGGGGACGTGCGCGGCAGTCTCTTTGCCGTGATTGGCGCGACGCTTCTCGTATTGCTCATCGCCTGCGCGAACGTGGCGGCGCTGCAGCTCGCGCGCGCGACGGCGCGCACGCGCGAGATTGCCGTGCGCCTCGCGATCGGCGCGAGTCGGGGACGCATCGTACGGCAGCTCCTCACCGAGAGTGTCGTGCTCGCGCTCGCCGGCGGCGCACTCGGCGCGTTGCTCGCGGTGTGGGCGCGCGGGCTGATCCAGCGCGCCGTCGCGCCGAACACGCCCGCGTGGATGACGTTCGACATCGACGCCCGCGCGCTCCTCTTTGCCTTCATCGTTTCGGCGATCGCGGGGATCGCGTTCGGCATCGCGCCTGCGCTGCGGCTTGCCGACGTGGGCAGCGGTGCGGTCCTTCGCAGCGCGACGGTCGCCTCCGGGCGTTCGCGTCTCCAACGCGCGTTCGTGATCGCCGAGGTTGCGATCTCGATCATGCTCGTCGTTAGCGCGTCGCTCGCGCTCGAGAGCGTGTGGCGCATTCAGCGCATTCCGATCGGCATCGACCCGAACGGCGTTGCCACCTTCGATGTCACGATGCAGAGCGCGCGCTACGACCAACCCGCGGCGCGCGCGCGGCTCGTCGCGGACATCGAGCAACAACTGCGCGCGCTGCCGGGCGTGACCGACGCGGGCGTTGCGGACCGCATGCCGATCAACGGATGCTGCTCGCAGTTCGGGGCGCTCATCCGAGGACAGACGGTGAGCAAGGGGCACGAACCTATTATCACCGGCACTATCGCGACGCCGGGCTACTTCGCCACGCTGCGCGTGCACGTGCTGTCCGGGCGCACGTTCAACGCAAGCGACGATGCGAACGCGCCGAAAGTGATGGTGATCAATCAGACATTCGCACACAGGTATTGGCCGCACGGGGACGCAGTCGGCCATCAGGTGAACACCGGCATTGGCGACGCGACGATCGTGGGCGTCGTGCAAGACGTGAAGCAAGCCACGATTTTTGGCGCGCCTGAACCACAGTTCTTCCGGCCGTACGCCCAAGATCCGTGGACGCGCGCGGTCTTCGCCATCCGCGCGCGCGGGGATCTCGCGCAAGTCGCGGCGGCGGCGCGGCGCGTCGTGCGGTCCATCGACCCGACGATGCCGATTTTCAACGTTCAGACATTGGAAGATGTGTTCGACCGGGCAACGCTCACCACGCGGTCGCTCAGCCGGTTGCTGGTCGCGTTTGCCGGTATCGCGCTGCTGCTCGCCGCGACGGGGCTCTACGGTCTGATCTCTTTTCTCGTCGAGCGGCGCACGCGGGAGCTCGGGCTTCGTGTCGCGCTTGGGGCCGAGCCGTCGCGAGTGGCGGCGATGGTGGTGCGGCAGGCCTGCGCGCTCGCGGCGATCGGGGCGTTCCTCGGTTTCGGTGGTGCGATACTCGCGGCGACGTGGTTGTCATCGATGTTGTATGGCGTCACGGCGCGCGAGCCGTCGGTGTACGTGGCGGCTGCGGTCATTCTCGGCGCGGCGTCGCTCGCGGCGAGCTATGCACCCGCGCGCCGGGCGAGTCGCGCCGATCCGATGGAAGCGCTGCGCGCCGAGTGAGCGGCGTGAGCCGCGCGCCGCCGGTCCACCTTTCTGCGTTAGGCAGCGCGATTCCCGCGTTTCTTCGATCGAGAGGCCGGCAATCGAGCGCAGGAGCTGACAAGCGGTTGCGTCGCGCACGTCCGGGCCATGCGCTATGATTCCGCCGTCCTTCACTCCGGGAGCCGGACGTCATGCGCAACCTCAGTCTTGCCCTCGCCCTTGTCGTCCTGGGTGTCGCACCAGGCACGTCCATTTCCCCGACGCGCCGCGCGCGAGTCCCGGTCGGCGCGAGCGTCGCGATGACGCGCTTCGAGGTTTCGTTTCCTGCCTCCGCGCACGACGGACCGATCACCGGCCGCGTCTTCCTCGCCTTGAGCCGCGATTCCGCGCCGCCGCCCATCGCGAACGCCGGCTCCTTTACCAGCAGCACGCCGCTCTTCGGCCTCGACGTGAGCGCACTGCCGCCAGGCCAGCCCGCGGTGATCGACGCGTCGACACTCGGATATCCCACGAAGTCGCTCGCCGACATTCCCGCCGGCGATTACTGGGTGCAAGCGGTGATGAACGTCTATACCGAATTCCATCGCGCCGACGGACACACCATCTGGGCGCACATGGATGAGTGGGAAGGGCAGAACTTCACGGCGTCGCCGGGAAACCTCACCAGCGATCCGCGGCGGGTGCACATCGATCCGGCCGCGGGCGGTACCGTGCAGATCTCTCTCACCCACGTCATCCCGCCCATTCCGATGCCGGCGGACACGAAGTGGGTGAAGCACATCAAGATGCAGAGCGCCATGCTCACGAAGTTCTGGGGACATCCGTTCTATCTCGGCGCCACGGTGCTGCTCCCAGCGGGGTACGAGACACACCCGAACGTGCACTATCCTGTCGTGTTCGAGCAGGGGCACTTCGGTCTCCGCGCGCCGCTCGGCTTCAATCCGGACAGCGTCTCGCTGCCGCCCAAGGTCCAGACGCTCTTCGCTTCGTATAACCGGGAGCCGGGATGGGTATTCGCACGGGCGTGGATGGGACCGCACATGCCGCGGATGATCGCGGTGACCTTTCAGCACCCGACGCCGTACTTCGATGATTCGTACGCCGTCAACTCGGCGAACAACGGTCCGTACGGCGACGCGATCATGACCGAGCTGATTCCGTATCTCGAATCGCACTTCCGGATGATCGAAGCGCCGTATGCGCGTGTGCTAACCGGAGGCTCGACCGGCGGGTGGGAGTCGATCGCGCTGCAGATCTATCATCCCAAGTTCTTCGGTGGGACCTGGACGCTCTATCCCGATCCGGTGGACTTTCATCACTACGGGACCTTCGACGCATACGCCGACACGAACGCCTTCGTGGACGACGCGCCTGGCATTGCGCCGTTCAGTCCGATCAGCTCGTGGTACCATCCCGAGCGCATGGTCATGCGCGACAACGACGGGCAGCCATGGCTCAGCATCCGCGACTTGAGTCGTTTGGAAGACGTGCTCGGCAGCCATGGGCGCTCGGGCGAACAGTTCGAGGCGTGGGAATCCGTGTATGCGCCGGTCGGCGCCGATGGCTATCCCGAGCCGCTGTGGGACAAGAAGACCGGACACATCGATCGCTCCGTGATCGACTACATGCGCGACCACGGCTACGATCTCGAGGCGTACCTGGCGAAGAACTGGAACACCGTTGGGCCGGATCTCGTGGACAAGATTCACGTCGACGTCGGGGACATGGACAACTTCTATCTGAACCTGGCGGTGATGGACTTGCAGCACTTCCTCGAGTCGACGACGTCGCCGCACGTGCCGGGGGTGTTCCGTTACGGGCGCCCGGAAAAGGGACACGGGTGGCAGC
>DATNAM010000239.1:0-9142 GCA_035572595.1 Gemmatimonadaceae bacterium
GTCCACGACGCGGGCCTTCGTGCATCCGGCCGCACCCGCGCCCGCTCAATGGTCGCCGGTGGTATCGTCGTCGTTGCCGATCCGGCGCTTCGTCCAGATGACGATCGTGCCGCACGGCGCGCCGGTCGCACCCTGAAACTCCATCGGCGTTTCCGCGGAGCTCTTGTACACTTCGATCGCCGCGATCTCTTGCGGCTGCACCACCTGATCGATGTCGTCGCCCTGCGACAGGAACGGCGTCCCATCTATGTAATATTGTACCGGGCACGAGCCCGCGTTCGATGTCCGGTTTACCTCAATCGAGTATCCTTCGCCATCCCACACCACCGTGAGCCCCGGCACCTGCCGGAACAGATCGGTGGTGCTGATCGACGCGCTGCGCTCGATCTGGTCGCGATCCATGTAGTAGCCTAACCCGGACCGCTTGCGTTGATCGAACCCCGGCACCTCCGAGCCGCGCTTGGCCGTGATCTCCATCGTCTTGAGCACGTTGGTCCGTTGGTCCAAGGCCGCGAGCAACGTGCTGGGCCGCTTGGGCGAGAGATCGACCGCGAAACGCTTGGGCGAGAATCCGATCTCGCGCACTTCCACGCTCTGTGTGCCCGCCGGGAGCCCCGACAAGCGGAACGAGCCCGTCGCATCGCTGCGCGCCGACAACTGTGTGCCTAACAGCAGCACCATCGCGCCCTCGAGCGGCTTGCCCTCGGCCGACGTCACCTGGCCCGTGAGCATCGCGCTGCCGAGGGGAGCCAGGTGGGGCGCGGCCGCGCCGCCGCCCGCGGGAGCGCCGACCGCGCTCGCCGTGTCGCCGTGGCCCGGCGCGCCGGCCGCCGGCGGGGCCGACGCGACCACGGCCTCGCGGTCGCCTAACAATACGTCGCGCAGCGCAAGGCCCGTTGCCGGCACGCTGACCTCGACCCACCCGCTCGATCCCGACTTGGACCGGGCCTGAAGCCGCAGCGGGGTTTCCGTCGGCACGCGGCAGGCGCGAAACGTGCCCATGTCGTCGGTCAACACACTCGTTGCCTGAGGAACCTTGAGCACCGAATTCGCGGCTATGCTCACGCCCGTCCACATGAGCACTACGCGCACGCCCTTGAGCGGCAGTTCGCTCGAAGCGTCGCGCACGACGCCCATGACGAGCCCGCGATCGCCGCCGCGCGATGAATCCGGACACGCCGCGCTCACCACCGTGTGCGCCGAGGGAACGTACAGCTGTACGAAAGACGCCTTGCCGCGCACGATCGCGACCTGCTGCGTCGGTGGCGAGATCCCGAGTGAGTCGAGCGTCGGGTGAAAGAAGCCCACCTTGTACACCCCGTCGGCCAATCCGTGGACTACCAAGCGAAACCGACCGGAGAGATCCGTTTTGGCCGCGAACGTCGTCCCCGAGATCAGCACCGTGGCGCCAGCCAGCGGCAGCTCGCGCAAACTGTCCAGCACGAACCCGCTGACGACGACGGAGTCACCCGATGCAGCGGTGGTGTCGACCGGCGGCGTCGCATGACTCGCGACCGCCGGCGCCGCGCGCGGCGTGCCCTTCTTGATTGCCTGCGCGGGGGCACTCAGCGCTGCGCTGCACGCGAGCGTGACGACGAGGAGGGAACGAACCATGGTGATCCAATGCTCGGAGGAAGCGCGCGGCAGAAATGCCACGCCCCTGAAGCTTCGGCGCCGGACGCGAAAATCTCAACACCTGCGCGAGCGATTTTCACGCTTCGCGCAGGGAGCGCGTTGCCGGAGTCATCGCCATGGCGCAGATTATGAACGTGATCGAGGCGACCGGACGATGGGTCCGCTTCAGAATCGAGGAGCTGGGGCGCGCGGGTCGCTTCCTTGAGCAAGCCGCGCGCGCCGTCGTCTCCCTCGGCTCCTGGCTCCCCGGCGCCACGCAGCAGATGCGGCGGCTCGGCGTCGATTCGCTTCCCATCGGGTTGCTCATCGCCGTCTTCACCGGCATCGTGCTGGCGCTGCTGGCGAGCTACTCGTTCACCGGCGCCGTTCCTCTCTATTTCGTCGGCACGTTGGTCGAAAAAACGATCACGCTGGAGCTCGCTCCGGTGCTCACGGGACTCGCGCTCGCCGGACGCGTGGGCGCGAACATCGCCGCCGAGTTGGGCACGATGCGCGTGACCGAGCAGGTGGATGCGCTGGAGACGCTGGCCTACGACCCCATGTCGTACCTGGTGGTGCCCCGCGTGGTCGCCGGCACCGTGATGTTCCCCTTGATCGTCGGATTGGCGATGATCGTTGGGTTAGGCGCGGGCTGGTTCGCCTCGCTCGGGTTCCTGCACCTGTCCACCGACGAGTTTCTGAAGGGCGCGCGGATGTTCTTCAGCCCGTTCGACATCGAATACGGCCTCGTGAAAACCGCGAGCTTCGGATTCGCCGTGACGCTCATCGGATGCTACAAGGGACTGCGCGCGAAGGGCGGCGCCGAAGGCGTTGGGCAGGCGGCGACGCAGGCGGTCGTGTATTCAGCGGTGATGATTCTGGTGCTCGACGCTTTCTGGGCCATGACGTGGCTCCATGGACGGACCTGATGATCAAGTGGCTCGACGTATACAAGTCGTTCGGTGAGAAGAAGGTGCTCGATGGATTCACGCTCGACGTCCACGAGGGCGAGACGGTCGTGATCATCGGCTACTCGGGCGCGGGCAAATCCGTGGCGATCAAGCACGTCGTCGGACTGCTCGAGCCCGATCGCGGCACCGTCGAAGTGGATGACAAGGACGTGCCGACGCTGCCGCGCAAGGAGCTGTACGAGCTGCGCGCGCACATCGGATACGTCTTTCAGTTTGCCGCGCTCTTCGACTCGATGACGATCGGCGACAACGTCGCCATGGGACTGCGCAAGCGCGGCGAGCTCTCCGAGAGCGAAATCGCGCATCGCGTGTCCGAAACGCTGGAGCTGGTCGATCTGCCGGACGTCGAGCAAGAGTATCCGGCCGAGTTGTCGGGGGGCATGCGCAAGCGCGTCGGCATCGCGCGCGCCGTGGCGCTCCGCCCCAAGTACATCCTGTACGACGAGCCGACCACCGGACTGGACCCGGTGACGAGCGCGGTGATCGACGAGGTCATGATCCGGATGCGCGAGAAGTTAGGCGTGACGAGCGTCGTGATCACGCACGACATGCGGAGCGCGTACCGGATCGGCAGCCGCATCGCCATGCTGTACGAGGGTCGCGTTAGGCAAGTCGGCACGGTAGACGAGATTCAACAGTCCAAGGATCCGATCGTGCGCCAGTTCATCGAAGGGCGCGCGACACTCGATGACGGCGAGTCGGCATCGTCGTCGAAACCGGGGGCGACGGTCGCCGGCGGTGCCACCGCACGCGGAGGACGGGTAT
Organism: Gemmatimonadaceae bacterium; assembly: GCA_035572595.1. Lineage (GTDB taxonomy): Bacteria > Gemmatimonadota > Gemmatimonadetes > Gemmatimonadales > Gemmatimonadaceae > JADGGM01. The sequence goes on from DATNAM010000239.1 coordinate 3,351, forward strand.
GAAACGCGGAAACGACTTCATTGTTGGGCTGGTGGTGATCGGGTCGATCGTCGCCATCGTGCTGTTCTCGCTCTGGCTCAGCCAGGCGAACCTCGGCAACAAGGAGCGCGACGTGGTGGCGCGATTCACCGACGTCGGCAATGCGAAAGTCGGCAACGCGGTCGTCATCCGCGGCGTGCAGGCAGGACGCATCCAGTCGATCGAGCTCGAGGCCACGGGCTGGGTGCTCGTGAAAATGACGCTCGACCCGAACATGAAATTGCCGAGCAATCCGGTGGTCGTGCTCAGCGAGGCGAGCATGTTCGGCGAATGGCAAGCGACGATCATGGAGCGTGCGGCCGCGCCGGACGACGCCGATGTGCAACAGCAGCTCGCGCAGTCGGCGGCCGTCGGGCGGGGCAACGCGCTGCCGGGCGCGCGGCTGCCGGACATCGCCCAACTGACCGCGGTCGCGGGACGCATCGCCGGCGACATGTCGCGCGTGGCCGACCGCTTCCAGGTCGCGTTCGACGACCGCGCGGCGGCGGAGCTGCGCCAGTCCATCCGCAACTTCGCCGACCTGTCGTCGGAGCTCGAGCGCACCGTGCGGTCGCAATCGCAGAGCTTTACCCAGTTAGGCGCAGACGTGCACAAGACCGTCGGCACCATCAACGCCACGGCCATGGCGGTGCAGCGCACCGCCGACCGCGTCGATTCGTCCACGTCCAAGGGGCAGATCCACCAGATCATGGACAACGTCGGCTCGGCCTCCGAAGACATCAAGGTCACGTCGCACGAGCTGCGCGACGCGTCGCACAGCCTCGTGGCGACGCAGCAGCAATTGTCGTCCGTGCTCACCCACGCCGATTCCGTGCTGGGCAAGATCGACCGCGGCCAGGGATCGTTAGGCATGATGGTGAACGACCCGACCCTCTATCAGAACGGCGACGCGCTGCTCTCGCAGATGCGCGAGCTCGTCGCCGAAATCCGCGCGCATCCGCGGCAGTACCTCAGCGTCAAGATCTTCTGATGGTCCGGTCGCGGGCACAGCAGGAAACGTCGGCCGGCGGCGTCGTCTACCGCATGGTCGACGGCGTGCCGCTGTTTCTGCTCATCCGCGATGCCTACCAGAATTGGGGATTCCCCAAGGGCCACGTCGAGCGCGACGAAGGCATCGAATCTGCGGCGCTCCGGGAAGTCGAAGAAGAAACGGGACTCCACACGCTGACGCTGCGCGCGCCGATCAATACCATAGATTGGTACTTCCGCTTTCGCGGGCGGCTCGTGCATAAGATCTGTCACTTCTTTCTCATGGAGAGCGCCACGGCCGCGACCTCGCCGCAAATGGAAGAAGGCATCACCGCGTGCAAGTGGCTCGCGCTCGATGAGGCCCTGGAGCGCGTGTCGTATGCCAACGCGCGCGACGTGCTCAAGCGCGCGGCCGAGCTGGTGCCGGAGAGCAGCGGACCCGAAGCCCAGGCGGCAGGGTGACGCCGCGGCGCGCGGCTCGCGCGATTGGGGTGTCGTCGCGGCTCGTGGTGGCACATGCGCCGCGCGCGCGGACGCGCGAGCTGGTGCGCTCCAGTATTTCGCGTCGCGTGGGGCGCGTGGCGATCACGAGGTCGCTCGGGACCCTCGATCGCCGGCTGCACTCGTCGCTCATCGACGTCGTGGTCATCGACCTCGGCGCCGCGGAAGATGGGGTCGGCGCCGCGGCGATGGCACGCGAGTTCCCGAGCGTTGCCTTCGTCGCGATCACGCCGTTTCGTGCGATCGATGCGCCAGCGATCGCGGCGTGCGCAAGCTGCGGTGTCGCCGACATCCTGGCGGATGGCGTCGATGATTCCATGTTGCGACATGCGGTTGCGCGGCATGGGTTTTCATCGCGGTTTGCATCGGCGCTCGCCGAGCCGCCGCGCGAGCTCGGGCTCGAAAGCCGGATTCAGCGCAGCGCGTGGCGGTTCATCGCCGGCAGAGCGGGGCGCGTCGTCCGGACGCATGAGCTGGCGAAGGCGTTGGCGGTGACGCGGGAGCACTTGAGCCGGAGCTTCGGGCACACGGGCCAGCCGCAGGCGACGCTCAAACGGGTCATCGATCTCGTGCGGTTGCTGGCGGCGGCGGAGTTGGCGAAGAATCCGGGCTATGACCTGAAGGACGTGGTTCGGCTGTTGGGGTATGCGTCGGTGTCGCAACTATCTGCGGTGGCGGAGCGTTTGGTGGGTCGTCCAGCGACATCGCTAGCCCGGCTCCGGCCGGGTGATCTAATAGAAGGCTTTGTGCGCACGGCACCGCGTCCTCTTGTCTCGTCCGGCACCTTGTGATAATTTTCACAAGCTGCCGAGCGGATTCTTTCGGCGGGCCGGCCCAAACTTGCTAACGGACCTCCTAGCCCCACGACGCCCATGGCATCCGACACCTCGCTCCGCCCAGCAGAGATCAAGGACATCCTCCTCCGCGAGATCGAAGCCGCGGATCTGCACGAGCTCGACGTCGAAGAAGTCGGTAGCGTCCTCGAGGTAAAAGACGGCATCGCCCGCATCTATGGCCTCACCAAGGCGATGGCCGGCGAGATGCTCGAGGTGACGTCCACCGAAACCGGCGAGAAAGTGGTGGCGCTCGCGCTCAACCTCGAAGAAGACAACATCGGCGCCGTGATCCTGGGCGACTATCTGTCGCTCAAGGAAGGCGACGAAGTGCGCCGCACGACTCGCGTGCTCGAAGTGCCGGTGGGCCCGGAGCTCGTGGGCCGCGTCGTCGACGCCCTCGGCAACCCGATCGACGGCAAGGGGCCCATCGCCGCCACGCGAACGCGCAAGGTGGAGTCGGACGCGCCGGGCATCATCGTTAGGCAGCCGGTGAAGGAGCCGCTCCAGACCGGACTCAAAGCCATCGACTCGATGATCCCGATCGGACGCGGGCAGCGCGAGTTGATCATCGGCGATCGCGCGATCGGCAAAACGGCGATCGCGATCGACACGATCATCAATCAGAAGGGCGCCGGCGTGGTTTGCGTGTACGTCGCGATCGGCCAGAAGAAGTCGACGGTCGCCTCCACCGTCGAGAAGCTCCGCGAGTCCGGCGCGATGGAGTACACGATCGTCGTGGTCGCCGCGGCGTCCGATCCGGCCCCGATGCAATACATCGCGCCCTACACGGGCTGCGCGATGGCCGAATACTTCATGTATCACGAGGGCAAGGCGACGCTTTGCGTGTACGACGATCTGTCCAAACAGGCAGCGGCGTATCGCGCGATCTCGCTGGTGCTGCGTCGTCCGCCGGGCCGCGAAGCGTACCCGGGCGACGTGTTCTACCTCCACTCGCGGTTACTCGAGCGCGCGGCGAAGATCAGCGAAGATCCGTCGGTGGTCGACAACAAGGTGATCTTCAAGCCGGGCGGATCGCTCACCGCGCTTCCGATCATCGAGACGCAAGCCGGCGACGTGTCGGCCTACATTCCGACGAACGTCATCTCGATCACCGACGGCCAGATCTTCCTCGAGGCCGATCTGTTCAACGCCGGCACCCGCCCCGCGGTGAACGCCGGTATTTCGGTGTCACGCGTCGGCGGAGCGGCGCAGATCAAAGCGATGCGCGCGGTGGCCGGGCGTCTGCGTCTCGACCTCGCGCAGTATCGCGAGCTCGAAGCGTTCGCCGCGTTCGCGTCGGACCTCGACAAGGCGACCAAAGCGCAGCTCGATCGCGGCATGCGCACCGTGGAAGTGCTCAAGCAGCCGCAGTACGCGCCGATGGCGGTCGAGCAGCAGGTCATGATCATCTTCGCCGTGACTAACGGATACCTGGATGACGTGGCGGTCGGCACGATCCGCGAATGGGAAGCGGGCTTCCACACGTTCATGGCCGAGCAGTACGCGCAGGTCGGTCAGGCGATCCGCAAGGAAAAGGTGATCTCGAAGGAAACGGAAGCGGCGTTGCGGCAGGGAATCGATGCGTACAAGCAGGGAATAGGGAATAGGGAAAAGGGAACGGGCAAATGATGCACTCCTCCCCTTGTCCCTTGTCCCTTTTCCCCAGTCCCCGCCGTTAGGCCATGGCTAAAGGTCGCGAGCTCAAATCGCGCATCAAGTCCGTCGAAGGGACGCGCAAGATCACGCGCACGATGGAAATGGTGTCGACGTCCAAGCTCAAGCGCGCGCAGGACCGCGTCGTTGCGGCGCGGCCGTACGCGCGCGCGCTTGCGGATGTGATCGCCGATCTCTACTCGCCGGTGCTGGCCGAACAATTCCCGCTGCTCCGGCAGCCGGCGACGGCCAAGCGCGCGGCGGTGCTGCTCATCACATCGAACCGCGGACTCGCGGGCGCGTTCAACGCCAACCTGATTCGTGAGGCGCGCACGTTGCTGGCCAAGTTAGGCGCGGCGAACACCGAGACCGAGCTGCACGTCGTCGGGCGCAAAGGCCTCGGCTACTTCCGGTACGTCGGCGCGTCCGTGGCCTCGTCGCGCGTCGACATCGGCGATCGTCCGCGCGCCGAGCACGCGGCCGAGCTGGTCGACGGGCTCATGCGCGACTTCGTGAGCGGAAAGCTGGACGCGGTGTACGTGGTGTACGCGAAGTACAACTCGCCGCTGTCCACGCCGCCGACCACCGACCGGATCCTTCCGGTGGCGCCGCCGGAGCGAAAAGGGCCGGCGCGCGATTATCTGCTCTTCCCGAGCGCCCAGGCGATCCTCACGCAGTTGCTGCCGCTGTACGTGCGCAACGCGGTGTATCGCGCGCTCGTCGAGACGGCGGCCGGCGAGCAGGGTGCCCGGCGCACGGCGATGAAGAACGCCACGGACAACGCGGGCGAGATGCTGAACGGGCTCCGGCGGACGTACAACCGGGCGCGGCAGGCGCAGATCACGCAGGAGATCGCCGAGATCGTCGGCGGTGCGGAAGCGCTGAACGGCTAACGGACTAACGGAACACCGCGTGGGCGCCGCCGGCGCCTGCGCGACGCACACTTTCGGGGAACCCACGCATGGCTGCCACACACACCGGCAAGGTCGTCCAGGTGATCGGTCCCGTGCTCGACGTCGAGTTCGAGGCGGAACACCTCCCGGAGATCTACAACGCGCTCGAGATCGATCAGGATTCCGACGGCGGCGGCCACGTGCGGCTGGTGGCCGAAGTCCAGCAGCACATCGGACGCAACCAGGTGCGCGCCGTCGCCATGTCCAGCACCGACGGCGTCGAGCGCGGCATGGACGTGACCGACCTCGACGGCCCGATCTCGGTGCCGGTGGGAAACGCGGCGTTAGGCCGTATCCTGAACGTGCTCGGCGAGCCGGTCGACAACGGGCCGGCCATCCCGAAAGACACGCCACGGTGGGCGATCCACCGGGCGAGCCCGGCGTTCGTCAATCTCGAGCCGAAAACGGAGTTGTTCGAGACGGGCATCAAGGTCATCGATCTCATCGCCCCGTTCGTCAAGGGCGGCAAGATCGGGTTGTTCGGCGGCGCCGGCGTGGGCAAGACGGTCATCATCCAGGAGCTCATCAACAACGTGCAGAAGGGGCACGGCGGCCGCTCGGTGTTCTGCGGCGTGGGTGAGCGCACGCGCGAAGGCAACGACCTGTATCTCGAGTTCAAGGAAGCCAAGATCCTCGACTCGGTGGCGCTCATCTACGGCCAGATGAACGAGCCGCCGGGCGCGCGCCTCCGCGTCGGCCTCTCCGGCCTAACGGTGGCCGAGTACTTCCGCGACGTCGAGAACCAGGACGTGCTCCTGTTCATCGACAACATCTTCCGCTTCACGCAGGCGGGCTCCGAGGTGTCGGCGCTGTTAGGCCGCATGCCGAGCGCGGTCGGCTA
>DATNAM010000240.1:0-9288 GCA_035572595.1 Gemmatimonadaceae bacterium
TGTTCGTGAACGATTCCACCGGCGCGTCCGATCTCGCGATGGATCCCGCCAATCCGCGCATCCTCGTGGCGGGCACGTGGTCGTTCGTGATTCACACCTGGGGCAAGTTCTCGGGCGGATCCGGCAGCGGCGTCTACATCTCGCACGACGGCGGGACCACCTGGAAGCACGCCACCGCCGGGCTGCCCAAAGGTCCGTTAGGCAAGGTGGCGGTGGCCATCGCGCCCAACGACCCGAGCCGCTGGTACGCGCTCATCGAGACGGGCTGGGAAGGGAAGGGCGCGCTCTGGCGCTCCGACGACGGCGGCGACCACTGGCACGTGGTGAGCTACAGCCACCTGCTCGCCGAGCGCCCGCACTATTACACGCGCATCATGGTGTCGCCGGCCACGCCTAACGAAGTGTACTTCCCGTCCAACTTCCTCATGCGCTCGCTGGACGGCGGCGAGACGGCCGAGGTGATGCCGTGGGGCGGCGACACGCACGACATGTGGGCCGATCCCACCAACGCCGACCGCATGATGATCGGCGACGACGGCGGCATCCAGATCACCACCACGCACGGCAAGCAGTGGCACCGCGTGGTGCTGCCGATCGCGCAGATCTATCACGTCGCCGTCGACAACGCGATTCCGTACAACGTCTACGGCAACGAGCAGGACTACACCGCCGTGCGCGGTCCCTCCAACAGCCAGGGCTTCGGCATTCCGTCGGCGCTCTGGCAGACGACCGGCGGATGCGAGTCGGGATTCTCGTATCCCGATCTGGTGGACACGACCATCGTCTGGGGCGGCTGCTACGAGGGCGGTCTCGAGAAGTTCGATCTCACGTCCAAGCAGTCGCAGTCGGTGGACCCGTGGCCCGAGCGCGCGCTGGACGGCCCGGCCGACAGCGCCAAGTATCGGTGGAACTGGACGCAGCCCATGGCGCTCTCGCCGTGGGATCACAACACCGTGTACGTGGGCAGCCAGTACGTGCACCGCACGACCGACGGCGGCAAAACGTGGAGCGTGATCAGCCCCGACCTGACCACGAACGACACGGCCACGATGCACAGCTCGGGCGGCCTAACGGACGACAACCTGGGCGTCGAGTACTGCTGCACCCTGTTCGCCATCGCCGAGTCGCCGGTGACGCGCGGGCTCATCTGGGCCGGGTCCAATGACGGCAAGGTCCACGTGACGCGCGACGATGGCGCGCACTGGACCGACGTCACGCCCGCGTCGTCCGAGTTCCCCAAGGGCGGCACGATCAGCAACATCGAGCCGTCGCGCTATGACGCGGGGCGGGCGTACATCTCCGTGGATGCGCACCAGGACAACAACCGCGATCCGTTCATCTATGAAACCACGGATTACGGGCACACGTGGCGGTTCATCGCCGGCGGCATCCCCAAGAGCGTGTTCAGCTACGTCGGCATCGTGCGCGAGGATCCGAAGCGCAAAGGCATGCTGTACGCCGGCACCGAGAACGGCCTGTACGTCTCGTTAGACGACGGCGCGCATTGGTTCCCGTTGCAAGCGAATCTGCCGCATGCGCCGGTGACGTGGATCGTGGTGCAGGAGCATTTCGACGATCTCGTGATTTCCACCAAGGGCCGCGGCTTCTGGGTGTTGGACAACGTGGCGCCGCTGCGCGGCATCAACGCGGAGCTCGCGTCCAAGTCCGCGTACCTGTTCGCACCGCGCCAGGCGTACCGCTTCCGCGGCTCCAACCGGATCAAGGGCGATCCCGACGACATCTCGGCGGGCCGGAATCCACCGTACGGTGCCGTGATCGATTATTTCCTCAAGGACAGCACCAAGGATTCGGTGCACGTCACGATTCGCGACGCGCGCAACGCCGTGGTGCGGCGTCTCACGGTGGCCGGAGTGGCGGGGATCAACCGGACGTGGTGGGATTTGCGCTATGAGCGCACACACGGCGTGGAGCTGCGCACGACGCCCAAGGGCTATCCGCAGATCTGGACCGACAAGCGATTCATCGGGAAGCTCACGCGGCGCATCTATCACTACGGCATCGAGGGTCCTGTGTTAGGCCCGCTCGTCGCGCCGGGTACGTATACGGTGGAGCTCGACGCCGGGGGCCAGAAGCTCACGCAGCCGCTGACAGTGCTCAAGGATCCGCACTCCGGCGGCACGCTGGCCGATGCCCAAGCGCAGAGCGCGCTGGCGTACGCGGTGTACCAGGAGATCGACTCGACGGCCGACGCGATCAACCGCATCGAGAAAGTGCGCAAGCAGCTCGAGGACCTGCGCGAAATGTACGGCCACGATTCGTCGTTCAAGTCGGTGTTGGCCGACGCGAAGACGCTGGAGGGCAAGCTGGACGGAGTCGAAAATCAGTTGTTGCAACCGGTATTGCAGGAGAACGATCAGAAAACGTATCGGGCTCCCATGCGATTGTACCTCAAGCTGCTGTACCTGGAGGGCTCGGTCGGGTCGGGCGCGGGGGACGTGGCCGGCGATCCGGATTTCGCGCCCAACGCGTCCGAAATCGCGGTGCACGACGAGCTGGCGGGGCGTCTGCGCACGGTGCTGGAGCAGATGCGCAGCGTGATGGATACCGACGTCCCGGCGTTCAACACCGCCGTGGCCGGGAAGACGTCGGTGTTGTCCAAGTAGGACGCCCCTTTCCCGGCGCCCGGTTGGGCGTCAACATTGAGACGCCCCTCGCGGACCGCGGGGGGCGTTCCTTCATCCGGATGATGCATGGCACAACAATCGTCGTTCGACGTGACCACGGGAGTCGACCTGCAGGAGGTCGACAACGCGGTCAATCAGGCGCAGAAGGAAATTGCCCAACGCTACGACTTCAAGGGCTCCAAGGCGTCCATCGATTTCCGCCGGGCCGAGAACGTGCTCGTGCTGGTGGCCGACGACGACTTCAAGATGCGGGCACTGTTCGACGTCCTGCAGGGAAAGCTCATCAAGCGTGGCGTGGCGGTGAAGAATCTGGACATCGGGGCAGTGACGCCGGCGGGCGGCGACACGGTGCGCCGCGAGGTGAAGCTCAAGATGGCGCTCGACACCGAGACGTCGAAGAAGATTGTGGCCATGCTCAAGGAGGCGAAGCTCAAGAAGGTGCAGGCGGCGATTCAGGGCGACCAGGTGCGCGTGTCGTCGCCGTCCAAGGACGATCTGCAGGGGGCGATGGCGCTGCTTCGCGGCCACGATTTCGGCGTCGAGCTCAAATTCGGGAACTATCGTTAGCGTTGAGTGCCGTCGGCGAAACGGCTAGCTTTCCCTCCATGCCAGTCCTCGCCACGCCGCTCGCCACCACGTGAACATCGGCTTCATCACCCTCGGCTGCGACAAGAACACCGTCGACAGCGAGCGCTACCTCGCGCAACTGGTCGACCAAGGCGCCCGGCACACGGCGGATCTCGAGCGGGCCGACGTCATCGTGATCAACACGTGCGGGTTCATCGACGCGGCCAAGCAGGAGTCGATCGACGCGATCGTCGAGGCGGGGCGGCTCAAGCAGCTGGGCACGTGCCGCGCGGTGGTCGCCGTGGGCTGCATGGTCGAGCGTCACAAGGCCGAGCTCGCCGCCGAGCTGCCCGAGGTGGACGTGTTCCTGGGCTCGTCGGAAATGGACCGGCTGGTGCCGGCGCTCAAGGAGCGCGGCGTGCTGTCCGAGCCGATGTGGTCCGAGCCCGTGCATCCGGGGGTGCGCGTCTACACGGGCGACCTGCCGCACGTGCGCTACCTCAAGATCAGCGAGGGATGCGATCACGGATGCGCGTTCTGCGCGATTCCGCTCATGCGCGGCAAGCATCGATCGTTTCCGTTGGACGAGATCGTGCGCGAGGCCCAACTGTTGGAGCTGCAGGGCGCGCGCGAGATCAATCTGGTGGCGCAGGATCTGGCGCACTTCGGCCGCGATCGGCGCGACGGGAACGGACTGCCCGAGCTGCTCGAGGCGGTGCTCGGCGAGACGTCCATACCGTGGGTGCGGTTGCTCTACGTGTATTCGGCGGGCATCACGCCCAAGCTGCTCGATCTCATGGCGCGCGAGCGGCGCATCGTGCCGTATCTGGACATTCCGATTCAACACGGGTCGGACGCGGTGCTGGCGCGCATGCGGCGTCCCGAGCGTGCGGCCACGATTCGTTCGTGCGTGGCGCGGCTGCGCGACGCGGTGCCCGACGTGGCGGTGCGCACCACGTGCATCGTCGGGTTTCCGGGCGAGACGCACGAGGATTTCGAGCAGTTGTGCGATCTGTTGGAGGACGTGCGCTTCGATCGCGTGGGGGCGTTCACGTACTCGGCGCAGGAGGGCACGCGCGCCGCGGCGTTGGCCGACGACGTGCCGGCGGCGCTCAAGCGCGAGCGGCTCGACCGCCTAACGGACGTGCAGCGGGCCATTGGCGCCGAGCGGGCCGAGCGTTACGTTGGGCGAACGGTGCCGGCGATCGTGGATCGGGCGGTGGGCGACGATGGCCGCGCCGAAGCGCGTCTTTGGTGGCAGGCCGACGACATCGACGGGATCACGTATCTCGATGGCGACGTGACGCCGGGCTCGATCGTGGACTGCGTGGTGGAGTCGGTGGAGACGGATGACGATTTCGCCGCGCGTGTCGAGCGCGTGACGATGCCGGCCGCGCCGCCGGCGTCCGGCGCACGCGTGCGCGCGCTGCCGGTGTTGTCGGGCGTGGCCACGGGAAGCTACGGACGGTGAGCACGCGCTCGGCGGCGATCATGCGGCGGGCGCGCGCGGTGACGCCGGGCGGCGTGAATTCCCCGGTGCGGGCGTTCGGCGGCGTGGGCGGCGACCCGTTCGTCGTCGAGCGCGGCGAGGGCGCGCGGATCTGGGACGTGGATGGCCGCGAGTACATCGACTACGTGCTGTCGTGGGGTCCGCTTGCGTTAGGCCACGCCGCGCCGGCGGTGCTGGACGCGGTGGCCGACGCGATGCAGCGCGGGACGAGCTTCGGGATCCCGTGCGAAGCGGAAACCGAGCTGGCCGAGCTCATCGTGCAGCGGATGCCGCACGTCGAGATGCTGCGGTTCGTGTCGAGCGGCACCGAAGCCACCATGAGCGCCATCCGGTTGGCGCGGGCGGCAACGGGGCGCGACGCGATCCTCAAATTCGATGGCTGCTACCACGGCCACGCCGACGCGTTTCTGGTGCGCGCGGGGTCGGGCGTGGCCACGCTCGGGCTGCCTAACTCGCCGGGCGTCCCGCAGGCCGTGGCCGCGCACACGCTCGTGTCGCCGTTCAACGACGCCGACGCCGCCTGTCGCGCGGCGCGCGAGGCGAATGGACGGTTGGCGGCGATCATCGTCGAGCCGGTGGCCGGCAACGCGGGGTTCATCGCGCCCGATCCGGCGTTCCTACCGGCGCTCCGCACGATCGCCGACGACACGGGCGCGTTGCTCATCTTCGATGAGGTGATGACCGGATTTCGGATCGCGCCGGGCGGCGCACGCGAGCGATTCGGCGTGACGCCCGATTTGACGACGTTAGGCAAGGTGATCGGCGGCGGTCTGCCGGCTGCGGCGTACGGCGGGCGGCGCGAGCTCATGGAGATGATGGCGCCCGAGGGCGTGGTCTATCAGGCGGGAACGCTCTCGGGGAATCCGCTGGCGATGGCCGCGGGGCTCGCGACGCTCAAGGCGCTCACGCCGGAGCTGCACGCGCGGATCGCAGAGCGGACCACGCGGCTCGTGACCGGTCTCAGCGCCGCCGCCGCGCGGCGCGGCGTGCCGTTCACCGCGAACAGTGCCGGCAGCATGTGGGGGTTCTTTTTCCGCGGCGAGCCGGTGCGAAACTTCGCCCATGCGAAAACGTCGGACGTCGACCGGTTTCGCCGGTTCTTTCACGAGGCGTTGGCGCGCGGCGTGTATCTCGCGCCGTCGCCGTTCGAATCGGCGTTCGTGTCGGCGGCGCACGGCGACACCGAAATCGACCTCACTCTCGAACGGTTGGACGATGCCCTCGGCGCCGCGATCGCGTAAGGCGGCGGGCGCGGTCGTGTGTGCCGCGATGACGACGCTCGCGGTGCTGGCGGCGTGCTCGTCGGGCGGACCGCGGCCGCCGGCGGCGACGCTGCCGCCCACCGTGCTGGACACGATTGCGCTCCCGCCGCCGCCGACCGCGGACACGGCGACGCCGGAACAGCTGCCCGACATCACGGCACCCGCCGAGCAACAGTTAGGCGCGTACGGCAAGGTGGTGCGCATCGCGCTCGCGACGTCGGCGGGGAAGGTGACCATCTCGGGCACGGGCGCGTGGCGGCTCTTCGACAGCGGCGGCACTAGCACGCTGGTGCGCGCGGACGGCGGGCAACTGTGGACGGTGCAGAATCACGACGGCCTGCTGCGCGCGGTGAACGACGACGGCACCGTGACGCCCGATCGGCCGGCGCCGTTCGTGGCCCGGGCGGCGTCGCGCGGCGCGGTGCTCACCGTGAACGGCGCGCACTATCGCGGCGAGGTGTGGGTGCTCCCCGCGTCTGACGGCAACGACGTGGAAGTGGTGAACCGCCTCTACCTCGAGGACTACCTGCGCGGCGTGGTGCCGATGGAGATCGGACACCGCACGGCGGAGGAGCGCGAGGCCGTGGCGGCGCAGGCGATCGCGGCACGAAGCTACGCGTACACGCACATCGCGTCCGATGCGCATCCGTTCGACATGCGCAGCACCGTGGCCGACCAGGTCTACGGCGGCGCCGACGCCGAGACTCCGTTAGGCGACACGGCCGTGGCCGAGACGCGCGGACTGGTGCTCACGTACCGCGGCGTGGTGGTGAACGCACCGTATCATTCGGCGTGCGGCGGGCGGACCGCGGCGGCGAGCGAGATCTGGCACAGCGGCGACGAGCCGTATCTCAAGTCGGTGAGCGATCGCATTCCCGGCACCGACCGCTTCTACTGCGACATCGCGCCGCGCTTCACGTGGGAGCGCACCTTCACGCGCGCCGCGCTGCGGGCGGTGCTCGACCGATACCTCAAGCAGTACACCACCGTGTCATCGCGCGGCCCGGGTGCGCCGCGCGCGCTGGCGGTGGAGAGCCGCACGCCGTCGGGCCGCGTGCGCGATCTCGAGATCGTCACCGACCGCGGGCGCTACACGCTGCGCATGGACAACATTCGCTTCGTGCTCCGGGCGAGCGATGGCGAGATCCTGAACAGCACGTCGTTCACCGTCGAGAACCAGAAGGACGCCAACGGCGATCTGGCGCGCGTCATCGTGCGCGGCAACGGGTACGGGCACGGCGTGGGCATGTGCCAGTGGGGCGCGATCGGGCGCGCCCGGGCGGGACAGGATTATCGGACGATTCTCCGTGCATATTACCCTGGAACGACGGTGGCGGTGGTCGGTGCCGCTTAAGCCTAACGAGGAGCACGCGCCATGATGCCGCCGGTTCGGGTCGGGGTGGTGGGAGCGGGGGCGATCGCCCAGGTGGCACACTTGCCGGCGCTGGCGCGGTCGCGCTCGGTGCAGCTGGTCGCGCTGTGCGACAACGATGGGCCCAAAGCCAGCGCGTTAGGCGAGCGGTTCGGCGTGCACGACGTGTACACCGACATCGAGGATCTCTTGGAGAGCGCCGAGCTCGATGCGGTGGTGCTGACGACGCCCAACCACCTGCACGAGCCGCACGTGCTGAGCGCGCTGGCGGCCGGGGTGCACGTGCTGTGCGAGCGGCCTTTGGCGCTCTCGAGCCGGGGCGTGGAGCGGATCCTCGCCGCGGCGGCCCGCACCGACCGCATGGTGGCGGTGGCCAACAACCACCGCTTCCGCTCCGACGTCCAGGCACTGGGCAGCTTCCTGCGCGGCGGCGAGTTAGGCAAGCTCAACGGCATCCGCGCCGGACATCACGAGCTGCGCCAGACCCGCGAAGGCTGGCGCTATCGCCGCGCCGAGTCGGGCGGCGGCGCGTTCGTGGACCTGGGGCTGCCGCTGCTCGATCTGGCGTTGTGGCTCGGCGACTACCCCGACCCGGTGCGCGTGAGCGCGCACATGGAGCGCGCCCGCGGCGCCGCGGCGGTGGACGAGGCGCTGCTCGCGTTCATCGAATGCGCGTCGGGTATGACGATCACGATCGACGTGTCGTGGTCGTTCGTCGGACTCGAATCCCGATGGTGGTTCGATGCGGTGGCCACGCGCGGCAGCGCGCGGTTGTCACCGCTGCACGTCGTGAAGGAGCTCAACGGCACGCCCGCCGATGTCACGCCGCGCGGCGCCTCGACGCGGGACAGCGCGTTCGTCCAGTCCTATCGCGCCGAGCTCGCTCACTTCGCGGCGATGATCCACGGCGAGACGCCCTACGAGGCGCCGGCCGATCAGCTGGTGCTGCACCGGCTGGCCGAAGCGGTGTACAAGTCGGCTGACGAGCAAAAGGAAGTGCGATTGTGAGTGCATCCGTGAGGACATCCGGCAGCGAGGCGCTGCCCGCGTCGCCGGGCGCGGCGTCCGGCGCGCGGCTCAGGCGCTGGCGCCTAACGCAGGGCGAGCTGGTTGCCGCGCTGGTGAGCGCGTTGCTGTTCGCCATCGCGTTTCCGCCGGTGCCGCTGGTGGTGCCGGTATTTTTCTGCCTGGTGCCGGTGGCGCTGATCACCGCGCGGGCGGCGGACGAGCGCGCCGGATGGCAGGTCGCCATGCGCACCGGCACCGTGTTCGGCCTCGTCGGATACGGCGTCACGCTGTACTGGATCGCGATCGCGCTCAAGATCTATACCGACCTCGCCTTCCTTGCCTTCGCGGGCGCGCTCCTCGGCCTGGGTCCGATCGTCGGGTTCACGTTCGCCGCGGTCTACGCCGTCCGCCGCCTAACGAAATGGCCGATGGCGATCGTGCTGCCCGTGGTGTGGGCGGCGAGCGAGATGTTCCTGCTGTACCTGCCGCAACTCGGATTCCCGTGGCTGCCGCTCGGGCTCGCGGTGGCGAAGACGACGGTGCTCGCGCAGGCCGCGGACCTGAGCGGCGTGCGCGGACTCAGCTTCTGGATCGCGGCGACCAACGGACTGCTGGTGGACGCGTGGCTCCTCCGCGCCGATCGCCGCCGGATGCTGGCGCGCGTGGCCGCGGTGGTGGCCTTTGCGTTAGGCATCGTAGCCTACGGCGTGTGGCGCATGAAAACCATCCAGCTCCTCGCGCAGGGCCCGGTGACGATCGTGCAGCCCAACATTCCGCAGGACGAGAAGTGGCAGCAGCAGTACCAGGGCAAGATCCTCGGCATCCTCACGTCGCTGTCGCGGCAGGCGTTGGCGAACCAGGAGACGCAGCTCGTCCTGTGGCCCGAGGCCGCCCTGCCGGACAACTTCCTGGCGCACGGCGATT
>DATNAM010000241.1:0-10600 GCA_035572595.1 Gemmatimonadaceae bacterium
CGGCGTGCCGCAGCGCCAGCAGCTCGGCGTGGGCCGTGGCGTCGCCATCGCGCACCATGCGGTTGGCCACCTGCGCCACTACTTCGTTAGGCAGAAGACCTTCACGCACGACCACGGCGCCCACGGGCACCTCGCCCGCGAGCGCCGCCTCGCGCGCGAGGTTGAGCGCCTCGCGCATCCACCGCACGTCGGCCGCCGCGCTCATTATCCTCGCCCGGCCTTCCGGCCGTCGCCGCCGCCCGCGCCGGCCGCGCTCTCTGCCGCCGCCGGCTCCGCACGCTCGAACGTCAGCTCCCCACCCTCGCCGGGCGCACGCGTCACCAACACGCGATCGCCCTCGTTGAACTTCCCCTCGAGCACCGACATCGCCAACGGATTCTGCACGTACCGCTGGATCGCGCGCTTGAGCGGACGCGCCCCGAACGCCGGGTCGAATCCTTCCTCCGCCAAAAACCGCTTCGCCTCCGGCGTCAGCTCGATCGTCAACTTCCGCTCGGCTAACAATCGCTCGAGGTGATGCAGCTGGATCTCGATGATGCTCTCGATCTGCTCCATGGTGAGCGGCTTGAAGATGATCACGTCGTCCACGCGATTGAGAAACTCCGGCTTGAAGTGCACCCGGAGCGCCCCCATCACGTGCGACTCCACCTCGGCCCAATCGGCGGTGCCCCGATCCAGAATGTACTGGCTGCCGATGTTGGACGTCATGATGATCACCGTGTTCTTGAAGTCTACCGTCCGGCCCTGCGAATCCGTTAGGCGGCCGTCGTCGAGAATCTGCAAGAGGATGTTGAACACATCCGGATGCGCCTTCTCGATCTCGTCGAACAACACCACCGAGTAGGGACGGCGACGCACCGCTTCGGTGAGCTGCCCGCCTTCCTCGAATCCCACGTACCCCGGCGGCGCGCCGATGAGCCGCGCCACGGCGTGCTTCTCCATGTACTCCGACATGTCGATCCGCACCATCGCATGCTCCGAGTCGAACAAGAACTCGGCCAGCGCACGCGCTGTCTCCGTTTTTCCGACACCCGTTGGCCCAAGGAAAATGAACGACCCGATCGGTCGATTTGGGTCCTGCAGCCCGGCGCGCGAGCGCCTAACGGCGTCGGCCACGGCACGCACCGCTTCCCGCTGCCCGATCACGCGGGAGCCGAGTACGTCCTCGAGCTTGGTGAGACGCTCGCGCTCGCTCTCCATCATGCGCGACACCGGAATGCCGGTCCACCGCGCCACGATGTCGGCCACGTCGTCCGCGTCCACCTCTTCCTTCAAGAATTGCGGACGACCGCCCGGCTTGTTCTTGAGCGCCTGCTCCGCGTCGCGCAGTTGCTGCTCGAGCTGCGGCACCTTGCCGTACGTAATCTCGGCGGCCTTGCCGAGGTCGCCCGTGCGCTGCGCACGTTCGGCCTCGATCTTCGCCGCCTCGAGCTGCTGCTTGATCTCCCCGACTTTGCCCAGCGTCTCCTTCTCCCCCTGCCACTGCGCCTTCATCCCCGACGCCCGCTCCTTGAGCTCCGCCAGCTCCCTCTCGAGCGTCAAACGACGCTCGGCTGACGCGGGATCTTTTTCCTTCTGCAACGCCTGCCGCTCGATCTCGAGCTGCATGATGCGCCGCTCCACTTCGTCGATCTCCTGCGGCATCGAATCGATCTCGATCCGGAGACGCGACGCGGCCTCATCAATGAGATCAATCGCTTTGTCGGGCAGAAACCGGTCACCGATGTAGCGATTGGAAAGCGTGGCGGCTGCGACGACGGCGGCGTCGGTTATGCGCACGCCGTGGTGCACCTCGTAGCGCTCCTTGAGCCCGCGCAAAATCGCGATCGTGTCGGCCACCGACGGCTCGCCCACGTACACGGGCTGGAAGCGACGCTCGAGCGCGGCGTCCTTCTCGACGTGCTTGCGATACTCATCGAGCGTGGTCGCACCAACAACGCGCAGCTCCCCGCGCGCGAGCATCGGCTTGAGCATGTTGCCGGCATCCATCGCACCCTCGGCGGCACCGGCGCCGACCAGTGTGTGCATCTCGTCGATGAACGTGATGAACACGCCTTCGGCCGACGTGATTTCCTTGAGCACGGCCTTGAGCCGCTCCTCGAACTCGCCGCGGAACTTGGCGCCGGCGATGAGCGCGCCCAGGTCGAGCGCCACGAGCCGCTTGTTCTTGAGACCCTCGGGCACGTCGCCGTTCACGATCCGCTGCGCGAGACCTTCCACGATGGCGGTCTTGCCGACACCGGGTTCACCGATGAGCACCGGGTTGTTCTTGGTGCGACGCGACAGCACCTGCACCACGCGACGGATCTCCTCGTCCCGCCCGATCACCGGATCTAGCTTGCCCTTCCGCGCCGCCTCGGTGAGGTCGCGCGTGAAGCGCTGCAGAGCCTGGTACTGCGTCTCCGGATTCTGATCGGTCACGCGATGTGAACCGCGCACCGCCTCGAGCGCCTGGAGCAATGCATCGCGATCGGCGCCCACCGATTTGAGAACCTCGTGGCTCTCCGTCCCGCGCACGGTCGCGAGCGCCACGAGCAAATGCTCGGTGGAAACGAACTCATCTTTGAGCGCCTTGGCTTCCTCTTCGGCCTTGTCGAGCACCTGATTGAGCTCGCGCGACATCGAGGGCTGCGCACCACCCGACTGCTTCGGGTACCGCTCCACCTCCCGCTCGAGCCGTGCCCGCAACTCGGCCACGTTGGCGCCGAGCTTGTGGAGGAGGGGAATGACGATGCCCTCGTCCTGTGCGAGGAGTGCCAGGAAGAGCTGCCCGTCGTACACGAGCGGATTGCCGTTGCGGCGGGCCATCGCTATGGCCTCGTTGATTGCTTCTGCTGCCTTGACTGTGAGCCGATCCGGATTGATCATCGCCGTAGATACCTGATGAAGTGCTTTAACAGATTTGAGCTAAGCTATTGTGCGCCCATGAATAGCAACGTTTGTACCGTAGCGGTGTGCCATTTCGGCGGATGTAGCGACCGCATGGCGACAGCGATTGCGCGAAGCTAACACGTTATCCACACCGGGCCAGGGCCCGGCGATGTCCCAACGGAGGATAGGGTACCCCCCTATACTGTTTCCCTCTATGACGCGGGTCGCGGCGCATCCCTGTCGCCTAACTGGTGGCTTGCCGTCGGCAGGCGCGACGCAGCCGTTGACGTGTGGCGGCCCTATCCGGTAGCGTTGCGTCCATGACTGCGCGTCCTCTTGCTGCCCTGCTCCTGGTCGCCGTGTTGGCGGGCGCCGAGTGTTCGGGCGGCCACATGCCGACCTCTTCTGTCGATGACTCGACGTTTGTGCGAACGATGGTCGAGCTGCAGCGCTTGGCCAGCGACACCAGCCTCGACAGTTTGATGCGCGACTCGACGCGTCATGTGATCCTCCGCCGGCATGGGCTTACGGCCGACGAGCTGGTCGATGCGGCGCAGCGGATGGCGAACGATCCTGACCACGCCGAGCGGGTGTGGACGGCGATCAATACGGCGGGTGCGAAGGGCAAGCAGCCGAATGGTCGCATCCCATCGACGCCGACCGCACCAATTCACATCGGCACCCCGCGGGCTCCCACGCCCTGAGCCCGAATGTTCGAGAGCGCGGCGACGGACCAATGCCGTTGCCGCGCTCCCCAAGTGCCCGCACGAAACCGGCCGGGCTATCGCAACAGTATCATTTTTCTTCCGAGGGTGTGGCCGTCGAATTCGATGACGTAAATGTAGACGCCAGACGGAACCTGCCTCGTGCTGCTCATGTAGTTCCCGTTCCAAAACGCCGTGTACGAACCGCAGCTGAGCGTGACGTTGACGACTGGTCGGCCGCTGTCCGTAGTGCCGGTTGCGCCGCCTCCGCCCCCGCCCTGCAGGATCGGAATTCCGACCAGCTGTGCGAGGATGTTGTAGATGCGGAGTGAGACGCGGTGTTGACGGCCGGCATCCTTCGCGCAGGTAGGTGGATCTCCGATCGTGAAGGGGATCACCGTGGCCGGATTGAAGGGGTTCGGGAAGTTCTGCCCGAGCTGGACCCCTAGACTTCGCTCGCCAGCGGATGGAGGGGCGATAGATGTCCCCTGCGCCGCCGAAGTCGGCACGAGCGTGCCTAGGGCAAGCACGGTAAGCAGCGCTGCCCAGCGGTGCTTCATGTGCCTTCTCCGACTGACGATAGAAAAAGCCTGTGGGGACACTCCTGCCTATGGTTGGACCAAAACGTGCGAACCGCCGCGAACATAGGCAGCCCGTAAGACAGTGTCAAGAAAGGCGAATGCCTTCTCCATCTGCACTTACGCGCAGGTCGGTCGGAGTGCGGGAACCAATCACGCGACCCGATGCGCGACGCACGGTGAGACCCGTGCGATCGGCGTACTCGAGCAGTGGAATCAGGAATTTTCGGGAGACGCCGAGCACGTCGCGCAACTCAGAGGGTGACCGCTCTTGGCCGTCGGCCATGGCGGAGCGGA
Source organism: Gemmatimonadaceae bacterium (assembly GCA_035572595.1). GTDB lineage: Bacteria > Gemmatimonadota > Gemmatimonadetes > Gemmatimonadales > Gemmatimonadaceae > JADGGM01. The sequence goes on from DATNAM010000241.1 coordinate 4,451, forward strand.
GCTCGGTTTCCATGCGGGCGAGAGACGCCGCCGCGTAGTAGCGATCGGGTGCTACTTGTACGACGCGGCCTTGGCGCTCGAGCACTTTGAGGACCGGCAGCGCATCCGATCCGAACTGCTGGGCGAGCTCGTCCACGGAGGGCGGCTCGCGGTCGGCCGCTTCGAGGACGCGGGCGATGCCGTCGAGTGTCGTGCGGGCGTGCTGGTCGAGTGTGGGCGACCAGCCGTGGCGCATCACGACGCCGGCCGATACGTCCACTTTCTCGTCGCGCACCAGCGTCGCGACGATGAGGTCGGCGAGGCCGAGGTTGGTGGTGGTGCGGGTGCGGACGGATTGGAGCGGTGCGCCGGGATCGAGCGGAAAGGCCGCGTGGTGTTCGTCCACCGCGTTCAGGAACCTGGCCTCGAGCGACGCGACTTGGGCGCCTGCATAGAGCACGTCCCCCACTCGGCGCGCATCCTGCGCGGCCGCGACGAGCTGCGCGACCTGGTCGGGATGCGCGCCGACGCGCACCGGCAGCGACGCCACCGTCACGCCTAACGGACCGGCGTGCTCGAGTACGTGGGCGAGGCGTTGGGCGGGCGTCGCCGCATCGGAGGACCAGGGTCGCGGGCGGCGCTGCGGCGGCGACGGATCGGCCACCATGCCGCCCCCGATCGTCGCTAAGGGCGAGGCGCTGCGGAGCACGAAGCGGTCCCCGGCACGGGCGACGATCGGCGCATCGAGCACCACCCTCGCGTGCTTGCGTGCGCCGGGCGCCAACGCACCGCCGGGCACCACCACGCGCGCGCCGACTTCCACCGTGCCCAGGTGAAACCGCACCGTGGTGCGGGGGCCGAGCGCGCGCGGCGCGTCGGCGAGGAGCGCGACGTCGGCGAGGAGCGTCGACGTCGCCGTCCACGCATCATCGGACACGAGCACGCTGCCCCTGCCTAACTCGGACACGCCCACGCCGGCGAGCGCGATCGCCGCGCGCGTGCCGGGCATGGCGGCGCTCACGCTCGCGCCGTGCGACTCGATGTTGCGCACGCGCGCCGCGACGCCAGCCGGCAGAATGCGCACCGCCGCGTCGCGTTCCAGTTGCCCGCTCCACACCGTGCCCGTGACCACGGTGCCCGTGCCGCGCACGCTGAACGCGCGGTCTATGGGCAGGCGGAACACGTCGCCCGCTTGGCGCGCCGGCAGCGCGCGCACGGCCCGCGCGAGCGTCTCGCGCAGCTCCTCGAGCCCTCGGCCCGACACCACCGAGGTCGTCACCATGGGCGCGCCTTGGAGCGGCGTGCCGGCGACGAGTGCCGCGACATCGTCGCGGACGAGTGCCAGCCAGTCGTCGTCGACGAGATCGACCTTGGTGAGCGCGATCACGCCGCCGCGCACGCCTAACAGATCGAGAATCGCCAGGTGCTCGCGCGTCTGCGGCATCACGCCTTCGTCGGCCGCCACCACCAGCAGCACCAGGTCGACGCCGGTGGCGCCGGCGAGCATGTTGCGCACGAACGCTTCGTGGCCCGGTACGTCCACTACGCCTAACACGCCGGCTTCGCCTAAATCGAGCGGCGCGAAGCCGAGGTCGATGGTGATGCCGCGGCGTTTCTCTTCGGCGAGGCGGTCGGTGTCGACGCCGGTGAGCGCTTTGACGAGCGCCGTCTTCCCGTGATCGACGTGTCCCGCGGTGCCGAGGATCACGCGCCGCTCCAGGTGCCGAGCTCCCAGACGTCGAACGCGGTGAGCGCGCGTCCGTCGGCGACGTGCTGGTGCAGGAACTCGCGCAGCAGTCGTTGGTGCGCGCGCAGCTCTCGCGTCGCGAGCGGCTCCGCATCGCTCGCGCCGGTCTCGCACCACGCCCCTACCGCCGCGCGCGCCGCCGGCGGCAATGCGCGCGCGCCCGGACATTCCCGCGCGCACCGTGTGCACACCACGCCACCGGCGACGTGGCTGAACGGCGCCGCGGCGTGTGCATCGAGCTCGTCGTGGCACACCGCGCACGCGTCGAGCGACGGCGCGAAGCCTAACTGCGACACGAGCCGCCACGCCCCCGCGAGCCCCGCTTCCCCGGCATGCGCGTGCTCGGCTGCCGCGATACGGTCCAACGCATCCGCGACCGCGTCGAACATCTCTTCGTTCGTCTCGTCCGCCGCGCCGAACCGCAGCACCAGCTCAACGATCGCGGACGCGCTGGCGAAGCGCCCCAGATCCTCGCCGATTTCCGCGCGCGACCGCGCGATCTCGAACGCGCCTAACGTCTGCAGCTCCCGCCCCTGCTTGATATGAATTTGCGCCGCACCCTGCGCGAACAGATCGAGCGCCGTGCCGAACCGGCTCTTGGCCCGCCTCGCCCCTTTCGCCATCACCGACTGCACGCCGGCATCCCGCGTGACGAGCCGCGCGATGACGGACGTCTCGGAGTAGTCGAAGCAGTGCAGAACGATGGCGTCGGTGGAGAGGAGCATGAAGGAAATGTGAAAGCGGCAACCGGGTCGCGGAAGCGCGAAATCGGGGAACCGCCGCCTGGCGGCGGCTTGGGGAAGCGCTGCGCTTGGGGAAAAGGGAAAGGGGCGGATGGTTGATATGCGCCCCTTTCCCTGTTCCCTAAGCGCAGCGCTTCCCTAAGACGCCGACAGGCGGCGATTCCCCGCTGTCAGGCGGTTCCCTCACTCCCTTACCGCGCTCCCCACGTCAACCTTGCTCCCGCATCCACCGCCATTCCGGGCGCGCGATATCCAAAGATCGGTTCGTAGCGCGTGCCGAACGCGTTGGCGATGCGGGCGGTGAGCGTGAGTGCGGGGGTCGCGCCGCGCGCGTCGATCACGGTGAATTCGCCGGCCAGGTCGTAGAGCGTGTACGAGGGGGCTTCGACGCGCACGAAATTCAGGAAGTCGATGTCGACGCGGTTGCCGACGTACGTTGCCGTGGCGAAGAGCGCGCCGCGGGGCGACGGGCGGTACGAGAGCGTGGCGCTGGCGAGATTCGTGGGGCGGCGGAGGAGGCGTTGGCCGTCGACGAAGGTGGCGCCGGGGCCAGTGTCGACGCCGGCGTCGTTCACCTTCGTGTGCTGCCAGGTGTAGCTGCCGTCGAGCGAGAAGCCGCGCCACGCGGCGGTGCGCGCGCCTAACTCGAGCCCGTCGGCGGTGGCCGACACCAGGTTGAAATAGTTGGGCGACGACGAGTCCGGCGGGGCGCCGTTGTACTGGATCATGTCGCGGAAGCGTTGGGCGAAGTACGTCGCCGAGACAACCACCGCGCCGTGGGCGACATCCTGATCGAGGCCCGCTTCCCAGCTCTGCGAGCGTTCGGGTTTGAGCGCGGGATTGCCGCGGGCGAACGGAGCGGTCGACGTCGTCTCGTCGAAGGTCGGCTCCTTGAACGCGTTGCCGACGGACGCGTGCACGGTGGTGCCGGGCGTCAACACGTAGCCGGCGGCGAGGCGGTAGGTGGTGAACGTCCCGAACTGGCTGTTGTCATCCACGCGGAGGCCTGCGGTGTACGAGACCGCGCGGCCCACGTTGCCTAACGCCTGGGCGTAGTACGCGTGCACGGTGCGCTGGAGCGGATCCGAGCCGGTCTCGCGCGCCCGCTGCTGCTCGGCGGTGGCGCCGCCGGTGAGCGCGGCCCACGGCGCCGGGGTGTAGTCCAGCCGCACGTCACCAGAGCGGCGATAGATGCCGGCCTGCGTATTGAAGCAGAAATCGCATTCGGTGCCCGGCGTGAACGGCAGCTCGGCCGACTGCGAATGCTCGTCGCTCGCGTTCACCTGGAGCCGGGCGACGAGCTTGTCCGTTAGGCGGCGGTCGCCGGCCAGCGACGCCAGGAACCGGTTCTCGAGATGGAACTGGTTGCTGTCCACCGCCGCGCCGTAAAAATTGGTCGGGATGTGCGCGCCGGCCTCCTCGTCGCGCAGCATCAGACGCAGCGTCGTCGCGTTGTCGGGCGCCACGTGGAATTGGCCGCTGTAGATGTCGTTGCGGTCGGAGCTGTTGAACGCGTAAATGCCATCGGTGCGGTGGCGCGAGGCGGAGGCCGAGCCGCCCAGGCCGGCGTCGCCGCCGGCGAAGGACGCGGTCGCGTTGGACGTGCCGTACGTGCCGCCGTCCAGGCCTAACGAGAATTGGCTGGACGCGCCGCCTTGGGCGCCGGTGCGGGTGAAGATCTGGATCACGCCCGTCACCGCGTTGGACCCGTAGAGCACGCTCGTCGGGCCGCGCACGATCTCGATGCGATCGATGTTGTCGGTGGTGAGATTGGCGAGGTCGATGGCGCCGCCGGGGTCGTTCACCGGCACGCCATCCACGAGGATTTCGGTATAGTCGCTTTCGCCGCCGCGCATGAACAGCGACGTCTGCGCGCCGTACGAGCCGCTCTGCGGAGCGAACACGCCGGGCACGCCGGCGAGCGCGTCTCTGAGCGTGGTGATGCCCTTGGCGCGGAGCTCGTCGCCGCTGATGACGGTGGTGCTGGCGAGCGGAGCTTTCGGTTTGACGTCGACCTTCGTGGCGGTGATGACTACCGGCGCCAGCGTGGCGGTATCGGACGGCAGCTGCTGGGCGGCGCTTGCGTTAGGCGCGACGGCCGCGGCGGCGGCCACCGCGAGAAGGCGGATGGATGAATGCACGTGCAGGATCCTCGAGTAACGTGGAACGGGGTGGCCGCTCATGGAGCGCGGCCGCGAAGCGGAAGCAGCGCCGGCGCGCCCACCGCCGGGTCATGGGTTACCACGAGCGGCCAGTCGTACACGGGCTCGAGCACCGAGGCGCGCATCACGTCGGCCGGCGGACCGGCGGCGGCCACGCGTCCGCGATTGAGGAGCACCATCGTGTCGGCGAAGCGCGCCACGAGGTTGAGCTGATGGCTCACGAGCAGCACGGCCATCCCGCTCTTGGACAGCCGGGAGAACAGCTCGAACATCGCCATCTCGTGCGCGATGTCGAGGAACGTGGTGGGCTCATCGAGCACCAGCGCGTCCCCGCCCTGCGCCAGCGCGCGCGCGATGCGCACGCGCTGCCACTCGCCGCCCGACAGCTCGTGCGTCCGACGCTCGGCCAACGGCGCGACGCCGGCCAGGGCGATGGCGCGGCCAACGGCCGCGTCATCGCTCTGGCCGGCGGCGCGCCACGCCCCCTCGTGGGGATAGCGGCCTAACGCAACGTACTCGCGCACCGGCAGCGGGAACACGAGCGCCTCCCGCTGCGTCACCACCGCCACGCGTCGCGCGAACGCGCGGCGGTCGAGCGCGTCGAGCGATACATCGTCAATCGTGATCGCGCCGCCGGCGCGGTCCTGCAGGCGGAGCAGCGCGCCGACGAGCGTGCTCTTGCCGCTGCCGTTGGGCCCGACGAGCGCGGTGATGGCGCCCCGCCCCGCGTCGAACGACACGCCGTCCACCGCCGGCTGCTCGGCGCGCGGATAGCGCACCACCACATCGCGAAAGGCGATCATGCGAACCGCCTCAGTTGCACGAGAAAGAACGGCACGCCGACGATCGCCGTCACCGCGCCCAACGGCAGGTCGGCCGGCGGATGGGCCACGCGCGCCACGAGATCGGCGCTCACCACGAGCGCGGCGCCCAGAATCGCCGAGCCCAGGAGCAGCGGGCGGTGGCGGCGAAGTCCCGCCGCGCGCACCATGTGCGGCACCACGAGTCCGACGAATCCGACCAGCCCCGCCGCCGCCACGGTGGCGGCGGCCAACAGCGAGCTCACGAGGAACACGCGCCGCCCGGCGCGCTCGGCGTCGAGGCCCAGCCCCGCCGCCGATTCCTCGCCTAACGCAAGCAGGTCGATGTCCCGGCCCATCGCCAGGAGCGCGCCGCCGCCCGCCGCCGTGTACGCGGCGAGCCAGCCCACCTGCGTCCAGTCGGCGCCGGCCACCGAGCCCATCATCCACCAGAGGGCGCCGCGCACGGTGTCGGCCGGCGCATCGGCAAGCAGCACCATGATCGCCGCGTTGGCGAACGCGCCGATCACCACGCCGGCCATGAGCAGCACGCGCGGATCCGCACGCCCGCCGGCCGCGCGTGCGACGGCGATGGCGGCGCCGATGGCGAGCGCCGCGCCGGCGAACGCGCCTAACGGCAACAGGAACGGCGTGGCGAAGCCCATCGACACCACCACCACCGCGCCCACGGCCGCCCCGCCCGACACGCCCAAGAGATA
>DATNAM010000242.1:0-5277 GCA_035572595.1 Gemmatimonadaceae bacterium
GCCGCCCGGCGAACGCATGACCCGAGGCTATCGAATGACCAAAGCCGACCTTGTCGAGCGCGTGACGACGCAGATCTCCCGCACCGCCGGCCCCATGATTTCCAAGAAGGATTGCGCCCGCGTCGTGGATGCATTCCTTGACGCGATCAAGGACGCGTTGAAGGAGCAGAAAAACATCGAGGTTCGCGGCTTCGGTACATTCAAAATCCGCCAGCGGAAAACGCGAATGGCGCGCAATCCTCGCACAGGTTCGCCCGTTGAAGTGAGCGCGCGACCTGTCCCTGTCTTCAAGCCATCAAAGGAGTTGCGCGCACTCGTCGCCGACATGGATGCGCCGCATCCGGGCGAAGCGAGTCCAGCCGCGTAATTCGTCCATCGTTGCGCCGCCCCGGCATCGAGCAATCGACGCCGGGGTTTTTTTGCATCGGCGCTCCTCGTGAAAACGAATCGCGATGCGCTCATTCGCCGCTTGCCCGCGTCTCGGAACACACACAGCTTTCGAGCATGACCGTGACTGCGCTTCTCTTTGCCTCCTATGCGGATGTGTTGCGCCGCGAGAGCATCGAATTCACGCTGCCGTTGGGGTCCACGGTGAGCGATGTGCTCGCGCGCGTGCGCGCGCTGCCGGGTGGAGCGGTGCTTCCGCCGACGCCTCTGGTGGCGGTCAATCACGAATACGCGCGCGCCGACGTCGTGCTGTCATCGGGCGACGAGATCGCGATCATCCCTCCCGTCGCCGGCGGCTAACGATGCGATCCGCGATCGTCGACGAAGAAATCGATCCCGTGGGCCTGCTCGACGAGGTCGCGCGCGACAGCAACGGCGCCAGCGTGTTGTTCGTCGGCACGGTGCGCGACACCAACTCGGGCCGCCCGGTAACAGGCATCGAGTACGCGTGCTACGGACCGATGGCGGTGCGCGAGCTCGCGTCGATCTGCGCCGAAGCCGCGGAGCGATTCGCGACGGTCGACATCGTGGTCGAGCATCGCATCGGACATCTCTCCGTCGGCGACGCGAGCGTGTGCATAGCGGTGGGACATGCGCGACGCGCATCGGCGTACGACGCGTCGCGCTATGTGATCGAGCAGATCAAGCGGCGTCTCCCGATCTGGAAGCGCGAGGAGTACACGGACGGGACGCGCGAGTGGATCGATCCGACGGCCGTGGCCGTCGTTGGGCCGCAATCGTGATCGCGCTCGCGGATCAATTCGGACGGCGCATCGAGTATCTGCGCATCTCGGTCACCGACCGCTGCAACTTCCGGTGTCTCTACTGCATGCCGGCGGAAGGACTGCCGTGGCTGCCCAAACACGACATTCTCACCTACGAAGAGATCACCAGCATCGTCGAGCAGTTGGCGCCACTCGGCTTGAGCCGGCTGCGCATCACGGGCGGCGAGCCGACCATTCGGCCGGACTTGACGTCGCTCGTGCGCATGTTGCACGCGGTGCCGGGCATCGAGGACATCGCGCTCTCGACCAACGGTGTGCGGCTGCCGGACATGGCGCAGGCACTCGTGGACGCCGGCCTCGATCGCGTGAACATGAGCGCGGACAGTTTGCGCGCCGATCGGATCGCGACGATCGCGCGGCGCAATCTCGGATTCGATCCGCGCACGTCGGCGCTGGCGGCGGAGCGCGCCGGGCTGTTACCGGTCAAGATCAACGTGGTGGTGATGCGCGGCATCAACGACGATGAGCTCGAGGATTTTGCGCGGCTCACGTTCGAGCATCCATGGCACGTGCGTTTCATCGAGCTCATGCCGGTGGGCGACATGCGCACGCTCACGTGGGATCACGTGGTGCCGAGCGATGAGATTCTGTCGCGGCTGTCAGCGTTGGGCTCGCTCACGCCCGACGCAGGACCCGAGCGCGGTAATGGGCCCGCGGCGTATCATCGATTTGCGGGCGCGCCGGGATGCATTGGCGTGATCACGCCGATGACGCACACGTACTGCGGCTCGTGCAACCGCGTGCGGCTCACCGCGGACGGCCGGCTGCGCACGTGTCTCTATGGCGAGCATGAGGTGAATCTCCGCGATCCACTGCGCGCGGGGGAGGATCTCGAGCCGCTCTACGTGAAGGCGTTGTCCGAGAAGCCGCGCGAGCACCATCTGTTGCAGATGCAGGTGGGCGGGTTGCGAGCGTTGTCGCAGATCGGAGGGTAACGCAGAAACTACCGAACGTCGTGACCGCCGAATAGTTTTCGGCGGTTGTTTTGTACTCCCATTCATTTCACGGACATCAAGAGCGACATGGTCGAGAAGATCACGGTTGTCGGGGCGGGGAACGTGGGTGCGACCACGGCCCAACGGTTGGCGGAGAAGGAGCTCGCGCGCCACGTGGTGATGGTCGACGTCGTCGACGGCGTCCCGCAGGGCAAGGGGCTGGACCAATGGGAGTCGGCGCCGATCGAGGGCTTCGATTCGCGCGTCATCGGCACCAACGACTACGACGCGAGCGCGGGCTCGGAGATCGTGGTGGTGACGGCGGGCATCGCGCGCAAGCCGGGCATGTCGCGCGACGACCTGCTCAACACCAACGCCGGCATCGTGAAGCAGGTGTCGGAGCAGATCCGGCGCACGTCGCCTAACGCGATCGTGATCATGGTCTCCAATCCGCTCGACGTGATGGCCTACGTCGCGCTCAAGGTGACGGGCTTCCCGCGCCATCGCGTGATCGGCATGGCGGGCGTGCTCGACACGGCGCGCTATCGCGCGTTCCTCGCCGAGGCGCTGGACGTGTCGGTGCGCGACATTCAGGCGATGGTGCTGGGCGGCCACGGCGACACGATGGTGCCACTCATCTCCTACACGTCGGTGAGCGGCATTCCGGTGACGCAGCTGCTCGACCGCGCCAAGCTCGACGCGATCGTCGATCGCACGCGCACCGGCGGCGCCGAGATCGTGAAATACCTCAAAACCGGATCGGCGTACTATGCGCCGTCGTCGGCGGCGGTGCAGATGTGCGAGGCGATCGTGGGCGACCACAAGCGCATCCTGCCGTGCGCGGCGTGGCTCGACGGCGAGTACGGCATGCGGGGCCTGTTCCTCGGCGTCCCGTGCAAGTTAGGCAAGGGCGGCATCGAGCAGATTCTCGAGGTCGAGCTCACGAGCGGCGAGCGGGAGGCGCTCGCCAAGAGCGCGGACGCGGTCCGGGAGCCGATGAAGGTCGTCGGGCTCTAGATGGCCGGATCGCAACCCGCGGCGTCGTTAGGCGCAAAGTCGGGGAACCGGGTGCGCCTGTTCTGGCAGTCCACGGTGGGCAAGAAGATCGTCATGTCGGTGACGGGGCTCATCATGGTGGGCTTCGTGCTGCTGCACATGATCGGCAATCTGCAGATCTTCGAGGGCGCGGCGCGCATCAATGCGTACTCCCACTTTCTGCATCACACGATCAACGAGCTCTTGTGGCTCGTCCGCATCGTGCTCCTCGTGTCGGTGGTGCTCCACATCGTCGCCGCGGTGCAGCTGACGCGCATCGACCGGGCGGCGCGGCCAGTCGGCTACCGGCGGCAGCAGCGGCTGTCGGCGACGGTCGCGTCGCGCAGCATGCGGTGGGGCGGCGTCGCGCTGGCGCTCTTCATCGTCTTCCACTTGTTGCACCTCACCACGGGCACCATCCAGCCGGTGCCATTCGCCGACGGCGACGTGTACGCGAACATGGTGGGCGGGTTCCGCATCTGGTGGGTGACGCTCATCTACGTGCTCGCGATGATTGCGTTAGGCCTGCACATCTTTCACGGCGCCTGGAGCTCGATCCGCACGTTGGGCGTGAACCGGCCCAAGGCGGAGCCGCTCAAGCGGCCGGTGGCGGCGTTGGTCGCGGTGGCCTTGTGGGCGGGATTCTCGCTCGTCCCGCTGGCGGTGTTGTTCGGGTGGGTGCGATGAACACGACACTCGACGCGCACGTCCCCGATGGTCCGATCGGCGAGAAGTGGGACCGCCACAAGTTCGAGATGAAGCTGGTCAACCCGGCCAACAAGCGAAAGCACACGGTGCTGGTGGTCGGCTCGGGATTGGCCGGCGCGTCGGCTGCCGCGTCGCTGGCCGAGTTGGGGTACCAGGTGAAGTGCTTCTGCTTCCAGGATTCGCCGCGCCGCGCGCATAGCATCGCGGCGCAGGGCGGCATCAACGCGGCCAAGAACTATCAGAACGACGGCGACTCGATCTATCGCCTGTTCTACGACACGGTCAAAGGCGGCGATTTCCGTTCGCGTGAGGCCAACGTGTACCGCCTGGCGCAGGCGAGCCTCAACATCATCGATCAGTGCGTCGCGCAGGGCGTCCCGTTCGCGCGCAAGTACGGCGGCTTGTTGGCGAACCGGTCGTTCGGCGGCGCGCAGGTGTCGCGCACGTTTTACGCGCGCGGACAGACGGGCCAGCAGCTTCTGTTAGGCGCGTACCAGGCGCTCGAGCGGCAGGTGGGCGCGGGGCGGCTCCGCATGTATCCGCGCACCGAGATGCTGGACTTGGTGGTGATCGACGGCCGCGCGCGCGGCATCGTGGTGCGCGATCTGGTGACGGGCGCGGTGACCTCGCACGCGGCCGACGTGGTGGTGTTGGCCACGGGCGGCTACGCGAACGTGTTCTACCTCTCGACCAACGCCAAAGGCTCCAACTGCACGGCGATCTGGCGCGCGTACAAGCGCGGCGCCGGCTTCGCCAATCCGTGCTACACGCAGATCCATCCGACGTGCATTCCGCAGAGCGGCGAGCACCAGTCGAAGCTCACCCTCATGAGCGAGTCGCTGCGCAACGATGGCCGGGTGTGGGTGCCCAAGAAGAACGGGGACGCGCGTCCGCCCAACCAGATTCCCGAAGGGGAGCGCGACTACTATCTCGAGCGCAAGTATCCGAGCTTCGGCAATCTGTCGCCGCGCGACATCGCGTCGCGCGCGGCCAAGGAAGTCTGCGACGAGGGACGGGGCGTGGGTCCGGGCGGCCGCGGTGTGTATCTCGACTTCGCCGACGCGATCAAGCGGTTAGGCGTCGAGACCATCCGCGAGCGCTACGGCAACCTGTTCGAGATGTACGAGCGCATCACGGCCGAGAATCCGTACCAGGTGCCGATGCGCATCTATCCGGCAGTGCACTACACGATGGGCGGCCTGTGGGTCGACTACAACCTCATGAGCACCGTGCCGGGCCTGCACGTGGCGGGCGAAGCCAATTTCTCCGACCACGGCGCCAATCGGTTGGGCGCGAGCGCGCTCATGCAGGGACTGGCCGACGGCTACTTCGTGATCCCGTACACGGTGGGCGACTACATCGGGTCC
>DATNAM010000243.1:0-15547 GCA_035572595.1 Gemmatimonadaceae bacterium
GTCGTCGCCGCGGTCGGCACACAACTACTCGTCCGCGCGCAGGAAGCGGCGAGTCGCGCACGGCAGCGCGCCGACGAGGTCGCGTGGTTGTCGAGACTCGGCGCCGAAGCGTTGAATGCCGGCCGCGCCTCCGACGCCTTGCACGCGATCGCGGAGATCGTACAGCGAACACTCAACGCGATCGAGTGCGTGATGTTTGCCTGGACCGACAACCGCCTTGGCGACGAGCCGATCGCGCGTGCGGGGTACGACGATCGCACACCCGCAACGGCGAATCACGACCTGGCCGTGTGGGCCGGCGAACAGGGTTTCGCGGCCGCGATTCGCGCCGACGGTCGCGTGATTCATGGCTCGGCCGCGGTCGCCGATGATGCGTTAGGCCTGGACGCCGACGAGGCGCGCGTGATACTCCTGCCGCTCCGCGTGAACGCGCGCACGGTGGGCGTCCTGCGGGTGTCGTCATCGGAGCCCATCGCGCGCGGCATGGCGCGCCGGCGATTCCTCGGCGCGCTCGCGTACTACGCTGCGTTAGGCGTGGAACGGCTGCGCCTCGAGACCGAGGCCGATCACGCCGAGGCGCTGCGCGAAGCCGATCGCATGAAGGACTTCGTGCTGGCGTCGGTGTCGCACGACCTGCGCACGCCGCTCACGGCGATCAAAGCGCTGGCGCACGATGCGGCGGGGCGAGGCGAAGCGAGCGGTGTCGTGATCGAAGAGCAGGCAGATCGACTGGGACGAATGGTGGGCGACCTGCTCGACCTTTCGCGTATGAAGGCGGGGCCGTTCCCGGTGCGCGTGGAACTGAATACCGCCGAAGATCTCATCGGTGCGGTGTTGCGCCATGTGGGCCAGGCGCTCGATGGCCGGCTGCAGACGCCCCGCCTCAACCTCGATCAGCCCGCGCTGCTCGGCCGGTTCGATTTCGTGCAGTCGATGCGCATCCTGGTGAACCTGATCGAGAACGCGGATCGGTACGCCCCGCCGGGCACCACTATAGATCTCGGCGTGCAGCGGCGCGGCAACGCGATCTTGTTCACCGTGTCTGACCGCGGCCCGGGTGTGCCGCCGACCGAAGAGCAGCGAATCTTTCATCCGTTCTATCAGCCGGTGACCCGCACTGGAGCCAAGTCCGGCGGTGCGGGCTTGGGGCTTGCAATCGCACGCGGGCTGGCCCAAGCGCAGGGCGGCGAGCTGCATTACGAGCCTCGGAAGGGTGGCGGAAGCGTCTTCGCGTTGTCGCTTCCGGCCATGGATGCCACGGGGGCGGCCACTCCGGCCCCGTTAGCCACCACCTAGGCCGCCTGAGTCGTTTCTCCGGCGCGGCAGCTGGTGTCGCAGGACAACCCCACCATGGCAGTTAGCCGCGTCTAACGCTGACTCCGTGCTCGGAGCATTCTGTAACCGGGGTGTTCGTGTATTCGACACCAAGCCAACCCTGCGGCAAGCGTAAGTAATGAACCCTAAGGCATTTCCGCGACTGATACCGATCGTGACGCATCGGTCAAATCGGTCATTCTGTCTCTCCGGTACGGCCGTTGCCGTTGTTCCGGTCGCGATCCCCGGTGGGGGTCGCCCGGTGGAATGAGCGCCGAGCGAACACAGTCACCTTATATCGACGTGATCCGGAGACCCTATGCTGCGAAACAGAATGCGCACGCTTGTCATGTCGGCGGTGCTCATCGCGACGAGCGCCAGTTGCTTCTCCGACATGGGGCCGACGGGGATCGCCACACCCGACGTCCCGAAGACCAACAACTCGCTCAATCTGCCGATCGTGACCCCGCTACTGGGCTCGGTGGACAAGTTGGTCGGTACCCTCTTACAGTGCACGCCGCAGCCGTTCGCGGCGGATACCGAGATGGTCGGTCCTGCCGGCGGCGTGATCACCATGGGCCGTCACAAGTTGGTGATTCCGGCCGGTGCCCTGTCGAGCCAAGTCCGAATCATTGGTTCGGCGCCAGTGGACCACGTGGTGTCGGTGCAGTTTCAGCCGGAAGGGTTGCAGTTCAACCCGAAGCACCTGCCCGAATTGACGCTGGACTATAGCTCGTGCCCGCTCGTACCGGTGCTGCTCCCGAAGCGCATCGCGTACACGGACGGCAATCTGAACATTCTTTCGTACCTGTTGTCGATCGATAACCTGTTGCAGCGCCGCGTGTCCGGCCAGGTGCACCACTTCTCTCGTTACGCGGTTGCGTGGTAAGCAAGTTCGCCGTCATCTGTATGTGACGAACAGAGATAGCATCGTCGGCCAGAAGGCGTCGCCGGCGCAGTGGTCCGCGGGTCGTGCGGATCATCGCGCCGGCGATCTGCTTGCCCGGGCTCGAGAACTAGAGCGCGGGGGCTGTGTGCCCGAGGCGATCGAGGCATACGAGCGCGCTATCGAGGCGGCGACCTCGAATCATGAGCGCACGGTGTTGTCCGAGGCGTGTCGCCGTCTTGGCGTCATTCATTTTCTCGGCAACGACGTGCAGCAGGCGCGCGCGCTCTGCGAGAGGAGCTTTGCGGTGGCGACGGACACCGGGCACGAGCTCCTTGCCGCGGAAGCATTGAATGCGCTGGCGGGCATCGAGTTCCAGACCGGCGACATCAGCCATGCGCGCGAGACGTTTCTGCGCGCTCTTTCGTTAGGCGGCGAGGGGCTCGAGCTGCGTGCGCGCATCGAGCAGAACCTCGGGATTCTCGCCAACATCCAGGGCGACGTCGCGGGCGCGCTCGCACACTATCAGCGGTCGCTGGATGCGTGCCGCACGCTGGGCGACGAGAAAGGTTGCGCGATCGCCTACCACAACCTCGGCATGCTGAGCGCGGACCGCGAGCTGTGGGATGATGCAGACCGCTACTACACGCAGAGCATCGCGATCGCGGAAGCGATCGGCGACGTCCACCTGCGCGGCCTGTGCCTCCTCAACCACTCCGAGGTCCATCTCGCCCGGCAGCGCTACGACACCGCCCGCCAGAACGCCGAAGCTGCGTTAGGCATCTTCGATCAGCTGGGTGCGCGCGTGGACAAGGCCGATGCATACAAAGTGATCGGCGTTGTGTTCCGCGAGACAGGGCGGCATTCGCTGGCGGAATCGCGGCTGCGCGCTGCGATCGAGCACGCCGTATCGACCGGCTCGGTGCTCAGCGAGGCGGAAAGCTCGCGCGAGCTCGCCCGTCTCTATCAAGCGATGGGCCGCAATCAGGAAGCGCTCACGTTCCTCAACTCGGCGCACCGGCTCTTCGGTCGTCTCGATGCGCGCCGCGACCTCGTCGACGTCGATGCCAAGCGCGCGAATCTCGAGGACACGTTTCTCGCAATCGTGCGCGACTGGGGCCAGTCGATCGAATCGGCCGACAGCTACACCTACGGCCACTGCGAGCGCGTCGCTCAGTATGCCATCGAAGTCGCGGGGGCGCTGGGCCTGGACGACACGCAGCGGACCACCGTTCAGTTAGGCGCATACCTCCACGACCTCGGCAAGGTGCGCGTGCCGCACGAGATTCTGAACAAGGCCGGCCCGCTCACGGCCGACGAGTTTGCCGTGATGCAGATGCACCCGGTGTGGGGTCTCGAGCTGCTCGCGACGGTCGAGTTCCCGTGGGATCTCAAGCCGATCATTCGCTGGCACCACGAGAAGTACGACGGCTCGGGATATCCGGACCGTCTGCGTGGCGAGGAAATTCCGCTGTCGGCGCAGATCATCTGTATCGTCGACGTATTCGATGCGTTGACCACCACGCGCAGCTATCGCGGTGCGCTGCCTCTCGAGGAAGCGCTGCGCCGCATGCGCGAATCCCGCGGCTGGTGGCGTCCCGACGTGTACAACGCGTTCATGCGCACCGTCGCGCTGGGTGCACGTTCGGCGGCGTGACGCACGACGGGTGGCGCGATGTCAAAACCCCCATGCCCGATTCGGACATGGGGGTTTTGACATCACGCGAGCGGGCGCGCGGGGCGCCCCGGAGCGCCCCCGGTTCCGCTGGTGGCAAACCGGAAATGCGATCGAGAGCGTTAGTGCGTTGTGTCCTTGGGCATGCTCGACGAGTCGCTCTTCACCGTGAAGCTCAAATTCAGCGCTTTCAGCACGTCATTGATGTCGGTGCTCGTGATGTTCTTCTGCTGACGGATGCACTGGACACCCTGTTCCGTCTTGGCGCTCCATACACCGTCGGCCGAACCTGCATCACAGCCGTTGGAGTTGATTGCCTTCTGGAGATCCTTTACCTGACTGGTGGTCAGGCCGGGATTGTGCGCTGCCTGCAGCGGCGCCCCGAGCTTTCCGTACGACGTATCCTGGGTGACCTTGGTCGTCGTGTCCATCCGCGTCGTGGTGTCGTGCATCGGCGGTGTGGGGGTCGTCTGCTGCGCGAACGCCAGTGCAGGGACCAACGCGAGCGTGCAAACGAGCGAGGTGATCTTTCCGATCATAGTAAGCCTCCTGAAGCATCTACGATGACGATCGCCTTCCGTGTTGCTCGTCGCTGAAGTGCGCGAGTCCGGGGCGCACGCAGCATGAGAGCAAGCACTGGACCGAATTTTTGCGCAGGGGCCATAACGATCACGCGTGACGCGATGATTGTTCGAGTTTAATTCCCCAGATGCTCGCGCGATGCTGCAGGGTGAGAATCGTGTAATGAACTTCGCTCTCTACCCGCTCCGTGAGGCCTGCTGCGAGAGGTGCTGTCGGGCACGCCTGGTGCCACGTACTCGCTCGGGTAGTAGAAACGGAACGCCACGCGATCGCACTGAATGATCGCGAACTCATCGCCGCGCGCGATCAGTTTCTCGTAATCATCGCGACTCGGCTGACAGCTGTATGCCTCTGGTCCGCCGCGGACACAGTATTTGGGGTCGTCCGAGACGCAGGTGGCCGGGGTGTGCGTGTGCAGCTCGGGCGTCCCGGCGTGGCACGAGAACGAGACGTGGTTAGGCGAAGCGGTATCGACGTGCGCGGGGCGAACCTCGAGTACGTGGAAGATGCTGTCGATCTTGGCCGGCGAGATGACCCGTGCGACGATGCGCGCGCGCCGCACGCAGTACGCCCGCTCGGTCTGTGCCGAGTCGTCGTGCCAGGCAGCGCGAAGCATCGCACGCGCGCTGTCTTCCATCACGCCGTAGCGGACCACTTGCGCATGGCCGGCGAGGCACGGAGCGCATGCCGCAGCGAGTGCCCAACGGATCGCGCGCGGTCGGACCCGCGGCCACGCCACCATCATCGCGCGCGCTCCGGCGCGGCGGGGAGAAGCGCGTGCGTTAGGAACGCCGCGATGCGCCGATAGGCGAGCACGCGATTGGATGTCTTGCGAATGCCGTGGCCTTCGTCCGGGAACCGCAGATACTCCACCGATCCGCCGCGCGCGCGAACGGCCGCGACGAGTTGATCTGCTTCCGAGACCGGGTCACGCGGATCGTTGGCGCCGTGGATCACCATGAGCGGCGCGCGGATGCTGTCGGCGTGGGTGATCGGAGAAACGTCGCGCAGAAACTCGCGATCGGTGCTGTCTTCGACGTTGCCATACTCGGCGCGGTCGGTGGCTTTGAGAATGGGCGACGCGCCGGCAAGTGCGGTGATCCAGTTGGACACGCCCGCCACTCCCACGCCGGCCTTGAAGTGTCCCGGTAGCAAGGCGAGCGCGGCGAACGCCATGAAGCCGCCGTATGACGCGCCGTAGACGGCGGCGCGCGACGTGTCCGCGAGGTGTGCGTGCCCCAGCCAATCGAGAGCGCCGGCCATGTCGCGCACGGCATCCATGCGGCGCGCGCCATCGTCGAGCTGCGTGTAGCGGCGGCCATAGCCGGTCGAGCCGCGGTAGTCGAGATCGAGCACGGCAATGCCGCGCGTGAGCAGGTACTGGAACAGCGGTTGAAAGGAAGCGGTGGCGTGGCTCGACGGGCCTCCATGTACGGCCAGCAGCACCGGCGGCTTCCGCTTGCCGCCGCCGTCCGGCGTATAGAGCAGGCCATGAATGGTTTCGCCGTCCCAACTGGGGAAGGACACGGGGCGCGGAACGACGAACCGGTCGGGATCGAGTCCGGCCGTCGCCGAGCGGGTGGCTCGCGTTAGGCGGTGCTGGACGACGTCGTAGCGGTAGACGTCGCCGGGGAGCTGCGAGCCGGCGACGCGAATGATGAGCGCGTCGGCGTGCGGCGCCCACGCGATGTTGTAGGTTCCGTTAGGCAGCTGCGGCTGTTGCGCGGAGCCGGAGCCTTGGAGGTCGAGCAGGTGCAGCGATGTGGCGCCGTCGATGTTTTCGGTCCACGCGAGCCAGCGGCCGTCGCCGGAGAGCGACACGGCGTCCACGGGGTGGCGGCTGACGCCGATCCACGTGAGCGCTTTGGCGGTGGTGTCGTAGTAGGCGAGCCCGGCGACGTCGCGTCCGTCATCGGTCGACAGATAGAAGCCGCGGCCATCGGGTGACCACGCGATGCCGCGAAACGAGGCGGCGCTGTCGGGCGCGAAGAGCGTATCGAGCGCGCCCGTGGCCAGATCGAGCAGCAAGAGGTCGTTGGTCGTTTCGCCGCGGGCATGCGACAGGACCAACGCGCCGCCGTCGGGACGCCACGCATCCACGGTGACGGCGCCGCGGCCTTCGAACACCCGGCGCGGTTCGCCCGCATTTCCGTTAGGCGATACGTCCTGCGTGTAGACGTCGAAGTCCGAGCCGTCGCGCTCGGTGGACGAGTACGCGATGCGGCGTCCATCGGGAGACCAGGCGCCGAAGACGCGATAGGCGCTGTCGGGCGCGAGCAGCACACGCTCCTCGAGGCCGTCCGGGGACACGAGGTAGAATCCCTGTCGTTCGTCTCCGGCGCGGTCGGCAGCATAGAAAATCCACCCGCCCGCCGGCGACCACGACTGCGCGGTGACGCCGTTCTCCGTGAAGGTGAGCTGGTGCGGCGCGGGAACTCCGGGATATCCGCTGGCGAGACTCACGGCCCACACTTGCGGGAGGCCGGTGGTGCTCGTGAGGTAGGAGACCTGCTGGCCGTCCGGCGACGGCGATGCGTCGGTGGCCGAGCGGACGGCGAGGAAGCGAGCGATGTCGGGTGTTGCGGATCCGGCGAGACCTATGTCGCCGGGAATCGGGCGCGGGATGTCGCTGGTATCGGTCGTGTCGGCGGCCTGGGCCGCCACGCGCGGCGCCAGGGCGAGCAGCGCGACAACTGCCGCGCGGCGGCCGATCGTCGATCGCGTCGCGCGCGTGCCCAACGGACCGTCGTCAGTGGGCGCCGGCGCTGGACCGCCGTCGCGTGGCCGACGTACGTGTACGGTTAGGCCGAGGCGTGTCGGTGTCGAAGAACAGCATCGGCGCATCGGTGGCGCCCATCTCGCGCACGATGCGGCCGAGGTGTCGCGCGAGGACGCGGCATTCGCTGCCGGACAGATTCCGTAAGGCGCCGATGAGGCGGATCTGTGCGACCTCGGGCGACGAGCGGAGGAGCGAGCGGCCGGATGGCGTGAGCGAGAGAACGACGCGACGTCCGTCTTCCGCGGAGCGGGTGCGGGACACGAGGCGCCGGCGCACGAGCCGGTCGACGACGACGGAGACCGAGCTCTGGTGGGTGAAGGTGCGCGCGGCGAGTTCGTTGAGCGAGTAGGCAGGGGCGTCTGCGAGGGCGTGCAACACGAACAACTGCGCGCCGCTCACGCCGAGCCGGCGTTCGGCCGCGCGAGCGGAGACGCGGAGCGACTGCACGATTCGGCGTATGGCATCGAGCGCGGCGGTGAGGTCGGCCGAATCTTTGCGCGTGCGAGTCGGAGCGGTCCGGCGAATCGTATTGGTAGCCATGAGCGACTAATTCAAGTGTATGCCGCGGGAGCGTGCCGCCGTCGTGGAAACAATATACGCCTCCCAACGAAGTCGGCTACGCGATCACCCGGCGGCGGCGCGCGTGACGGGCTCGGCGCGAGACCTCGGTACTGGCCATTGCGGGGCACCGTCCGTTATCTTCTTGGCCGCCCCGCATGGTCGCGGGTTTTGGAAGTGCCCGGTTCATTTCGTCGAGGACAACCATGGTCGATCGTCGCCGTCACGGTGTGCTGCTCGCGCTGTGCTGGGTTCTCTCAGCGGCGCTCTTCGTGTTCCTGCTGATCACGTACAACAACACGAAGCTGTCGTACTCGATGTACTTCCCAGGGATGCCCCTGTACGGCGCGATGACATGGTGGTTCTTCTTCACCATTCCGATCATCGGTTGGACCTGGGGATACTTCAATGATCTCAAGGACTCGATCGAGCCGGAGCCGCGAAAAGGGCCGCCAGCGCTGCGCGCCAAGGACGACCACAAGTAGGTCAGTCCGCTGGAATCCGGGCCCGGCTAAATGCCGGGCTCTTTTTTTTGCGGGGTGAGTGTCGTT
This sequence comes from Gemmatimonadaceae bacterium, assembly GCA_035572595.1. Lineage (GTDB taxonomy): Bacteria > Gemmatimonadota > Gemmatimonadetes > Gemmatimonadales > Gemmatimonadaceae > JADGGM01. The sequence continues at coordinate 8,346 of DATNAM010000243.1, forward strand.
CGAGCCGGGATTACTCGAGCGTGGGGTTACCATCTGCTCTGTGTGTAAGTGGTTACTTGCATCGCGATTCTGGGCTTGGTAGGCTTGGCCGCATGGACATACGAGAGCGATTACTCGGCGCGGCGGCGCAGGTATACGCCGAAGCCGGATACCGCGGCGCTACGACGCGTCGCATCGCGCACGAAGCGGGAGTCAGCGAGATCACGCTGTTCCGGCAGTTCGGCTCCAAAGAGGCGCTGATGCTGGAGGCGTTGACTGCGGCGAGTCGCACGGCGGTGTTGGCGCTGCCCGACGTGCCGGCGAATCCGGTGCGTGAACTCACCGAGTGGAGCCGCGGGCGATTCGAGACGTTATTCCGGATTCGCTCGCTGCTCAGGAAGGTGATGTCCGAGGCGGAAGAACATCCGGAGATCATCGACTGCGCCAAGAGCTATCCGCGTCATCCCGTGAATTTTCTCGAGCAATACGTGCGGCGCCTGCAGGAACGCGGGTGGGCGGCCGAGGACACAGACCCGAAGCTCGCGGCCGCGATGTTGGTGGGCGCGATTTTCTCGGAGGCGATGGTGCGGGACATGATACCTGAGGTCTACTCGTACGCGATCGACGACGCGATCGACGGTTACGTGCGGATGTTCCTGCGTGCGATCGGCTGCGACGCGCGGTCGGCCGAGGCGGGTGCGTCATGAGCGCGCGGCCGATCACGGTGGCGGCGCGCGCGTGCGGCGCGGCGTTGGCGATCGCGGCGGCGGCGCTTCCGTTAGGCGCGCAGTCGGCGGATTCGGCGCATGCGGGCGCGGCGGCCGCGGACTCGGCGGAGCGCATGTCGCTCGATGACGCGTTGAACCTGGCCCAGGCGCGGAGCGAGGATATCGCGATCGCGCAGGCAGGCGTGACGCGCGCGGACGGGCAGCAGATGAAAGCGCGCAGCGGCTACCTGCCGCAGATCTCGGGGTCGCTGTCGTACACGCGCACGCTCAAGTCCATCTTTCAAAATTTCGGAACCGCGGATACGGTGGGCGGTCCGCCGTCGTGCAGTGCGTTCCATCCCAATCCATCGCTGCCGCTGGACCAGCGCGTGGCGCTGCTGGAGCAGGCGTTGGGCTGCGCGCCATCATCGGGAAATCTGTTCAGCGACTTCTCGAGCGTGGGATTCGGCTCGGCGAATCAGTACAGTCTGGGGCTCCAGCTCTCGCAGAACCTGTTTTCCGGCGGGCGGGTGAGCGCGCAGGTGCGACAGGCGGGTGCGCAGCGCGAGACGGCGGAGATCGGCCTAACCACAGCCCGGGCCCAACTGATTCTGCAGGTGACGCAGGCCTACTACGACGCGGCGTTGAGCGACCGTCTGCTCGAGATCGCGGTGGCGACGCTCGCGCAGGCGGACACGACGCTCGCGCAAACGCGTCTGGCAAAGAACGTGGGCAACCAACCGGAGTTCGATTTGCTTCGTGCGCAGGTGACGCGCGACAACCAGGTTCCGGTGGTGATTCAGCGGCGGTCGAGCCGCGACCTGGCGTATTTGCGCCTCAAGCAGGCGCTCGATTTGCCGCTGGACGAACAGGTGGTGCTCACCACGTCGTTAGGCGACACCGGCGTCGCGGCGTCGTCGCGGTTGGCGGCGCTGATCGCCGCGGCGCCCGATACGGCGGCGAGCCGTCGCGCGCCGGTGCGCGAGGCGGAGCAGACCGTGGTGGCGGACCGCGCGGCGCTGACGGTTGCGCGCGCGCAGCGCATCCCGACGCTCACGCTGTCGTCGCAATTCGGACGCGTGGCGTATCCCAACGGCGGATTTCCCGATTGGAACCAATTCCGGTCGAACTGGACGGTGACGGGTGGGATCCAGGTGCCGCTCTTCACCGGCGGGTCGATTCACGGCGACGAGATGGTGGCCGAGGCGAATCTGCGGGAATCGGAAGCACGTCAGCGACAAACGCGGCAGCTGGCGGCGCTCGACACGCACGACGCGCTGTCGCAGCTGCAGGCGGCGGAGTCGCAGTTCCAGGCGAGCCAGGGAACGGTCGAGCAGGCGGTCAAGGCGTATCAGATCGCCGAGGTGCGGTATCGCGAGGGGATTTCGCCGCAAACCGAGCTTTCCGATTCACGCATCTCTTTGCAGCAGGCGCAGGCGAATCGGGCGCAGGCCGCGCGCGACTTACAAGTGGCGCGCGTGCGCGTGGCGTTGCTGCACGATCTGCCGATTTCCACGACCGGGGCGCCGGGTGCGCCTAACGGACCGAGCATGCCCCAACCGGCGCAGACGCTGACGGTGCCGCCGGTGATGACGGTGACGCCGGCCCAGCCCGCGCCGGGCGTGCAAACGAGCGCCGTGATCAATCCGTCGGGGGGGACGCCATGACGAGGCGCGCGTGGGGGGCCATGGGCGGCGCGGCGGCCCTGGTGCTGCTGGCATCGGGGTGCAAGAAGCAGGCGGCGTCGACGGCATCGGCGGTGCCGGCCGCGGTGGAAGTGGGACGCGAGAACATTGCGATCGTATCGGCGCAGCAGCTCCAGAGCGGACCGTCGGTGTCGGGCACGCTCGAGGCACGGCAGATGGCGACGCTCCGCGCCGAGGTGGCGGGGCCGGTGATCCAGACGTACGTGGATCGGGGCCAGTCCGTTAGGCGGGGGCAGTTGCTGGCGCGCATCGATGACACGTCGCTCAAGGAAGCGGCGTTGTCGGCGCAGTCGGGCGCGCGGTCGGCCAAGCTCTCGCTCGACAACGCGCAACGCAACTTCGATCGATCGCAGGCGCTGGAGAAGGCGGGTGCCATTGCCCAACGCGACCTGGAATCGGCACAAAGCCAGTTGGCGGCGGCGAGCGCGGCGAACGACGACGCGCAGGCGCGCCTCACCCAGGCGCAGCAGACGTTGGACAAGACGTTCATCCGCGCGCCGTTCGACGGACAGGTGAGCGACCGGCAGGTGAGCGCCGGCGATGTGGTGCAGCCCGGGAGCGCGTTGCTGACCGTGATCGATCCGGCGAGCATGCGCCTCGAGGCGTCGGTTCCCTCGGAGCAGATCTCGGCGATCAAGCGCGACGCGCCGGTGCAATTCTCGGTGTCCGGATACCCCGGGCGCACGTTCGTTGGGCACATCGAGTACGTCAGTCCGGCGGCGGACCCTGTCACCCGGCAGATCAAGATCGACGTGTCGATTCCGAACGACCGCGCCGATTTGGTGGCGGGGTTGTTCGCGCAGGGGCGCGTGGCATCGGAAACCCGCACGGCGCTGGTGGCGCCCGTGGCCGCGGTGGACCAGCGCGGCGTGACGCCGGCGGTGGTGCGCATCAAGGGGGGGAAAACGGAACGGGTCGCCATTCAGTTAGGCATTCGCGACGAGGCGCGCGGGCTGTACGAGGTGACGGCGGGGTTGTCGGCGGGCGACACGCTGCTGGTGGGCGCGGCGCAGGGCATCACGCCGGGCACGCCGATCAAAGTGGTCGTGTCGTCCGATCCAACGACGGCAGCGCGTTAGGCAGGCGAGGACAACCATGTTCATTTCCGATTTTGCCATCAAGCGGCCGATCGTCACGATCTCGGTGATTCTGGCGCTGGTCGCGTTCGGCATTGCGTCGCTCGTGCGCCTGCAGACGGACGAGTTCCCGGACATCCAGCAGCCGATGGTCGCGGTGAGCATCTCGTATCCCGGGGCGTCGCCCGACGTCGTAGAGCGCGAGCTGGTCGACCCGATCGAGGATGCGTTCTCGTCGATCACGGGTATCGATTGGCAGCGCACGACGTCGACGTCGAGCGATGGGTTGGCGCAGTTCCTCGTGGTGTTCGACTACGACAAGGACATCCAGCAGGCGTCGCAGGACATTCGCGACGCGATTTCGTCGAAGCGCGAGGACCTGCCGACGGAAATGAAGGAGCCGGTGCTGAGCCGCATCGATCCGAGCGAGATGCCGGTGGTGTCGCTGGCGCTGACGTCCACGACGATTCCGCCGGCGACGCTGACGCGTATCGCCGATCCGGGCATCGTCCGCGATCTGCGCTCGATTCCGGGCGTGGGCGAGGTCAGCGTGGCGGGCGGCATCAAGCGCGAGATGACGGTGCAGGTGCATCCGTCGGACTTGCAGGCGAACGGCGTGAGCATCGCCGACGTGGTGCAGGCGATCGGCCAGCAGAATCTGGCGGCGCCGGTCGGGCGACTGAACGGGCCGTTGGAGGAGCAGTCGATTCGCCTCAAAGGCCGGTTGGATGATGCGCAGGATTTCGCGAATCTCGTGGTGGCCGAGCGCGGCGGGACGGTGATTCGGTTAGGCCAAGTGGCGTCGGTATTCGACGGCACGGAGGAGGCGCGGACGAGCGCGTCGTTCAATGGGCGTGAGGCGGTGGGGATCGACATCAAGAAGTCGAAGGGCTACAGCACGACGGCGGTAAGCAGGGCGGTCCTCGAGCACGTGGCGCATTTGCAGAAGACGCTGCCGGAGGGCGCGAAGCTGGAGGTGGAGCAGAACGCCGGCGACCGGGTGGAGCACGCGGTGGCGAACGTCGAGGAGGCGTTGATCGAGGGTGCGCTGCTCACGGTGCTGGTGGTGTTTCTGTTCCTGAATTCATGGCGGTCGACGGTGATCACGGGGTTGGCGCTGCCGGTGAGCGTGCTGGCGTCGTTCATCGCCGTGTGGCTGTTCGGCTTCACGCTCAACACGATGTCACTGTTAGGCCTGTCGCTCGCGATCGGGATCCTGATCGACGACGCGATCGTGGTGCGCGAGAACATCGTGCGGCACATCGAGATGGGGAAGAACCATTTCGAGGCATCGCACGAGGGAACGAACGAAATCGGGTTGGCCGTGGCGGCGACGACGTTCTCGATCGTCGCGGTGTTCGTGCCGATCGCGTTCATGTACGGGTTGGCGGGGCAGTGGTTCAAGCCGTTTGCGCTGACGATCGCGTGCGCGGTGCTCGTGTCGCTTTTCGTCTCGTTCTCGCTCGACCCCATGTTGTCGGCGTACTGGGCGGACCCGCAGGTGGAGGCGCACCAGCATCGCGGCTTCATCTCGCGCCATCTCGAGCGATTCAACCGCTGGTTCGACCGGATGGCGGACGGGTACAAGCGTGTGATCGGGTGGGCGCTGGATCATCGGGCGGCGATGATCGGTCTGGCGTTCGTGACGTTCGCGGCGTCGCTGCTGCTCGTGCGAACCGGCAAAGTGGGAGCGGAGTTCGTGCCCGTGAGCGACCGGAGCGAGGTGGACTTGATCATCGAGACGCCGCCCGGGTCCAACCTCGAGTACACGAAGCTCAAGGCCGAGGAGGCCGCGCGCATCGCGCGGTCGCATCGCGAAGTGGCGTACACGTATACCACCGTCGGCACCGAGCTGTTAGGCAGGGCACCGGGGGTGGATCAGGCCATGGTGTACGTGAAGCTGATCCCGAAGGCGGATCGGTCGTTGAGCCAGGATCAGTTAGGCGCGATCATGCGCCGCGAACTGAGGACGATCGGCGGCGCGACGGCGTCCGTATTCACGAGCGGGTTCGGCGGGGCGGTCAAGGCGATCCAGATCCAGCTCCGCGGCAGCGATCTGGGGGTGTTGCGGGCCTTTGCCGATCAGGCGGCGCGGGTCGCGGCGCAGGCGCCGGGGGCGGTCGACGTGGGACTGTCGATCCGTGGGCAGAAGCCGGAGCTCGAGGTGCAGGTGAACCGGCCGCTGGCCGGTTCGTTAGGCGTCACCGTGGGCCAGGTGGCGCAGTCGCTGCGGCCGGCGTTCGCGGGGCTCAAGGCCGGGGACTGGGTGGATCCATCGGGCGAGACGCGGGATGTGACGGTGCGCTTGGCGCCGGAGTCGCGCGAACGGCCGGCGGACCTGGCGCGGCTGCCGCTGGTGGTGGGCGGCGGGCAGGGCGCGGGGCCGGTGACGATTCCGTTAGGCCAGATCGCGACGGTGACGGAGGGCGTGGGGCCGGCGGAGATCCAGCACCTGAATCGCGAGAAGGTGGTGAGCGTCGAAGCCAACGTGCAGGGGCGTCCGCTTACCGAAGTACTGAACGACATGAACGCGCGCATCAAGAAGCTCCGGGTGCCGGCTGGCGTCGACATCACGCAGGGCGCGCAGGCGCAGGATCAAGCGGACGTGTACACGCGCGTGTTCGTGGCGTTGGGCATCGCGATCATGCTCATGTATCTGATTCTGGTGGTCCAGTTCGGCTCGTTCCTGGATCCGATTTCGATTCTGGTGTCACTCCCGCTGTCGCTCATCGGCGTGGTGCTGGCGCTGCTCGTCACGGGCAGCACGATCAACATCATGAGCTTGATCGGCGTGATCCTGCTCATGGGGATCGTGGCCAAGAACGCGATTCTGCTCATTGACTTCGCAAAGTGGGCGCGGGAGCGCGGGGTGGGGCTGCGCGAGTCGCTGATCGAGGCGGGGCGGATCAGGCTCAGGCCGATCATCATGACCACGCTGGCGCTGATCGCCGGCATGATGCCGGTGGCGATCGGGCACGGCGAAGGCGCCGATTTCCGGGCTCCGTTGGGCCGGGCGGTGATCGGCGGCGTGATCACATCGACACTGCTGACCTTGTTAGTCATCCCGACGGTGTACGAGATTCTCGAGGGGTGGAAGGAGGCGTTGGCGGAGCGGTTCTTCAAGCGGCGCGGCACGGGCGAGTTCGTGGTGCCGGAAGTCGAGCCGGCGCACGGTGACGACTGATAAATCGGGCGAGGGGATGACGATGGATCTCAAGAGCGCGAAGGTTTTGGTGACGGGCGGCAGCTCGGGCATTGGATTGGCGACGGCGAAGCGGCTGGTGGCGTCGGGCGCGAAGGTGGCGATTTGCGGGCGCAACGGGGCGCGCGTCCGCGCGGCCGCGGCGTCGGCGGGCGTGGTGGGGATCGAGGCGGACGTGAGCCGCGAGGCCGATGTGGCGCGACTGGTCGAGACCGTCCGCAAAGAGTTAGGCGGGTACGACACGCTGATCAACAACGCGGGGTTCGGGCGGTTTGCGCCGTTGGTCGACATGACGATCGCCGACTTCCGCAGCGTGTGGGAGACCAACGTGCTGGGCGCGATGCTGGTGGCGCGCGATTCGGCGCGGCACTTCGTCAAGCAGCAGGGCGGGAACATCGTGAACGTGGCGTCGACGTCGGGCCAGCGCGGCGGGGCGAACGGCACGGCGTACGCGTCGAGCAAGTTCGCGCTCGCTGGCCTAACGGACGTCTGGCGGACGGAGCTCCGCCAGTACGGCATCCGCGTGATGCAG
>DATNAM010000244.1:0-21278 GCA_035572595.1 Gemmatimonadaceae bacterium
GACGCGATCCAGAAAGCGGAAGACCGGCTCAAGGCGCTGCAGCAAGGCGATCAGAAACCGCCGGTCAAACCGCCGCAGTCGCCGCCGGCTGCGCCGGATTCCACCAAGCCGCCCGCGCGCTAACGACACGGAGATTCTGAAACGATGTCCATGACGCGATGCTGCGCCGCGCTGGCCGCGCTGCTCTTGATGATTCCGGCCGGCGTGCATGCCCAGCAACAGAGCTATCCGCAAACATTGTACTGGGGGTCGGGACTGATCGACATACCGACCGCCTGGGTGTCGCCGTTGTCCGGTGACTTTGCGCTGGCGATGTCCGGTAAAACGGTGAAGGGATCGGAGCTCTCGTCCGGCCTCGGGGTCGGGAAGGGCATCAATTCCAATTTCGCCGTGTACACGTCGATTCTTCAGCACGCCGAGATCGGTCTGTCGGTATACTCCGACGCGCCCGAGTGGGGATTCTTCGGCCGTGGTCTTCTGCTCAACGAAGAGGATTTCCGCGGCAAGCCCGGGGTGGCTGGCTGGATTCCGAGTGTGGCGGTGGGACTCGAGAACGTCGGCCCCTATTCGCACATCGACCGCTTCGGGTTAGGCTACTTTCTCACGGCGCCCACGAACGCGAATCCCAACCGGGATCACGCCGTCGATTCGCTGCATCAGGGGTTCTCCACCGCCGAAACGGTGTATGGCGTGGCGACGAAGTCGTTCTCGCTGTCGGAGCTCGACAAGGCGTGGCCCAACGTTGGGCTCAGCTTCAGCCTCGGCTACGGCAACGGTTTGTTCAAGGATGATGGCGGGTTAGGCGCGGCCTACTCGCATCACTCGACGGGCGGCGTGTTCGGCGGCATCAAAATGGATGTGTATCCTTCCCCGCGCAGCGTGCTGTCGTTCATGGTCGAGAACAACGCGTGGGATTACAATTTGGGCGCGGTGCTGAATTGGCGCGGCGTTCAAGCGGGAGTCTATTGGACGGAGCTCGGGGCCGGCGGTGTGTCCGACACGGCGCATACGCCGTACAACTACGACAAGTTCGCGTTCTCGATCGGCTGGCAGAGCAACGTGTTCGGGCTGTTGCGCGGGCACGTGTTGCAGGATCGCGTCTCGCAGCTCGAGGCGGAGCAGAAAGCGCTCGTGGCGGAAATCGATGCGCGTCAGAAGCGTGTCCAATCGTTGGAGCTGGAAATCGACCGGTATCATGCGCAGAACCTGCTCGACGTGGAGCAGCGGCGCGCGCAGGCGGAGCAGGAGCTGAATTCGGAGCGCGATGCGCTCAAGCGACTCGAGGAACGGCTCCGAAAGTTGGAGCAGAACACGCCGCCGCCGCAGGTCAATCCGCCCCAGCAGTGAGCATCAACCACGCGGAAGAATGCTTATGAGCAGACGGCAGAGCTCTCTCGTGTTCGGCATTGCCCTGGCGCTCGCGCCGGCGATGCTGCACGCGCAAGCCGACTCGACCGGCCGCCTCCCCGATTCGTCGGTGGAGCAGGTGTACGAGACGCAGCGCGGGGCGCTGATCAAGCAACTGCAGGCGACGCAAGACCAACTGAGCCAGCTGCGCGGCCAACGCGTGGCCCTCGAGGCGGAGATCGACAACGCCTTGGCGCAGACCACGTCGCGGCGCGCCAGTCAGTTGCTCATGAGCACCGAACAAAACGCGCTCGTGGACCTGGACAAGACCCTGTCCACCGCCCAGGACAACATGCAGGCGCAGCGCGACCGCATGGCCGCGTTAGGCGATGCGGTGAAGCGGCGGTCGGGCGCGGTGCTGGTGGTGCTCCTGCGTGCCGATTCGTCGCAGACAGCGCCGACCGCGGTCGAGATGTCGCTCGACGGCGGTCCGGCGGGCACGCGGACCTACTCCGCCATCGCGACGCAGGCGCTGTCGCAAGGCGCCGTCGATGAAGTTTTCCGCTCGGCGGTGCTGCCAGTGGCCCATACGGTCGATGTGACAGTGACGCTCAATGGCCAGCCGGTGACGGCGCGCGCAAGCGTGAATGCCCAAGTGAACGTCGTGACGTACCTGCAATTCACTGTGCGCAACGGCCAGGTGGTTCCGAACACCTGGACGAGTCAAGGGACGACCCCATTCTGAGCTGGCCGATTCCGTGATGATGGTTCGCACGCTCGCCGTCGTGACCGCGCTCGCCTGCATGGCGAGCGGGGCGGGTCGCGTTAGCGCCCAGCAACCGGCCGGTGCACGCGACACGACGGTCCGTGCCGCCGCGGCCGACAGCGCCGTGCGCGCCGATACCGGCGCGCCCGTCTTGGCGTCCGCGCCGGATCAGCAGCGCGGCGTGGACGCGGAAATCCGCGCCGCGTTGTTCGAGCTCGCATCCTCGCGGCCGCTCGCGGCCCTCGCCCGCCTCGACTGGCTCCGCTCATCGGACTCGGGCGCGGTACGCCCCGACCTCGTGTTCCTGACCGCCGAAGCGTACTATCGGTTAGGCATGGGCGCGCAGTTCCGCGCCGAGGCGGCGCAACTGGCGACGGTCCCGGGCGGGATCAAGTATCAGAGCACCGTGGACGCGCAGCTCATGCTCGACGCGTTCCGACGCGGCGATGACTCCACGGTTCGCGCGCTCGCGTCACGCTCGCCCGGCGGCGATCGCGGGTTGGCCGCTCTGGTGAGCGGCCTCGCGGCCTACCGGGCCGGAGACTGGGCCGCGGCGCGCAACGCGTTCGCCACGGCGCGCGCCGCCGGCGGCGTATTCGCGCCGTACGCCCAGTACATGGACGCGTTGGCGGCGATGGGCGGCGATACGACACACGCCGCGCAAGCGCTCGACGCGCTCCGGCCGCTGACCAGCGTCGCCACGGGCGCGTTCGGCGATCAGGTCCGCCTAACGGCAGCCGAGATCGCGTTCGAGGGCGCCCAGTACGACGCCGCGGCGTCGTTTGCGGCGGGCGTCGGCCCCACCAGCAGCGTGGGCGCGCAGGCGCTTCTCACGCGTGGTTGGGCGCTCTATCGCGCCGGCAAGCCCGATTCGGCGCGCGCCGCGTTCGCGAGCTTCACCGCCGCATACCCGAGCCTGCCGGAACGCGAACAGGCGCGGCTCATGGTCGGACAAGTGATGCTCGAGTCCGGCCACACCGAGGATGCCGAGCGGTACTTCGACGCCATCGCCGACTCGGTGGGCGGCGATCTGACGCTCATGCAGGGCCAATCGGCGACTGCGTTAGGCTCGGCCGCCAGGACGCTGGTGCAGGCGCGCGCCGCCGGCCTGGTGTTCCTGGACGACGCGCGGAGCGGGAAGACGCTCGCCCTGGAGGATGACGCCGACGCCGACGCAGCGACGATGCTGGCTGCATTCGATGGCGCCCAAGCGCCCCCCGCGCGTTCGTTGCCATGGGTGGTCTCGGTGGCGCAGGTCGAGTCGCGGCTGGACTCGCTCGCGCCTGCGTTAGGCGCGGACTTCCCACGCCGGCTCGTGTATGCGCCGGCGTCGTCGCCGGCGGTGTTCGCCACGTACGCCGAGCGCGCGCAGACGCTCTCCAGCGCCGACGCGGCCGTCACGCTCGCCCAGTATCGGTTGCAGCAGCAGCTCGACGTCCAGGTGATGCGCATCGCCGCGCTCGAGGACCTGCAGCACCTCACGGCCGCGACCCGCGCCACCCTGGCCACCGAACAACAGCAGCTGACGCAGCTCCAGGATTCCGTTGGGCGCGTGTCCGTCTCGCTCGATCGCACGCGCACCCGCGTGCACGAGATGCTGGCGTCCCAGGTCGCTGCCACGCAGACGGCGGCGGCCGAGAACGTCCGGATGGTGGACAGCATTCGCACTGCGTTAGGCACGAACGCCACGCCGGCCGATGCGCACGTCCTCGACGTCGAAGCCAGCACCGCCGCCACGTACCAGGCGATGGCCGACAGCGTGTCGCGCCAGGTCGATGCGGTGGTCGCCCGCCAGCCGACGTTCGCCCTCCGCGACTCGATCATGGCCAAGCTCGCCCGCGTCCGCGCGCTCCACGACACCACGGTGCGCGTGTTGGCCAGCGACGACTCCGTGGTCACGCGCGAGCTGACCACGCTGCGCTCGGTCGAGAGCGACCAGGTGCATGCCGTGCGCACGGCGCTGGCCGCCGCCATGTCGGCGCGCACGGCGGCGGAGACGCAGATGATCGCGTTGGTCGACGGCGAGCTGCGCTCGCGCGCGGCGGCGCAGCTCGCGGCACTGCAGCACGACAAAGAGGCGGCAGACTATGGCTCGGCCAGCGCGTCGTTCTTCCGTGCGGTCGAGTTGAGCGGCACCAACGCCGCACCGGCAGCGTCTTCGGCGCCGTCGAGCTCCGCGACCCATTCGCCCCGGTAGCCGAGATGCGCGCATCGGTTTGTCTCGGTCTCGCGATGTCGGTCGCGCTCCTGTCGGGGCCGGCGCACGCCCAGTCGCCTTCAGCGACCACGGTCGCGTCGGCGCCGGTTGCGGCGGCCACGCCGGCAGCGGAAGATTCGGCGCGTCGCGTGGCCATCGACAAGTTGACGGCGTTCGTGGCGCGGTATCCCGCCAGCACGCTCCGGCCTAACGCATTGTTCCAGTTGGCCGAGCTCCTCGTACGCCGCGCCGACGACGCGTTCGCGGCCGCGCAGCGCTCGGGCAACGGCAACGAGGTGACGCAGCCCGACTATTCGGCGGCCGTGTCGCGGTACGAGGAGCTGGTGGCCAAGTATCCGGGTTTCGTCAACGGGGACGCCGCGGCCTACACGTTAGGCACGCTCTACGCCGCCGACGGCCAGTACGCCGGCGCGGCCAAGATGTTCGAGATCGTCACCGCCAAGCCGCAATCGACCTACCGGCCCGAAGCGTTCTTCCGGTTAGGCGACGCCCGGTTCGAACAGGCGTCGACGCTGCGCGGCGCGCCGCGCCGCGCGATGTTCGTGCAGGCGGCCGACGCGTACGAAAACGCGACCAAGGCCGCCTCGCCCGACGGCGACATCTACTTCCTGGCGCTCTACAAGTTGGGCTGGGCCTACTATAATCAGGCCACGCAAGCCAACCAGCCCGAGTACGGCCAGGCGGTCGAGGTGTTCGGCCGTCTCGTGGCCGAGTACGACAAGCTGACGCCGGAGCGGCAGGCGCGGTTAGGCCTGCGCCGCGAAGCCATCGAGTACATGGCCATCGCCTTCACGCAAACCGGCGGCGCCGAAGCGGCCAACGCGTACTTCTCGGCGCACGCCGGCTCGGAAGACTTCGAGCTGCCGGTGCTGCGGCGCGTCGCCGCCAGCTTGCGCGACCAGGGCGACTTCCCGCGCGCCGTCGCGGCATACCAGGCCGTCGAGGCAAAAGCGCCCGCCGATTCGGGTGCGCTCGCCGTGCAGCGCGAGATCGTCGACATCTATCAGAATCGCGTGCTCGATCCGGAGCACGCGCAGCAGGCGCGCCTTCAGTTAGTCGACCAGTTCGCGCCCGGCACGGATTGGGCCAACGCCAACCCCGCCCTCGCCGACACCGCGGCGCAGGTGCGCGAAGTGATGCTGCGCCAGAGCGCGCAGTATGCGTTGTCGCAGGCCCAACAGAAGAAAGACAGCGTACGATTCGCCGCCGCCGCGGACCTGTACTCGCGCTACCTGCGCGAATTCGCGAAGTCCGACAGCGGACAGAACGCGCAGTTCCTGGCCGGCGAGGCGTACTTTGGCGAGCGCGCCTACACGAGCGCCGGCGAGTCGTACACGCATGCGGCCTACGACTACAAGCAGGATCCCAAGCTCGCCCAACAGGCGGGACAGAATGCTGTGGTGGCGTGGGATTCCGCCGTCGCGCACAGTAAGGCGGACACCACGGTGCAGGATTCGATGTTCGCGGCGGTCGACCGGTTCGTCGCGGCGTTCCCGACCAACGATGCGGCGCCCAAGGCGCTGATCGAAAAGGGACGCCGCGCGTCCGAAGCATCGCGCTGGGACGTCATGGCGTCGACCTTCCAGACGTTCGCCGCGAAATATCCCGACAACGCGTACACCCCTACCGCGCAGAAGCTGATCGGCGATGCCTTCTACAAGCAGGGCAAGTATGCCGAGGCACAGGGTCAGTGGGAGAAGGCGCAGTCGATCGCCGGACAGTCTGGCCGGAGCAAGCTCGCCGATTCGATCAACCTGATTCGGAACGCGGCCGCGGTGACGTACGGCGACTCGCTGATCAAGAGCGGTAACTACGAAGCCGCCGCCGAGCAGGTGTACGTCGCGTACGCCGATCGCAACCCGACATCGGCCAAGGCGCCGGACGCGCTGCGCAATGCGATCGAGACGTACGTGCTCGCCGACAGCGCGGCGCGCGCGAAAAACGACACGGCTACCTCGCGTACCGACAAGTCGCGCGCGTTGGAGCTGTCTGGCCGCCTGGTGCAGCAGTATCCGACCTACAAGTACCGCGTGCAGTACCAGGCGCTCGAGACGCAATTGTTGGCAGACCTTGGCCGGCGCGAGGATGCCGCCAGGGCACTCGACTCGCTGGTGCATCAGAATCCGACGTGGCCGGGCCGCGCCGATGCGATGGTGCGGCGCGCCGTGATGCTCGATTCGTTAGGCCACGCGAAAGATGCAGCGGCGGCGTACGGCGAGTTCGCGGCCGCGTATCCGCGCGACAAGCGCGCCCCCGACGCGCAGTACAACGCGGCGCTGCTCTACGTTCAGGCGTCGGATTCGTCCGATGCGGCGCGGGCGTACGGCACCTTCGTGGCGCACAACGCGCGCGACCCGCGCGCCGGCGCCGCGCAACAGGCGCGCATCGTGATGCTCAAGGCAGCGGGCGACAGCGCGGCCGCGGCGAGCGAGCTCGCCAAAGCGTGCGTCCGACCGACGGCCGAGTTCAAGGCGACGTGCGCCGATCGGTTAGGCGAGCAGGAGTTCCGCGCCGGCGCGGCGCTGTACGCGCAGTACAAGCCGCTCACGCTCGCCATTCCGAGCCGCCTCAACCTCACGCGCAAAGGCGTGGAGCGTCTCTCCGCGCCCAAGCGCCGGCTGTTGTCCGTGATGACGATGCACTTCACGCGCTCCATCGGCTCCGGCTCGCCGCAGTGGCTGGCGGCGTCGTCGTACTTCGTCGGCCTCGCGCAGTGGGAGTACGGGAACTATCTCAAGAACGTGCAGCTCCCCGCCGATCTCACCGGCGACCAGTTGTCGGCGGCGCAGACCGGCGCGTCGCAGCAGGCGGATCAGTACTTCAACGACGCGCGGAAAACCTGGCAGACGTTGGTGGACAAGGCGACGCAGGACAAGATCGCGAACCCGTGGGTGGATCGCGCCAAGTCAGCGTTAGGCGGAACCGTCGATGAGTCGCCGGCGATCGATGCGCCCGCGCCGGCCCCGGCGAAAACCGGAGGGACACCGTGATGCGCGCTCGATTCGTCGTTCGGATCGCGGCGGTGTCCGCGGCCGCGCTCGTCGCGGGCCTGTCGCAGGCGGCGGCGCAGCAGCAAACGGCTCCGCCCAAGAAGCCGCCCAAGGCCGGGCAGACCATCATTATCCGCGGCCAGGTGCCCACGCCGCAGGTCGTCACCGTTAGGCCGCGCGAGGTGCCGGTGTACGATCGACAGGTACTGGGCGCCGCCAACCGCATCGGGTCCTTCTGGTCGTCGGCGATGCCCGGCTACCGCATCCTCTCGCGCAGCCAGATTACCGGAACGGCGCGGAGCGACTCGGCGGCCGCGGCAGTAGCCGCCGGCGGCGGAATGCCGGGTGCGCCGGGCGCCCAGCCCGCCGCCACGGGTGCGCAGAGCACCGATCTCGCGGCGCGGACACGTGAAATGGAAGCCATCCGCGGCGAGCTCGCCCAACGGCGCGCGCGTCTCGATTCGCTCGAACGTGCCGATCGCGCCGCCGCCGCGAAGCAGCAGGCCGCCGATTCCGCGTCGTCCGCCGCCGTACGGTCGAGTCAGAATGCGGCCGACGCCGCGACGCGTGCCGCGGAGATCAAGGACTTGATGAAGCAATTGGAGTACCGACGGGCGCGTCTCGATTCGCTCGAAGCGGTGGTGAAGGCACTCGGCGTGGCCAGAGACTCTCTCCGCGCGCCGCACGATACCACGCAACCCAAACGGTAGCACCACGGCCACCACGCGCCGCACTTACTCGGAGGACGATTCTAGATGACAAGCTTGCTCGAGTATTACCGCGCCGGCGGCCCGGTGATGTACTTCATTCTCCTGGTGGCAGTGTGCGGGCTGGCCGTCTTCATCGAGCGGTTCTACACCATCGTGATCCGCTCCAAGATCAACGGGCGCGCGTTCATCGAGCGGGTGATCCAGCTCGTCCGCGCCGGGAAGATCGAAGACGCGATCAAGCTCTGCCAGCAGTCGAATGCGGTGCTGCCCGACATGGGCTTGCTGATCCTGCGCAGCCGGAGCCGCGACGAAGCCGACTTGCAGAACGTGGCCGATGCCGCGGCGCTGAGCGTGCTGCCCCGGCTCACGCGCCGGCTCCATTACTTGCCGATGCTCGCCAACGTCGCGACCCTGATCGGTCTGTTAGGCACGATCTTCGGTCTGCGCCACGCGTTCCAATCGGTGTCGTTGCAGGCGGCGGCGCAGCGCTCGGCAGCGTTGGCGTCGGGTATCGCCGTCGCACTGAACGCGACGGGCTTCGGCCTGCTCACCGCGGTGCCGTTGTCGGTGGCGCACGCGTATCTGGTGAGCCAGGCGGAGGGGATCATCGAGCAGGTGGACGAGTTCCAGGTGCGCCTCATCAACGCGTTGATCGATCGCCCCGACGTTCGCCTGGGACATCGATGAGCACGCTGCAGGTCACTCCACGCATCGAGGTCTGAGAAGCGCCCGTGGCGAGTCTCTTCCATCGATCGAAGCAGCGGCGCGCCGAGCGCGCCCCGGTGACGGCGAACGGGAACATCAACCTCGTGCCGCTGGTCGACACGCTCACGTCCATCGTATTCTTCTCTCTGCTGACGTATCAGGGAGAGACGATGATGGCGCTGACGTCGTTCGACCTGTCGCTGCCGCCGGTGGTCGTCACGACGCCGCAACAGGCGGCGCAGGTGAAATCCGAGCAGGATGTGCTCAACTTGCTGCTCGCCGTGCGCGTGAGCAACGACGAGCTGGACGTCGAGCATTCCGGCAACGGGGGATTCCGGCAGGCCATCAAGGGGCTCGACGCCGGTGCGTTAGGCACGCTGCAGGCGCTGATGACCCAGATCCGCCAGCAGTATCCGCAGAACAAGGACGTGCTGGTGATTCCGAGCGATGACGTCGCGTACGACAACGTCATTCACGTGCTGGAGCGACTGCGATTGGCGGGCTATACGGGCATCTCACTCGGCACCCGCGCGCGCGGTGGACCCGCGAGCGGCGGGCCGGCGAGGTAGCGGATGAGCAGCCGAGGACGCGACATGCGTGCGGCGCGCCGCGCCGCGCAATTCGCCAAGTTCCGCATCACGGAGCTCAACTTGGTGCCGCTGGTCGACACGCTCGTGTCGATCGTGTTCTTCGCGCTGACCACGGCGACGGTGGGCGAGCTGTCGCCCGTGGTGCCGGGCGTCCGCCTCCCCGAAGCGCACGTCGGCGCGGCCGCGCTCCAGCAGCTCACGCTCGGCATCGGGCCGCAGGTCACGTTAGGCGGAAGGCCGATCATGAGCACGTTGGACGCCGCGCGTGCGCCGTCCAACGACGCATCGCAACCCCTGCTGATTCCGCCGCTCTTCAACGCGATGCGCGTGGCCGCGGACTCCATCCGTGTCGCGAACAAGGTCGCCGCCGGCCAGCCGCTCGACGTGCCGCTCGCCATCCAAGGCGACAAGAGCATGCGCTATGACCTCCTCGCCCGCATGATGCAGACGGCGCGGCTGGCCGGATTCCGCAACCTGTCGCTCGAGGTGAGCAAGCAGGAAGCGCCGGTGGATTCCACCGCTGCTGCGACGGGGGCGCGTTAGGCATGGCCGACGCACGGCAGCCGATGACGCCGCCGCCCCGGCGCGAGCGCGCACTAGTGGACGACACGTCGTTCACGCGCAACATGCGCTACGAGTTCGCGGACGCCGAAGGGCGCGCGATCATGTACTCGTGGATCACGTCGTGCGCGCTCGGCATTTTGTGGCTGCTGCTGGTGGCGTTCGGACCGTTGGTGCCGCCGTCCATCGCGCTCTTGCCGCAAGAAACGCCGCCCATCGACGTGAAGGTGGAAGACCTCTCGCCTCCTGCGCCCACGCCGCAGCCGGCGGCAGCTCCGGCTGCGCCCGCGGCCGCGCCGCGCCCCGCGGCGGGCGGCGGACGTCCGGCGCCCAAAAAGAACGACGCGGCCGCGTTCGGATCGGCCTTCGGCGGCGCGGCCACCAAACAAACCGGCGGCATGGTCGGCGACGTGTCCAACGTGCTGCGCGGCGTGGATGTCAATTCCGGCGCCGGCTCGACGCCGGGCCAGAGCGGCAAGGCCGTCATCGGGTACGGGCAAGGCGGCCAAGGCTCGCGCACGCCGGGACGCGGTGGGTTAGGCGAAGGCCTCGGCACCACGCCGGGCGGAGGCGGGATCGGCGGCGTGGGCGGAGGCGGGGGCGTGGGCTTCTCGTCGGTGAGCGTCGCGCCGCCCAGCGTCATCCGCGCCGAGAAGGTGGGTGGGCCAGGGCGCAACGTGTCCGACCTCGGCAACTACGTGCGCGGACGGCAATCGCAGCTCCAGTTCTGCTACACGGAAAACGGCCTCAAGGTGAATCCGGCGTTGGCGGGCACCGTGAACGTCGCCGTGACACTCACCGGCGGCGGCAACGTGACGGGCGTCGACATCACGAATCGCACGTGGTCCGGCGCGGGCTCGGCAGAAACCGAATCCTGCATCAAGCAGAAGATCATGGGGTGGCGCTTCCCGCCGTCCGACCAGGGCGGCGGTACGTACAGCTTCTCGTTCGTGTTCAGCAAATAGCGCCCGTGGGCGCGTCCCTGCCGTCCGCCGACGGCCTAACGATGCGCCTCACCCATCACAGGAGGCCTAACCCACGGTGTGGTCGAGCGTGTTCCCGATGAAGCTGGCCGGAGCGCTGATGCTCTTCCAGGCGCTGCAGCTCCCGGCGCCGACGGGATACGTCAACGACTTCGCAAACGTCCTCCCGTCGGCGAGTCAGCAGCACATCCAGAGTATCATCGACGACGTCCGCGCCAAGTCCGGCGGCGAGATCGTCGTCGTGACGCTGCCGGACATTGGCCAGCACGACAAACAGGACGTCGCGCTGCAGATCGGACGCACGTGGAAGGTCGGCAAGTTCGGCAAGCCGGGCGATCCGACGCGCAATACGGGCGTCATCATCCTGGTGGTGCCGAAGGAAACCAACTCGAGCGGCAGAGGCGAGTGCTTCGTCGGGACCGGCTACGGCGCCGAAGGCTTCATCACCGATGCCGACGCCGGCGACATGTGCCGAGCGGCCGTCGAGTTCTTCAAGCGGCGCGACTACGCGGGCGGCATGGAGCAGCTCACGTATCAGGTCGCGCAGAAGTTCGCGGACGAATACCACTTTACCGTCGACACGACCCTCGCGCCGCCGGCGCCCGTTAGCACTGGTTCCGGCCAGGGCGGGCAGTTTCCGCCGCAGGCCGCGCTGTTCATTTTCATCGCGTTCATCGTACTCGCATCGCTGCTCGGCCGTCGTCGCGGGTGCGTGGGGTGTCTGCCCATCCTCTTCGCGACGGGCGGGTTAGGCGGACGCGGCGGATTCGGCGGTGGTGGAGGATTCGGCGGGGGCGGTGGATTCGGTGGATTCGGTGGCGGCGGCGGATTTGGCGGTGGCGGCGGCGGCTCGAGCTGGTGAGGCGCACATGGCGAAAATGACACTCGAAGAACTGGTGGCGCAGCTCCAGAAGGCGTTCGGCGATCAGCTCCGCGCCGTCGTCCTTTACGGCTCGGCCGCGGCGGGCGAACACATCGCCAAGCGATCCGACCTCAACGTGCTCGTGTTGGTCCGCTCGCTCGATTTACAGTTGCTCGAGTGGGAGTCGTCCATCGCGCGTGCGTGGGCGGAGGCCGGCCATCCGCCACCGCTCACGCTCACGGAAGATGAGTGGCGCTCGTCGTCCGACGTGTTCCCGATGGAGTACGCGGACATCCTCGAGCGAAATCGGGTGCTGTTCGGCGCCGACCCATTCTCCGGCATTCGCGTCGACCGGAAGAATCTGCGGTTGCAGCTCGAGCGCGAGGCGATGGGGAAGCTGCTGCAGCTCAGACAAGGAATTCTTGCTACAGGTGGCGACCGGAAGCGACTTCTCGAGTTGCTCGAGGCGAGTCTCAGCACGTTCATGGTGATCTTTCGCGCGGTGTTACGCGATCGGGGGGAAACCCCGTCCACAGACTACGAGGTGCTGTGCCGGCACATCGCAAAGGCGACGGGTGTGTCGACGGACGCGTTCATTCGCGTGGTCAAGCACGTGCGCGGTAGCGAGCGCCTCACTCGCGATGACGTTCCATCGGTGCTCTCCAGTTACCTCGCGGGAGCGCACCAATTGGTAGCCTACCTGGACAACCAAGGAGCTGGATGATGCGACGCATGCTCGCCGCGACGGCGCTCGTCGTGATTGCCGCCTGTTCGCACGACAAGAAGCCTCCCACTCCGCCGCCGGTCGCGCAGGACACGACGCCAATGAATCTGGATTCCGTACAGAGTGCGATTCCGGCGGCGGCGCCGGACACATTTACGCCTCCCAAGCCACAGGTTGCGGAAAAACCGATTCCGCCGGCACCTCCGGCGCTGGTCGAGGTGGTAGAGCGCGAGCAGTCGTTCTCGCAGTTCTGCTATCAGGAGTTTGGGCAGAAGGTCGACCCGCGCCTGCAGGGCGGTGTGGCAATGGTCGTCACGGTGGGGTCCGGCGGTGTGAGCGATGCACGCGTGCGTGCCGACACGTGGACCTCCAAAGCGGGGAAATCGGTGAACGAGTGTCTGGATGAGAAGGCCGCAACGGCCTGGAAGCCGACCTCAGGGTCGGTCAAGCCGGGCAAGTACATTGTACAGTTGAGCTTCAGACCGGCTTGATTGTACCATTCGTCGGACGCACTGCTCGGAGGTACCGAATGCGAAAGCGGTTGCTTGCCTTGTGCCTAGTTCCGCTCCTCGCGGGATGCGGCTACAACACGATCCAGACGTTGGACGAGCAGGCGAAGGCGGCACAGGGTCAGATCGAAGTCCAGCTGCAGCGCCGTGCCGATTTGATTCCGAATCTCGTGAGCACGGTGAAGGGCTACGCGCAGCACGAAGAGCAGGTGTTCAGCGAGGTTGCAACGGCGCGCTCGGGGCTCATCAACGCGGTGCAGACGCACGATCCGCAGCAGATGGCGAACGCCAACGCGCAACTGACCTCCGGGTTAGGCCGGCTGTTCGCGGTCGCCGAGGCGTATCCGCAGCTCAAGGCGGATCAGGGATTCCTGCGGTTGCAGGACGAGTTGACAGGAACGGAGAACCGGATCGCGGTGGCGCGCGGCGACTACAATCAGGCCGCGCAGCAGTACAACACCTACATCCGGCGATTTCCGGCCGTCCTAACGGCGAAGGTGATCAGCGCGAAAGCGAAAGCGTACTTCGAGGTGACGAATCCCGGAGCGCGGGAGGTGCCCAAGGTGGACTTCTCGAATCCAGCGCCTGCGGGGTCGACGAGCACGCCGCCGGCTACGCCGTCGCCGCATCCGTGATGAGGTAGCATGTTCTCACTCGAAGGATCGAAGACGGCGAGGCTCGTACGGCTCGCCGTTTTGTTTTCTCTCGGCGCGTGCGCGACGTCGCGGGGTATCGGTGGCTCGGGCAACAACGAGGTGCGCATCGTGCCCATCACGTTTCCGCTTGCCGCGGATTCGGCGCGATTCACCAGTGGGTTTGGCGATCCGCGCGACGGCGGCAAGCGGCATCACATGGGACAGGATCTGTTTTGTCCGAGGTGGACGCCGATTCTTGCGGCTGTGAACGGGACGGTGGATTGGATCGCGACGGCGCGTCCGAAGAAGGGGAAGGGGTACGAGCTGCTGCTCCGGGGCGACGACGGCAACCTGTACTTCTACGCGCATCTCAACAACGACGATCCCGGTACGAGAGACAACAATGCGCCGCCGCGCTATGCGTATGCGCGCGGGCTGCGGAACGGGGATCGGGTGACGGCGGGCGAGATCGTGGGGTACGTGGGTGATTCGGGAGATGCGGAGGCAGCGGGTCCGCATCTGCACTTCGAGATTCACATCAAGAAGTGGGGGAACGCGATCGATCCGGCGCCGTCGTTGCGGGAGGCGCTCGAGCGGCGGTAGACATGCGGTCCGTAAGGCAGGTGCGAACGGCGCGGGGCGTTGCACGCCCCGCGCCGTTCGCGCATGACAGGGTGTTCTCTAACCTTTGGGGGGCGGGCAAACGATACACGTGCCGCCGCCGCCTCCTCCACCGCCGGTACCACCACCACCACCGCCACCACCGCCACCACCGCCAGTCGACGCGTTCTGCTGCAAGAACGCGTGGACAAGCAACCCATTGAACGGTCCATGCAGGATGAGCTTGGGTGTAGTCGTCACGATACCTGTGCTGGTGTTGTACTGGGCGAAGTGGTATCCACCGGCCGGTGCTGCGGTGAGGATTATTGTCGACGTGCTCGGCGTGAATGTCTCGAGCCCTTCGCCCCATTTCGCTTCGACGGAGCCGAAGCGCACGGTGTCCGAGTTTACGACGCCGTCGATTTGGATGGCACCGCCGTCGAGGATCTGACCGCCTCCGCCGCCAAGCGACGCGCCAACCGATTGACAGAGGATCTTCGAGAACACGAGGGAATCGGGCAGCGGTGGAAAGAACACGAAGCCGCACACGCTGTCGGGCGAAACGCCCGTAATAAATCCCCCTGAGGCCGTGACGGTACCGGCGAGGATTTCCACGTTTCCTGGCCCGGTGGTGATCGTACGCTCGATGCGTTTGACGGACGCGGTATCGGCGCTCGTTGGGCTCGAGCATGCGGCCGCCAGCGTGAGGAGCGGCAAAGTCAGCACCACCGCCGGTCTGCACCGTCTTCGGTTGGTCACGCCTGATCCGGATCGCTGCATGGCACCCTCCAGGTTCGAGGTACATCGGGGGCGCGTCTTCGAGTCGAGAGGGACGCGCCCGCGTTTTCCCGCGAGGCATTTGCCTAACGGGGCGCCAAGGCTACGAGCGGCCGGCGGAGGTGTCAAGGGAGGTGGGGCGAGCGGCGGGACGTGAGGAATGCCTAACGTGCCATCTTCATTCGTTAGGCGAACTCGACCGGGTATGGTGCGGGCCGGGTGCGGGGGCGCTGGTGGTGCGGCTGCGCAAGCCAATGGAGGTTCGCCACGCGGGCGGTCTGTTGGTCAGGATCCCGACACGGTCGCTCGACCAAAACGGATCCGACATGTCGAGAGAGAAGCGCGGCGTGTAACGGGGTGTAGCCGTTGGCCGTACCAACGCGGCCTGAGGGGACCACTCGCACGCCGGAAAAAGACGTTCGCCTCAGCGCAACGGCGTTTCGCCGCAATCACCGACACGATAGAGAACGTAGGCTTGCGGCCAGAGGCAGGCCCGCATTACGTTAGCGGCCTGCAATGCCGGCCCCTGCGGCTTGGTAAGCCGGTGTTGGCGAGCCTAACCTCTGAGTACAACCGATCCCGTTAAATAGAGCGTTGCCTGAATCGTGCGGGCGCTGAGGAGTTTCGCGGCACGGTCGAATGGTTCCCAGAACGGTCGGTCGCTGCCGGCTAGCCGTTCAAACACATCGATCAAGCATCGGTTTAGCGCCGTGTGAGATGGCCCGCGCGTTCGTGGCCGCGCGTGCCTGAGCAGATGATGAAGACGTCTCCGCCGAGCCATTGGTTCCGGCGAAGGCGTTCTTGTTCAGTTATCGGCAGTCTTCTCTGGCAAAGGAGGCCCACCCACGATATCCGCACCCCGCCGCCGAACGACGTTCCACCGGCGGCCCGTCAGTGCAGCCTCAGTCGTGCCGACCCGTTTCCGCGGGCGGTAGTATCCACAACTGGGATTGGCAAACCGGAGGAGCAATGCGAATACATGTTCGTCACATAGGAATGGTCGGAGCGTTGCTTGCTCTGCTTCCTGCTTGGGCAGGAGCGCAGCAAGGTGGCGCCGTGGAGGGCCGCGTCCTCGACGCGGGTAGCAAGCAGCTCGTACCGAACGTCGCGGTGACCATCGTGGGCACCCGTCTCGGTACGATTTCGTCGGACAATGGTCACTTCCGGGTCAGCGGGATTACGCCGGGCCATGTCACCGTGCGGGCGCAACGCATCGGTTACACCCCCAAGGACACGGCGGTTGACGTCGCGGAAGGTCAGACGGTCGCCATCGACTTCGTCATGACGGCCCGTGCCGCGCAGATCACCGAGACGATCATC
The DNA here is from genome assembly GCA_035572595.1 of Gemmatimonadaceae bacterium. Lineage (GTDB taxonomy): Bacteria > Gemmatimonadota > Gemmatimonadetes > Gemmatimonadales > Gemmatimonadaceae > JADGGM01. The sequence goes on from DATNAM010000244.1 coordinate 16,298, forward strand.
ACGGCAGCAGGCACCTCTGAACAGAAGCGCGCGACCGGCGCCAGCGTCGCGACGATCGCGGTCGATTCAATGAACAAGGCGCCGATCAACAACTTCTCTGACGTCTTGTCGGCCCGTACGGCTGGCGTCACGGTTGAGGCCGCCGGCGGAACGGCGGGCACAGGATCCCGCATCCGTATCCGCGGCTCGAACTCGATTTCCCTTTCCAACGATCCGCTCATCATCGTCGACGGCGTTCGCTTGAACAACAACGCCAACTCGATGACGATCGGGGTCGGCGGCCAATCGCCCTCGCGGTTCGACGACATCAACCCAGAGGACATCGCGGACATTCAGGTCATTAAGGGACCTGCCGCAGCCGCGCTCTATGGTACGGCGGCCGCGAACGGCGTCATCCAGATCACCACCAAGCGTGGTCAGGCCGGCAAGACCCGGTGGAGCGCCTATGCCGCGTACGGCCCGGAAAAGAACTACGCAACGTTCCCGTCCAACTTCCTGGCGTTTGGCACGCTGAACGATGGCTCGGGTTCCTTGGTCCAGTGCGACATCATCTCGCAGGCCGATGGTTCGTGCACGCTCGACTCGATAGCGTCGTTCAATCCGCTGGTCGCGCACAGCCCGTTCATCACCGGCTATCGCGAGCAGTACGGGCTCACCGCCTCCGGCGGTAGCGCGGCGGCGACGTACTTCTTGTCCGGCGACTACTATCGCGAGCAGGGAGTCTACGATCCGAACATTCTGCGCCGCTACAATCTCCGGGCGAACGTCGGCGCGCAACTCAGTCCGAAGTTCAACATCCAGGCCAACAGCCATTACTTGCACAGCAAAGTTGGCTTCCCTCAGAACGACAACAACGAAGAGGGAGTGATCAGCGGCGGTCTGTTAGGCTCGGCGCAGGACAACTCGGAGCAGGGTTATTTCTTCGTGAGTCCCAACAAGCTGTTCCAGCTCAACACGCAGCAGGACATCGAGCGGTTTACGGGCGGCGTCACCGCCAACTATCAGCCGCTCAATTGGCTGTCTGCCATCTTCACCGCGGGCTTGGACTACACGAACCGGTATGACCAATTTCTTGTCCAGCCGGGCATCTTCGCCAACAACGAGGATCCCGACGCTGCGATCGGCGAGCGGGCATCGAATCCCTACAACATCTGGGATTACACGACCAATGCGTCGGCGACTGGCACGTTCCAGCTGACACAGGACATCCAGTCGAAGACGAATGCCGGTGTCGCGTGGGAACGTTCGTACCTGCACGGTACGCAGGCCTTTGGTGAGCAATTGACGCCTGGTACTAGGTCCCTGAACGGCGCCAACGCGTTGTTCGCGGTGACTGAGCAGAGCACCGACATCATCACGATCGGCGGCTACGCACTCGAGGAATTGGCTTGGAAGGACCGCCTCTTCCTGTCGGGCGGCGTACGTACCGACCGTAACTCGGCGTTCGGCGTCGATGAAGGGTGGATAGCGTACCCGACGGTGAACCTCTCGTGGGTAATCGGTGAGGAGCCGTTCTTCCCGAAGCAGAACATCGTGAGCTCGCTGCGGTTGCGGACGGCCTTTGGTGAATCCGGCCAGCATCCGAACTTCCGCGATGGCGTGACGTTCTTCAATCCGATTGCCGTCACCGTGAATGGCTCGACGGTGCCCGGTGTCACGATCGGTGGTACGGGCAACGTTACGTTGCAGCCCGAACTGTCCAAGGAGTTCGAGATCGGTGCCGACGTTGGCTTCTTCAACGAGCACTTGAACGCCGAGTACACGTACTACCACAAGGCGACGGATCAGGCGCTCGTTTCGCAGCGCTTGCCGCCGTCCCTCGGCGTGTCGAACAGCCGCTTCGTGAACCTCGGCCAAGTGCTGAATACCGGTCACGAATTGTCGCTGAACAGCACGCTTTATCAGTCGGACCCGCTCAGCTTCAACCTCACAGTCAGCGCCAGCACCAACAACAATAAGGTCGTCAACCTCGGTAACGGCATCGCGCCGATTCACTTTGGCTTGGGCGGCGACACGCAGCGGTTCCAGAACGGCTATCCGTTAGGCGGCTACTGGCAGTTGCCGATCCTTGGCTTCAAGGACGCGAACGGCGACGGCATCATTGCGCCCAACGAAGTGCAGGTTGGCGACACCGCGACATTCCTCGGTTCGCCCTTCCCGACCAGAGAAGTGTCGATCTCGCCACAGATCACGTTCTTCAAGTACTTCCGTGTTGGTGGCCTGCTCGACTACCGCGGTGGTTACAAGCTGTACAACGGCACCGAGGACTTCCGGTGCGCCGCGTTCGAAAACTGCAATGCGATCAACAACCCGCATGCGCCGCTCGCCGATCAGGCGGCTGCCGTGGCAGACATCGAAGATGGTACGGTTGCCGGTTACATCCAGGACGCGACGTTCTGGAAGCTACGCGAGCTCAGCCTCACGCTGATCGCGCCGCGGGAGTTGACAGCCAAAACCGGCTTCTCGAACCTGAGCCTCACCATCGCTGGCAGAAACCTGGCCACATGGACGAAGTACAAGGGTCTCGATCCGGAGCTCAATGGCAATGCGCAGTCGAACTTCAACCAGTTCGACTTCCTAACGCAGCCGCCGGTGCGGTACTGGACGTTCCGCGTCGACATGACCCGCTAGGCCAATCACCCATGAGGCACTCTACGATGAAGAACACTACGATCCGAGCGCTTGATGGCTGGTTGCGTCGAGCGCGATATACACTCCCGGTTGCGAGCGGTGCGGCGCTGATTGCGCTGTTCGCGAGCGCTTGCGGAGTGAGCGACATTCTCGCCGTGCAAGACCCGGACGTCGCGACGCAGCAGAGTACGAACAATGCTGCCGCGCTGCCCGCCGTCCTCGCCGGCGCGATTGGTGACTTTCACGCCGCCTACGGTGGAACGGGCGGCAACAACGAGTCGAGCGGCCAGATCGGCTACAGCGGTCTGCTGACGGACGAAATTCGTTCGTCGGATACCTTTCCGACTCGCGAAGAAATTGATGCCCGTAGCATTCAGCTTACCAACGCCAGCAACGAGAGCACGTTCATCGACCTGAGCCGCTCGCGCGCATCTGCAGATCGCGCCGCACTCCGGTTCGAGACGTTCGCGCCGAACGACGAAGGTCTAGCGCACGTGCTGGACCTCGGCGGCCTAACGCGAATCATGTTCGCCGAGAACTACTGCTCTGGTGTTCCGTTCAGCACCGCGGAAGACAATGGTACGCTCGACTATGGCGACCCGGAGACGACGGACCAGATTCTGTCCGACGCGCTCGCCAAGTTCGATTCGGCGACGCACGTCAGCGGCGCCTCGTCTGCGGACCTCAACATCGCCGCCATTGGAACGGGCCGAGCGCTTCTTGATCAGGGCCAGTTTGCACAGGCTGCAGCGGCTGTGGCCAGTGTGCCGGATAACTTCATGTTCCTGGATGAAAGTTCGGCCAATACGACGGCGCAGCAGAATGGTCTTTTCGAGTTCTTTCAGATCGTCAAGCGCCTTTCCATTCCCAATAAGGAAGGTGGAAACGGCCTGCCGTACATTACCGACGGCAGCGTTGACAGCACGATCAAGGACCCTCGGATTCCTGTGAAGGACAAGGGTATCCATGGGTTCGACAAACAGACGGAGGCAGTTTGGCAGTTGCGGGACACGACTCGCGATGCTCCGCTGCCGGTCGCGTCGGGAATCGAAGCTCGTCTGATCGAGGCGGAAGCCGCGTTACAGGCGGGTGATGCGACCACGTTCCTCGCGAAGCTCAACGCTGCCCGCGCGCAGTTCCCGGGTCTCGCGGCGCTTCCGTCGGACAGTGTGCCTGCCGATCTGAACGGACGCACGCTGTTGCTGTTCAGGGAACGCGCGTACGACCTGTGGTTGACGTCGCACCGGTTGGGTGACCTTCGCCGTATGGTTCGTCAATACGGCTTTGGCACCGAGCAGGTATTCCCGACGGGAAGTCGCGCCAAGACCGGGAAGGCGTACGGTCCTGACGTGAACCTGCCGGTACCCCAGGTTGAGACCAACAACCCGAAGTTCACGGGGTGTCTCAATCGGGACGCCTAACGGAAGGAAGGTGCGGGAGCGCATACCGGGCGCGTGTCCGATATGCGCTTCCTGCTTCCGAGCAAGCAAAGAGGCCGTGGAGCGTAACTCCACGGCCTCTTTGCATCTCGCGATGTATCGGCGGCTGACCGCCGTGGCGGCACGTGACTAACGCGTGCCGGCCACCTGATGATAGTCCTGGTTCACGTCTCCAGTCTTGGTCCTGATCACGATCGCGCCGGCGCCTCCGTTCGTGCCATAGTACATCGTGCTCAGTTGCCAGTCGAGCAGGTGAATCGATGCGATCGACGTTGCCGTAATGTCACGCAGCGATTCGATGTCCGACACGATCGCACCGTCCACCACTACGAGCGGCGTATCCGCTTGAGACAGATAGAGACTACTTCTCCCGCGCCGAGATACGAGCTCGGTCGGCGTGCCGTCGTTATCTTCCCCGGTCCTGAACATTCCGGTGAGCACCACCGCGTCCCACGCGCTGGCGACATGTGAGCGCTCGATCTGGTCGCTCGTGATGACGACTTCTGTCTGGCTGCCCTTCCAGCGAGGAATGGACGCCTTTGGGGATTGCGACACGTCGGACGGATTCCCGGTTCGACATGCGCAGACGGGAACCGTACCCGTCACCAACAGCGCCGCAAGGATCTGACGGGAAGTGATCATGGACTACCTCCCAGGGTGGCGGGAACGACCCGTGACGGGCCGATACACACCTTCTAGATGCTGCGGCTTGGGCCGTTAGTCAATAGCGCCGCAACCAACCCAGAGTCAGTCGGGAATCGCGCCGGCCGGGAGCACGTACGTAAGCGGGTCGACCACTTTGCCTTGGACGTGGATTTCGTAGTGCAGGTGCGGTCCGGTGGACAGGCCCGTGTTGCCGACGTTGGCGATCACCTGACCCCGTTTGACGCGCTGGCCGACGCGGACCACGA
>DATNAM010000245.1:0-9660 GCA_035572595.1 Gemmatimonadaceae bacterium
TTTGCCCTCTGCTTCATTGCCATGGGCGTTCTTGGCCTCGTGTACGGCGACTTCGCCATGCAGTGGCAGCCCGTGCCGACCGGCGTGGCCGCCCGCACCGCTCTCGCATACGTGTGCGCGGTGCTCGAGATCATACTCGGCGTCTCGCTGCTCGTTCCGCGGTACGCGGCGGCAGCATCGCGCGCGCTCGTCGTGTATGTCCTGCTCTGGTGGCTGCTGCTCAAAGTCCCCGGTATTGTGAGTGCGCCGAGCGTCGAGGCGAGCTGGCTCGGGTTAGGCGAGATCGCGGTGATTCTTGCGGGGGCGTGGACGCTCTCCCTGTTGTTCGGCCGCGCCGATGGCCCCGACACGATCAGTCTCCGGCGCGCCGCCCTGCTCTTCGGCCTGGCGCTCATCCCCATCGGACTCTCGCACATCTTTTACCCGACCGAAACTGCCGCACTGGTACCGTCGTGGCTGCCGTCCCATCGCGGAGTGGCCTACGCCACCGGTGCGGCTCAGCTCGCCGCGGGATTGGGTGTGCTCTTCTGGGTGCTGCCCTCGCTGGCGGCGACGCTCGAAGCGGTTGCGCTCAGCATTTTCACTATTTTTGTATGGGTACCCGGTCTTTTCGGACACCCGGCGCGGCTCCAGTGGACGGCTGTGGTCATGTCCTCTATGATTACGGCGGGAGCATGGGCCGCGGCGGCAGGCGTGGCGTTCCGGCATCGCGCCCAACGGGCCCACGCCAACACGTAGCCATCTCTGCTGCGTGGCCGCGTTCTTGCGCCGACTTTCCGCGTCGAGTGAGCGACTGATCCGACCCAGGCTCGGAGCACGATTGACCGGATGGCGACGCGTGGATGACAGGTAGAAGAGGATCGCCGACGCCCAGGAGCGCGGAGCCGGCGCCGGACGAGGACGAGCGCGCGCGGCCCGTGAGCGCGTCGCTCGACCCGACGCGGGCTGAGAAGTCGTCGGCCCCTACGCAGCACCGATTAGGCGAGTCCGAGGCGCTCTATCAGCGCCTCGTGGAGAGCGTGAGTGACTACGCGATCTTTGCGCTCGACACACACGGCTACATCCGCAGCTGGAATGCCGGTGCGCAACGGTTCAAGGGATACACGGCCGAAGAAGCGATCGGGAAGCACTTCTCGATTTTCTATCCGCGTGAGTTAGTCGCCGAAGGATTCCCCGAATTCGAGCTACGCACCGCGGCCAACACCGGGCGCTTCGAGGACGAGGGTTGGCGGCTGCGCAAAGACGGTTCGCGCTTCTGGGCAAATGTAGTGATCACTGCGCTTCGCGATGCGAATGGCGAGTTGGTGGGCTTTGCCAAGGTGACGCGCGATCTCACCGAGCGCCGCGCCGCCGAAGAGGCACTCCGCTTGAGCGAACAGAATTTCCGAGTGCTCGTGCAAGGCGTGCGCGACCACGCCATCTACATGCTGGATCCCATGGGTCGCGTGGCGACCTGGAACGTCGGTGCGGAGCGCATCAAGGGATACGCGGCGTCGACCATCATCGGCCAACATTTCAGCAAGTTCTATCCGCCCGCCGACATCGAGGCAAACAAGCCGGAACAGCACTTGAACATCGCCATGTCGACCGGCACGTACGAGGAAGAGGGCTGGCGCGTGCGCAGCGATGGCACGCGTTTCTGGGCGAGCGTCGCGATAACGTCGCTGCGGGACCAGGGAGGCCACCTGATCGGCTTCGCCAAGGTGACGCGCGATCTCACGGAGCGGCGCGCGGCCGAAGCGCGTGCGCTCAGCGCGGCGCGTCTCGTCGCCGCCGAAGAAGCGAAACGCACCGAAGCCGAGGCGCGGGCGCACGAGCTCAAGCAACTGGCGGCCGAGCTGCGCCGGCAAACGATAGCGCTCGAGGCGCGCACGCACGACGCGCGCGAATCGCAGCGCCGCGCCGACGACGCCAACCGCGCCAAGAGCGAATTCCTGGCCGCGATGTCGCACGAGCTGCGCACGCCGCTCAACGCGATCGGCGGCTACGCCGATCTCTTGATGATGGGACTCTCGGGGCCGGTGACGGAGCAGCAGCAGGAACAGTTAGGCCGCATCAAGCGCAGCCAGGAGCATCTGTTAGGCATCATCAACGACATCCTGAACTTCAGCCGCGTCGAAGCCGGCCAGTTGACGTACGATCTCACCACGGTGTCGATCCACGACGTGGTGGACACGGTGGCCCGCATGTTGTCGCCGCAAGCAGCGGCGAAACAGATCCGGCTGGAAGCCCTCTCGTGCTCGCCAAACACGGTGGCCTGGTCGGACCGTCTCAAAACCGAGCAGATCGTGCTCAACCTGGTGTCGAACGCCATCAAGTTCACGTCGCCGGGCGGGTCGGTTGCGGTGTCGTGTGAGACGGTGGACGAGGACACGATCGCGGTGCACGTGAAGGACACGGGTCGCGGCATCCCGGCGGATCAGCTCGAGGTGGTGTTCGAGCCCTTCGTGCAGGTTGGCCGCACGCTCACCAGCGCACCCGAGGGCGCCGGGTTAGGCCTGGCGATCAGCCGCGATCTGGCGCGCGGGATGAAGGGCGACATCCGGGTGGAGAGCGTGGTGGATGCGGGATCGAGATTTACGGTGACGCTTCCGGCGCGGCAGCCGAGCCATCAGGGAAGCGCGCGCTAGCGCGCGCTCAGGGAAGCGCTGGCGCTTGGGGAAAAGGGAAGCGGCGGCGACGCCGCCTTGGGGGCGGATGAACATCAATGGTCTGCGGATTTGCGTACCGGTGCACCGCTACACCTCACCGGATTGCAGATCTCGCAGACAACGGATGTCCTTCCAGCCCCAAGGCGGCGTCGCCGCCGCTTCCCTTTTCCCCAAGCGTCAGCGCTTCCCTCAGCGCGCGCTAGCGCGCGCTTCCCCCGTGTTAGCGGCGCGCGCTTCCCTTCTCTGCCGCGGCCGCTCGCTTCCATTCCGCGATCGTATCCACGATGACTTCCGACGGCTCCGCGGTTGGATCCCACTCGGTTGGGCATCCCGCGTCGAGCAGCAGGCGGCCGATTTCGGCATAGTCCTGGCCGTTGCCACCATGTGAGCGCTGGCCTTCAGCGGCCCACACGAGCGGTGTCGCATGGAATTCGGTGTCGCGCGTCGCGACCGAGGCGCCATGCGCGAGCAGCGTGCGAATCGAATCGGCGCGACCGCTCATCGCCGCGGCGTGCAGGCCCGTTATTCCCATTTCATCGTCGGCGTGATTGGGGTCGAAGCCGCACGCGATCATCGTGTCGAGTACGCGCACGTCGCCGCGCTCGGCCGCGCGATAGAAGGCGGCGTAGTGTTCGGATGCGATGGCATCGCGCAGCGATGGATTCGCGAGCAGCATCTGGCGAGCGGTTGAACTGTCGCCACGGCTGCATGCTGCGACGAAGCGGTCCATCTCCGACAACGCGGTGACGCCACCGTTCGCCGCGAGCCACGCGGCCACGGCATCGTTGCCGGCCGTGGCGGCGACCGCGTACGGCGTGCGCCCGTCGTGCCGCGCGCGCGCGGGATCCGCGCCATGGGCCACGAGATCGGCGGCAACCTCCACGCTGCCGCGTCGTGCGACGACGTGGAGCGGCGTCTCTCCGTTAGGCGCGAACGTCGCGTTGGGTTTGGCGCCGTGGTCGAGGAGCCAGCGGACGCCGTCGCGCGGTTCCGACCAGGTGAGTACCGCGAAGAGCGGCGGCGCGCCGTCGGTTGCCCACGGATGGTTCGGGTCGGCGCCGTACGCGCGTAAGAGATCGAGCGCGGCGACGTCGCTGCCGCTGGCGGCAAGGGTCAACGTGACGCCGTCGTTCGGATCCGCGCCGGCCTCGAGCAGCACCTCGGCTAACGGGAGCAGGTGCGCCACGCACACGGCGCTCCACAGCACCGGGCGTCTGACGCCGTGGTGCAGCCACGGGAACCGAGCGTTCGGATCGGCACCCAGCGCGAGCAGCCGGCGCGCGACGGCGACCAGGCCATCGGCGCGCGACGCGGGGCCAAAGCCTAACGCAGTGTGGCACACGTACAAGAGTGGTGACCAGTCGCGCGGGCCGCCCGGTTCGGTCGCCAGGGCGGGACGCTCCGCGAGCTGCTGGTCGACACGCGCTACGTCGCCCAACAGGAGCGCGGTGTGGAACGACGCGCGCGCGATACCCGGGTGCAGCGCAAGCAGACGCGCGGCTCGATCGGGACGCACCTCGGTGGCGGCGTCGATGAACTGCGCCACGGCCGCGCCGAACTCGAGCGTCACCTCCTCGACGCGCGCCAGCAGCGCGTTCCAGGATGGGAAGCCGAGCTCGCGCGCGACCACCGACTGGGCATCGTGCAACGCCGCCGATGCGGCGAGCGCGGCGTCGTTGGGTTCGTGCGCGAACGCGGGGAGCGTCCGGAGCCGCGAGAGCGCGGCGGCATCACAAGCTTTGGCGGAGCGCAGCAGATCTTTCGCCTGCCGCTTGAGCTGCTCGAGATTCGGGCGCTCGGGTAACTGCGGGGTCATACGTCCTCCATGCCGATAGCCGGCGGTCCGCAAGCTGGCCAGCACGGAGTCAATGTGCAGTCACCGTGTTAGGAGGAGTGGACTCAGTCCTTCGCGCGGACCCGCGGGCGCCTCCGGGCGCACGCCGTAATAGTCGGCGCTTCGGCGAACGCCGTCAAGCCCACCGAGCGCGAACGCATCTACACCGAGCCTTCCGTACCCATCACCGTGCCCGCCGGGATCGGCGGCGCGGAGGCGCCGCGCAACGCGTCGTACACACGCATGGCGGCGATCATGCCTAACACAGGCGCCGCCCAGTACAGCCAATGCGACGTCCAGACTCCGCCGATCACGGCCGGACCGAGCGTGCGCGCGGGATTGAAGCTTCCGCCCGTCAGCGGACCCGTGACTAACGCACCCGCGAACACGGTGAGGCCGATCGCGAACGGGGCGACGGCGGGCGGCGTCCGCGCATCGGTCGCGACGCTCATGATCACGAGGCCGAGGATCGCCGTGTAGCCGCCCTCGACTGCGAACGCACGCGCAGTGGAAATCGCCGGCACCGTCGCGCCGAAATTGCCGGCAGGGCCGAGAATCCACAGCAGGATCGCGGATGCCGCAACCGCGCCTGCGCACTGCGCGAAGATGTACGGCACGACGTCGCGCGCCGGAAACCGCCGCACGGACCAGAATCCGATTGTCACCGCCGGATTGATGTGCGCTCCGGAGAGATGACCGAACGAAGCGACGCACAGCGTCACGGCAGCCCCGAAGGCAAGCGCAACGCCGGTCTGCCCAAACGCGTGCGTCGATGCGGCCACCATTGCCGCGCCCGGTCCGATTGCCACGAGCATGAACGTGCCGATGCACTCGGCTGCATACCGTTTCATCGAGGCCGTCATGGAATCGGCGCCATTTGCCCACCGTGTTTCAGGTACTCCGCGAAATCATCGGGCAGATCGCTCGCGATAATGGCGTGCATCGTGCGCGCGAGATCGTACTCCACTCGCACGAGCTCGAGCGCGATCGCTCCTGATGCGTCGACGTGTACGAGCACGAAGCCGGCGCGCCAGTCACCGTCTTTCGGCCGCCCGACGCTGCCGGTATTCACGAAGTGCATCCCGTTCACGACCCGATGCCATGGCTTGTGCGTATGGCCGAAGGCGATGAGGTCGCCGGCGCGTGCGCCGGCGGCGTCGGCCATTTTTAGGCAGAAGGTATCCGGGCGATCGACGGTCCAGTACGTGGTATTGTTGAGGGGCGTGCCGTGCACCAGCGTGAGCGTCGGGCCCGCAATGTGACCGCCGAGCGGACGCAGATCGAGACGAAATGGAAGTTGGGCGAGGGCTGCTCTGGTGGACTCCGACACGTGCGCGCAGGTCCACGCAAAGCTCTCGTGCGAGAGCGCCTCTTGTCGCGGATCTTCGTAGCGGCAGCCGCAATGCTTGTACCGGGTCGCGACGGTGGAGTCGTAGTTGCCGGACACGCCGCGAATGCCCGCCTCGCGCAACCGCCCGACGACTTCGTTAGGCCACGGCCCGTAGCCGACCAGATCGCCGAGGTGGAACACCGCGTCCACGTCGCTCCGGCGGGCGATTTCGCCGAGCACGGCATCGAGCGCGGGCAGGTTTCCGTGCACGTCGGACAGGAGCGCGTATTTCATCGTGTGCTCAGGGAGCCACTCACAAAATATATCAACGGCGCTTGATACGACAAGTGGGGGCCAGAGGAGACCGCAGGACCCGCTCCAACTCCTGTCGGCACCCATCTTTGACATCCGTGCCGCTACCGAATATGTTGGGTTCATGCCGCTTGCTCGCGTCACCCATCATCACGTGCTGCATCACCACGGCCCGACGGGTCGGGGCGGAGCGCGCATGCGGATGACTCGATAAGCATCCACCATTCACGTTACGCTGCGGCCCGTCCAGTCCTGGACGGGCCTTTTTTGTTTGCCTAACAACCATGCTACGCATCGCATTGCCCAACAAAGGCCGCCTGGCCGACGACGCGCGCGAGCTCTTCCGCGACGCGGGCGTCGACGTGCGCGCGCGCGACGAACGCGCGCTCACCTCCACGCTCGGCGACCTGTTCGAAGCGATCTTCGTCCGCGCCCAGGACATTCCGGAGTTCGTCGCCGACGGCGCGGCCGACGCCGGCGTCACGGGCGCCGACCTCATCGCCGAGTCCGATCGCGCACTCGATACGCTCGCCGATCTCGAGTTCGGACGCTGTCGGCTCGTCGTGGCCGCCACCGACAGCAGCGACATTCAGTCGATCGACGCGATCCCACATGGCGCGCGTGTGGCGACGAGCTTTCCGCGGCTCGCCACACGCTTCTTCGCGAGCGCGCGGCGCACGGTCGAGCTCGTACCGGTGTCGGGCGCGGCCGAGATCGCGCCGCATATCGGCATCGCGGACGTGATCGTGGATCTCGTCGCCACCGGCTCGACGCTGCGCGTGAACGGACTGCACGAGGTGGCGACGATCCTCGAGTCGTCGGCGCGCATGGTGACGGCGCGCGACGCGCGGCGCATGGAGTGCACGCGCGCACTCGGCGACCTCGTCGGCGCGCTCGAGTCCGTGCTGCGCGCGCGCGGCCAGCGATACCTCATGGCGAACGTGCCGCGCGCCCGCCTAACGCAAGTCAAGCAGGTGCTGCCCGGGCTCAACGGCCCGACGGTGATCGACATCATGAACAGCGGCGAGCACGTCGCCGTCCACGCCGTGGTGCCGGCGTCGGGCGTCTATCGCATCGTCGCCGAGCTCAAAGCGCTGGACGCCCAAGGAATTCTCGTGACGCGCATCGAGAGGCTCATGCCATGAGTGTGACAACGACCATTCCCATGCGGTACAGCGGGCGCGTGCGCGACCTCGCGCCGGCCGTCTACCGATGGCTGTGTGAGCGATCGACGTCGAGTGATCCCGAGGTCCGGGACAGCGTGACGTCGGCGATCGCGCACGTCCGCACGCGAGGCGACGCGGCGCTGCGCGAGCTTGCCCAACGCTACGACGACGTATCGCTCGACGCGCTCGAGGTTCCACGAGCGCGAGTGGCGCGCGCGCTGGATGCCTTGGACCCGGCCATGCGGCGTGCCATGGAACGCGCGGCGCGCAACATCACGCACGCGCACGCCGCCATGAAGCCGCAATCGTTCGTGTGCGAACCGGAGCCCGGCATCGTCATCGGGCGCAGGCCGGATCCGCTCGCGCGGGTTGGTGTGTATGCACCGGGCGGGGACGCGGCGTATCCGAGCAGCGTGCTCATGGGTGCCTTACCGGCGCGTGCCGCCGGCGTCGGTGAGATCGTGCTGTGCTCGCCGCCGCGCGGCGCCGAGCCGTCGCCGCTGGTGCTGGCCGCGGCGGCGATCGCCGAAGTGGATCGCGTGTTCGCCGTTGGAGGCGCGGGCGCGATCGCGGCAATGGCGTACGGCACCGAAACCATTCCGCGCGTCGATCGCATCGTTGGGCCCGGGAACGCGTACGTCGCCGAAGCAAAGTTGCAGGTGACGGGCGCGGTCGCGATCGATTCGCCGGCGGGGCCGAGCGAGCTGCTCGTGATTGCCGATGAAACGTGCGACCCGCGCGGCGTGGCGTTGGAGTTGTTGGCGCAAGCGGAGCACGACCCGCGCGCGTGCGCGGTGGCGGTGGTGATCGGCGATGGGACGGCCCGCAGCCTAACGACGGCGATCGCCGCCGCGCTCGGCGCCCAACCGCGGCGCGACGTGATCGCGCGCGCGCTGGCGACGAACGGCGGCGTGCTGGTGGCCGAGTCGGTGGGCGAGGCGATCGCGTTCGCGGCCGATTATGCGCCCGAGCATCTGCTGCTCGTCGTCGCCGACGCCGAGAGCGCGCTGGATCGCGTCCGCAACGCCGGCACGGTGTTCGTCGGCGCGAGCGCCTCGGTGTCGTTCGGCGACTACATGACCGGCGCCAATCACGTGCTGCCGACGGGCGGTCTCGCGCGATCGTACTCGGGATTGTCGCCGCTCGATTTCGTCCGTTGGACCACGTATCAGCGGGTGACGGCGCGCGCCGCTCACGCGCTCGCCGATGACGTGGCGACGTTCGCGACCGGCGAGGGACTGCCGGGACACGCGATCGCGGCCCGATCCGCCGCGGGCCTAACGTGACCATCGCCGCGCTTCGCACCCGCGCGAGCTACGAGGGGCTCGCGTTGTACGCGCCGGATCGCCGGCCGTGCGCCATCGACCTCAGCGACAACACGAACCTCTGGGGCGTGCCGCCCGCCGCCGAGCGCGCGGTGCGCGAGGCGGCCACGACGGCCGTCACCCGGTACCCGGAAGCGTATGCGCAGTCGCTCAAGGGTGCGCTCGCTCGGTACGCGGGCGTCGATCCGTCGTCGGTCGTCACCGGTTGCGGCTCCGATGACGTGCTCGACTCCGCCATCCGCGCGTTCGGAGAACCGGGCGATCGCATCGTGATGCCCGATCCGTCGTTCGCGATGATCCCCGCGTTCGCGCGCATGAACGCGCTCGAACCCGTGCTCGTGCCGTTGACTCACGAGTACGATGTCGATGCGGACGCCGTGATCGCCGCGCGCGCCGCGATCGTGTACCTCTGCTCGCCTAACAATCCGACCGGCACGCCGTTCGCGCGCGCGTCGATGGAGCGCATCGTGGCCGGGGCGCGCGCCGTGGTGATCATCGACGAAGCGTACGCCGAGTTTGCCGGCTCGAACCTGGTGGATCTGGCGATGCGGAGCGATCGTGTGCTCGTGGCGCGCACCATGTCGAAGGCGTTCGGCCTAGCGGGGCTCCGCATTGGCTACGCGGTCGGCCATCCGGCGCTGGTGGCAGAAGTCGAGAAGTCGCGCGGCCCCTACAAGACGAACGGGCTCGCCGAGCGAGCCGCGGTGGCTGCGTTAGGCACCGACATGGCCTGGGTGCGCGGCCGTATCGACGCGGCGGTCGCGCTGCGCGGCGAGCTCGCGGCCGCGTTGCGGGCGATGGGGCTGTTCCCCCTGCCCTCGCGTGCCAACTTCGTGCTCGTGCCGGTGCACGACGCGGGTACCGTGGCCGGCGCCCTGCGCGACCGGGGAGTGGCCGTGCGCCCGTTCGAGGGATTGCGTGCGCCGGCCGGCACGCCGCTCGCCGAAACAGGCGGGTGCGCGCTACGCATCACCGTCGGCCCATGGCCGATGCTCGAGCGGGCGTTAGACGCGCTGCGCGAGGTGCTCGCTTGATGCGCGTG
>DATNAM010000246.1:0-6119 GCA_035572595.1 Gemmatimonadaceae bacterium
GTTCTTCCGTAAGGCGGGTGTCGAAATCACGTTCGAGGGCGATCGCTATCTCGTCGTTCCGCAAACCGCCATCCTGGCGCTGGTACGCGACGACGCGATCGACGACCTCTAACGACATACCGAGTTGTGGTTGAGTTTGAATTAGGCCAGGCGGCGACCCGTGTCCGCGGCACGCGTCGCGTACGGTGGGCTCCACTGTAGGTGTTTCCAAAGGGCTCAAAGGATAACAAAAAGGATGCAAGCGATGGGGAAGATTGTTTTGGTGCACATCCAGGCTTCGTCGTTCACGCATCTGGCCTAGGCCACGCGCGCGACCACGGCACGTCGTACCGCATGGCAGCGATCTTCCCGATCGCTTGCATCCTTTTTGTTATCCTTGAGCCCTTCGTCGAGGAGACTCGGCCCTGAAGCACCTTTCGTTATCCTTTACTACATACCGCATCACCTCAGAACACGGGTCTCACATGACGTATGATGAACGGTTCGTGACGCCAATGCGCGAAGAGCTCACCAAGCTGGGCGTCCGCGAAATGCGCACGCCCCAAGAAGTGGATGACACGCTGCGCGACGCGCCCGGCACCACGTTAGTCGTGGTGAACTCGATCTGCGGATGCGCGGCGCGCAACGCGCGGCCGGCGGTGGCGATGGCGCTCAAGCACGAGCGCCTGCCGCGCGCGCTGACCACGGTGTTCGCGGGTCAGGACATCGATGCGACCGACCGGGCACGCAGCTATTTCACCGGGTATCGGCCATCGTCGCCGCAGATCGGCCTGCTCAAGGATGGCAAGCTGGTCTACATGCTCGAGCGGCATCAGATCGAGGGCCGGAGCGCGACGGCAATTGCGCAGGACCTCGTCGCCGCGTTCGACGCGCATTGCTGATTGCCCCGGTCCGCATGGCATTGAGCGTGCACGTCTAAAGGCGCACGCCGTGCAAGCCATGTCATGAACAAGCTCGTCCCATACCTTGCCGCGCTCCAGTGGATCGGGGGCGTCATCCTCGCCGCGAGCGCGGTCGGACGCGCGCGCGAATTCCGCCAGCGCGGCGCGTGGGCGCGCATCCTGGCGCAGACGGCGCTCGCCCTCTTCATCGTCGCCGCGGTGATCATCGGGCTCACACTGCCGCCGGTGGCGCGCGTCGTTGGGCGGGTGGTGACGGCCTTCGTCGATCCGACGACGTGGCGCCTGAGCGTGTTCCTCACCGCGTGCCAGGCGGGCTGGATTCTGCTCCTCGTCTCGATGGGATGGACCGGCATGCTCGGCGTCGTGAGCCGGAAGCGCTTCGCGCGCGAGGAGCTCGAGCGGCGTCGCGAGCGGGTGAAGGGGCCGACCGACGGCAACGCGCCTTGAGCGCGAGCCATCATCCGCAGCACGCCGCGTCGATGTAAGCTTCGGGAGCGAGGCACTCCAACGCCGGGTCGAGCATGACCGTCCGCCGCAAGCTCCTTCTTGGATTCGCGCTGATGGTGGTTCCCGCGCTGCTCATCGGCGGGGAGGCCATTCGCACCAACGTGCAGGAGCGGCGCGCGCTGCAGGCGTTAGGCGAGAACATGGCCCGCACGCGCACGTATGCCGAGTTGGAAACGGCCATGTTCAACGAGTCGCAGGTGATCTGGCGGTATCTGAGCGGCATGGATCCCACCGCCCGCCGCGACTTCGACGTGAACCGGCAGGTGGTGGCGTACTGGCAGGGACGCTGGCGCCAAGCCCTGAGACCCGGCGAGTCCGATCTCACCGACGGCGTGGATGCGATTCAACGTCAGATCGTGCTCGTGTCGGACAGCGTGTTCGCGCTGTACGATGCCGGCCATCGCGCCGATGCGTACCGGATGGCGCAGGTGGAGCTGCGCGACCGGCTCCTTCCCGCCCTCACCGACGTGAATCGCGACGTGTACCGCCGCGCGCGCGAATCGAGCGTGCGCGGGGCGTACGCGCGGCTCGAGGACATTCTGGGCGGCGAGGATCGCGTGCTGATCGGTATTCTGGTTCTTGCGTTAGGCCTGGGCACGTTCGCGTCGTGGCTCATCGCGCGCGGCATCGCCCGGCCGATCAGCGAGCTGGGCCAAGGCATGGCGATCGTCGGCGCCGGGCAGCTCGAGCATCCGATCGTGGTGACGTCGAACGACGAAGTGGGCGAGTTGGCGCGCGCGTTCAGCGAGATGACCGCCAAGCTGCGCGAGTCGCGCGCGGAGCTCGAGACAAGGATGGCTCAGCTGCAACAGACCCAGCGCCAGCTGGTGCACGCCGAGCGACTCGCGTCGATCGGCGAGATGTCGGCCGCGGTCGCGCACGGGCTGCGCAATCCGCTGGCGAGCTTGCGCGCGGCGGCCCAGCTCGCACTCCGCCGCACCAGGAACGATGAATCGCGTGAGACGCTGCACGACATCATCTACGAGGCGGACCGCCTCGACAAGCGCGTGACGCACCTGCTCGATTTTTCGCGGCCGGCGCCGTTTCATCCGCTGCCGGACACCGTCGCGCGCATCGTCCAGGACGTACTGCCACCGTTTAGAAAATTGGCCGAGGAACGACGCGTGCGCGTGGAAGTGGACGTCGCATCATCGCTCCCCGACGTCCGCGTGGATCCGATGCAGATCGAGCAGGCGCTGGTCGAGATCCTCTCCAACGCGCTGGACGCGATGCCCGAGGGCGGCGTGCTGCGCGTGGCCGGAGGCGCCGACCGCGCCAACGGTGCGTTAGGCAGCGTGTTCATCGAGATCTCGGACACGGGAACGGGAATCCCGGACGATGTGCTGCCGTCGGTCTGCGAGCCCTTCTTCACCACGCGCCAGGGCGGCACGGGACTCGGCCTCGCCACGGCCAAGCGGTACGTCGAACAGAACGGAGGACAGCTGGAGATCGTGAGCGGCGCGTCACGCCCGGGCGGCCGCGGCACGACCGTTCGCGTTAGGCTCCCGGCTATCGGCGTGCGAGTGCCCGACGCGACGCCGAAACCCGCCGAACCGGCACGGGTGCAGTGAGCGGCCCCAGCGTGCTGGTGGTGGACGACGAGCGCACGCTGGCGCGCTCGATCAAAGCCTATCTCGCGGAGAGCGGGTACGACGCGGAAGTCGCCGGCGATGCCGAGCACGCGCTGGAACTGCTGGCGAAGCTCCGCCCCGACGTCGTCTTCGCCGACCTGCGCCTGCCGGGGATGAGCGGCATCACGCTCATGCAGCGCATCCATGAATTCGATCGCGCGATTCCCGTCATCATCATGACCGCGTTCGGCACAATCGAAGGCGCCGTGGAAGCGGTCAAGTTAGGCGCGTTCGACTACCTCAAGAAGCCGGTCGACCTCGAGGAGTTGAAGCTCCTCGCCGATCGCGCGCGCGAGACGTCGCTGCTCAAACACGAGCTGTCGTACCATCGCAAGCGCGCCTCGACCGACCTGCACTTCGCCCAACTCGTCGGGGAGTCGCCGGCCATGCGCGCGGTGCTCGACCGCGCGCGGCAAGTCGCGGCGCTCGAGGATACGCCGCCGGTCCTGATCACCGGCGAGACCGGCACGGGCAAGGGACTGCTCGCGCGCACGATCCACGCGTCGGGACGCCTGACGTCCAAGCCGTTCATCGAGCTCACGTGCACGGCGCTGCCCGCCAATCTCATCGAGGCGGAATTGTTCGGCTACGAGCGCGGCGCGTTCACCGATGCGAAAGAGTCGAAGATCGGGTTGTTCGAGGCCGCGGAGGGCGGAACGCTGTTCCTCGATGAGGTGGGCGATGTCGAGCCGTCGCTCCAGGGCAAGTTGCTGCGCGCGGTGGAAGAGGGTGTCGTTAGGCGGGTGGGCGGGCTGCGCGACCGGAAAGTGAACGTCCACATCATCGCTGCCACGAATCGCGATCTCGAGCGCGACGCGCAAACGGGCAACTTCCGGAAGGACCTGTTCTTTCGCCTCGCGGTGATCGTGCTCCACCTGCCGCCGCTCCGCGACCGCGGAGACGATGTCCTGATGCTCGCCGACCGCTTCCTGGCGCGATTCACCGCCAAATACGGAAAGGACGTGCACACCATCGGTCCGGGCGCGCGCGCGGCGATGCGCGCGTATCCCTGGCCCGGCAACGTCCGAGAGCTGAGCCATGTGATCGAACGCGCCGTACTCTGGAGCAACGGCCCGACGCTCGAGGCGAGCTCTCTCTCACTCATGAGCACGGTCGCGCCGAGCGACGCGACACGTCACGCCGATGACGCCGACGCGAATGGAGGCGCGCGGAGCGAGGCGATGCCCTTGCCGCCGGACGGCGTGGAATTGTCGCATTGGGAGCGCTCGCTCATCGAGCAAGCGCTCCGAGAGGCAGGCGGCAATCAGACCAAAGCGGCGCAACGACTGGGCATCAGTCGTGACACCCTGCGCTACCGCCTCAAGAAATTCGGACTCTAGTTATTGGGTGATATCACCCAATTCTGGGTCATGTCACGCAGTCGCCCGCGGGAGTGCGGCCGAACCCGATGCGACAGAGGCCGCACAACGCGTTGGTGCACAGTCGCTTGGATGAATCCTGCACGAGCGTGGCCGCGCGGCACGGCGGATGCTCATATGTCCGTGCGTCATTGACAAACGCAGCGGTTCTTGGCGATGGCCGTTCATACTTCGGTGGACCGGTCGAGCCTCGATTCCGCTGCGACAACCGCGGGAGATGTACAATGTCCTGGACAAAGCCGCAGTTCGAAGTAGTGGAAGTGACGATGGAAGTGACGGCCTACGTTGCTCGGCGCTAAAGACGCCGGGTAATGCAGGCAAGGGCTCGCTAAGGCGGGCCCTTTTTGCTTCTATTCGCATGATGTCCACTGAACGACGACCCACGACGCTGCTGGCGGAGCTCACGCACCGCTGTCCGCTCCATTGCCCGTACTGCTCCAATCCGCTCGACCTCGTGCTGTCCAAGGCCGAGCTCGAGACGGAGGAGTGGAAGCGGGTGATCAGCGAAGCGCGACAGTTGGGCGTGCTGCAGCTCGGCTTGTCGGGCGGCGAGCCGCTCATCCGGCGCGACCTCGAGGAGCTGGTGGCGCACGCGCACCGCGAGGGCCTCTACAGCACGCTCGTCACCTCTGCGTTAGGCATGACGCGCGAGCGCCTGGACCGGCTGGTGGACGCCGGCTTGGAGCACGTGCAGATCTCGTTTCAGGACTCGGAGCGCGAGAGCGCCGAGCGGATCGCCGGCACCAAGAGCTGGGACGCCAAGCAGCACGCCGCGCAGTGGGTGAAAGAGCGGGACGTCGCCTTTTCGGTGAACGTCGTACTGCATCGCGCGAATCTGGATCGCCTCGAGCAGATCATCGACATGGCCGGCGCGTTGGGCGCCGACCGCGTGGAGCTGGCCAACACGCAGTACTACGGGTGGGCGGTGCCCAACCGCGACCTGCTGATGCCGACGCGGGCGCAGGTGGATCGGAGCGCCGAGGTGGCCGACCGCAAAGTGGCCGAGTACAAGGGGCGCATGCAGATCATCTACGTGCTGCCCGACTATTACAGCGAGTATCCGAAGCCGTGCTACGGCGGATGGGGGTCGCTGTACATCATGGTCGCGCCTAACGGCAACGTGCTGCCGTGCCACGCCGCGTCGCAGATCACGTCCCTGTCGTTCGACAACGTGCGCGACCGCAGCCTGCAGTGGATCTGGGAGCAGTCGAGCGCGTTCCAGGCGTTCCGCGGCGACGAGTGGATGCGCGAGCCATGTCGCAGCTGTTCGCGCCGCCACATCGACTTCGGCGGCTGCCGCTGCCAGGCGTTCGCGCTCACCGGCGACGCGCGCAACACCGATCCGGTGTGCACGCTCTCGCCTAACCGGCCGATGATCGACGCGCTGCTCGACCGCACCGACGCGCCGGACGACGCGTACCGCTACCGCAGGATGCCCGGCCCCAAGGATCGCGCCCTGGAGCCGGAACCGTCAGGCCGTTAGGCCGGCCGGCGCTACCGGCTGGCCCGCAGCCAGCGCAGCACCTCGCGCGGCGACGGACGCTTGCCGTACATGAGCAGCCCCGTGCGATAGATCCGCGCCGCCACCCACACGGAAAACCAGCATCCCACGACCAACACGGCCAGCGATAACGCGACGCGCCACGCGGGAATCGGGATGAGGCTCATGCGCAGCGGCATGATGATCGGCGAGGAGAATG
>DATNAM010000247.1:0-2338 GCA_035572595.1 Gemmatimonadaceae bacterium
GGGCCGATCACCAATTCCTCCGGATGCCATTGCACGGCGACGGCCCACCAATCGCCGGAGCCGTTCCATTCCAGACCCTCGATGATGCCGTCCGGCGCCCACGCGCTGGCGCGGAGGCCTTCGGCCACGCGATCGGCTGCCTGGTGGTGGAACGAGTTGACGCGCAGCCGGGTAGAGCCGAGTGTGCGCGCGAGTGCGGACCCAACCTCGAGTTCTACGTCGTGCACGCGCGCTGATCGCGGGCCGGCCGGGTCGTGATCGAGCGAGCCGGGGCGTTGGCTGGGAATGTCCTGCACGAGCGAGCCGCCGAGCGCGACATTGAGCAGCTGGAGACCTCGGCAAATCGCGAACGTTGGACATGCGACCGCGCGTGCGGCCTCGACCAGGGCGATCTCGGTGGCGTCCCGCTCGGGGTTCGTTCCCTCGACCGATGCGTCACGGGGCTCGTCGTAGAAGGACGGATCGAGGTCTTCGCCTCCGGTGAGCACGAGTCCGTCGCACGCGTCGATGATCGCGGCGGCGTGGGCGACTTCCGACAACGGCGGGATGACGAGCGGTACCGCGCCGGCGCGCTCCAGGGCTTCCACGTAGGCGACATTCAGCCGGACGCGTCGTCGATGATCATCGCTGTAGGTGGTGGCTGAGATCGCGATGCGCGGTGGTCGCTCGGACGCAGCGGGATGGGTTCGTGACATGCGTAGTGATAAGATGATGCCGTGTGGGTTGCGCGCGCGGGCGAGCGATTCGTATCGTAACTGGACAGCCAGCATTTTCGCGAGGGTGACGTATGCCGACCTACGAATACCAATGCCACGCCTGTCAGGCGACGTTTTCGGTGCGCGAGTCGATTTCGCAACACGGTCGGGCGGACGTCGCGTGCCCGCAGTGCCATTCGCGCGACGTGGAGCTCCGGATGAGCGAGTTCTACGCGAAGACGCCGCGCAAGTCGTAATGATCGTTGACCCCGTTGGGCGTCGAGGACGGGCGCCATGTTCGAGAATATGAGACAAGCCTGGCGCGACGCGATGAACCGCGCGTCCTCTCCTGCGGAAGGGCGCGCGGTTCTTGCGATGATGCGCCAGGCGCTCGTGGACGCGAAGGTCGGCGTGTCGCAGGTGCGTGATGCGCTCGACGCGACGCGCGCGCAGTTGGCGCGCGAGCAGAAGGAATTGGAAACGGCGGAACGGCGTGGACGGATGGCGGCGGAGATTCACGACGAGGAGACGGCGCGGATCGCGGAGCGCTATGCCACCAAGCATCGCGGGCGCGCGGCGATGTTGGAGCGCAAACTCGAGGCGCAGGCCGCGGAGTTGGCGTTGGCGGAGCAGGAGCTGGCAGAGATGACGGAGCAGTTTCACGCGATGGCGGCGGGCGGTGGCGTACGCGGCGCAGCCATGCCCGATGGGGCGGCATCGGCATCGAACGATCCGCTCGCCGGATCGACGGACGCTTCGCTGGACGCCGACCTGGCCGCACTGCGCCGGGCGGCCGAGCAGACGGCGCGCGAAGCGGATGCGGAGCGGCGGCTCGAGGAGCTCAAGCGCCGCATGGGCCGCTGAGCACGAGTGCCGGGCGCCGGGCGCCGCGCCGCCGCGTTGCGTTAGGCGTCGGCGCGGCGGCGGTGGCGCTCGGCCTGGCGGGACCGCCCGCGGCGTCGCAGGTGGCGGGGCGCGCGGTGCCGTGCGCGGGCCAGCGCATCTCGGAGATCGAAGTGCAGACGCGCCCGCCGTACTACCCGCGCAACGGCAAGTGGTGGACGACGCCGCTCGGCATTCTCTCGTCCATCCACTCCGACACCAAGCCCGAAGTGGTGCAGCGGTTCATGCTGCTGCAGCCCGGCAAGTCGTGCAACTCGGCCGACGTCGCGGAGTCCGAGCGGATCCTGCGCGCGCAGCCGTTCATCGCGCAAGCGCGGATCTCGACCTACGATGACGGCGCGGGCGGCGTCATCCTGTTGGCCGAGACCACGGATGAGTTCACGCCGATCCTTGCGTTAGGCACGTCGAGCAACAGCCCCTACCTCAAGTCCTTTCGCATTGGCGAGGGCAATTTCATGGGCGGCGGCCGCTCGCTGCAAGTGGAGTGGGCCGATGGCCAGTTCCGCGATACGTACGGCGTGCGCTTCACCGACTATCAGTTCGTCGGCCGTCCGTGGCACTTCAACCTGGCGCTGGAGCGCTTCGACCTCGGCCGGAGCAACCTGCTGATGGACCTGAGCCATCCGTTCATCACGGACCGGCAGCGCGTCGCGTGGCGCGTGATCGGCGAGGACCGCAGCGACGTGTTCGGCTTCGACCGCAGCGACCTGGCCCCGGTGCCGATCGGGATCGATCGCAAG